>CACIBQ010000001.1 GCA_902584915.1 uncultured Pelagibacteraceae bacterium
CATGGTTTTTCTACATGATTAGATTTTACTTAATGCCATATATTCTGGGTTATTCTGTCATGGGTATGTTATCTTTTCCTTTAGAAAGCGAAATAGCTCAAGAAATTTATAGAATTTTTAGTAAAAATTAATTCAAATTAAAAAATAAAATTGATACTAGTATAGTTAGTAATCGATGAAAAAAATACAAATTTCACCTTCAATTTTATCTGCTGACTTTAGTAAGTTGGGAGATGATATAAAAAGGTTAGAAGACAACGGTGCTGATATGATACATGTTGATGTAATGGATGGTCATTTTGTTCCGAACCTTACGATTGGTCCTCCAGTAATTAAAAGCTTAAGAAAATATACAAGTTTACCATTTGATGTACATTTGATGATTGATCCGGTCCATAAGTATATCAAGGATTACAGTGATGCAGGTGCTGATATTATAACTTTTCATCCAGAAGCAACTGAAAATATTTCTGAAACAATAAATCTAATTAAATCATTAAATAAAAAAGTTGGAATTTCTTTAAATCCTAATACTGAAATCAAAGCAGCTGAAGAATATTTAGATAAAGTTTATTTAATATTAATAATGAGTGTTTATCCAGGTTTTGGAGGACAAAAATTTATAACCGATGTTGTTCAAAAAATTAAAGATTTAGATAAAATAAGAAATGAACGTAAATTAAATTTTAAAATTGAAATCGATGGAGGAATAAATTTTGAAACTTCTAAAATAGCTATTGAAGCTGGAGTAGATATTTTGGTTTCAGGCACTACAGTTTTTAAAGAAAATAATGGAGATTTAAAAAAAAATATCAAAATTTTAAAACAAATCTAAATGTTTATAAAAAGTGCATTTTTAAACTTTGGTTCTATGCTCTTTCAGTTATTAAATCAGTTAAGAAAGATTTATTTAAACTCTCCCATTTATAATAAAAAAATATCAAAAATTGACGATAAGGTTATTATATATAAACCTAGTCAAAGTATTTTAAACTGCTTAATTAAAATTGATAAAAAAAATATAATATTGAAGATTTTTCATTAAATTCAGTTTGGAAGGAATCAATAAATTTAAATAGTAAAAATTTCAAAAAACTTCATAGCTTTTTTTGGTTATTTTCTTTAGATTTAAAATCTTCGAAAAAAATTACCCAAAATATAATTTCCAATTGGATTGAAGAAAATTACAAATATAAACAACACATTTGGGATTTGGATATTTTATCAAAAAGAATTATTGCTTGGATTTCAAACTCAAAACTAACTTACGAAAATTCTGAAACTGAATACAAATTACATTTTAATAACTTAATAAAAAAACAAACAAATCATTTAATATATGAAATAAAAAGATCAGATAAATTAGACGATAAAATAATTGGAAGCACAGCTATAATTTTAGTTGGTTTGACTTATGGAGATGTATTTTATCTTAAATTTGGTATTGATCTTTTAAAAAAAATATTGAATTTTTCTTTGGACTCTAGTGGATTTCCTAAATCTAGAAATCTGAGACAGTTAGTATTATATCTTAAATATTTAATTATAATAAGAGAACTTTTAAAAGAATCTCAAACAAATATTCCTGAGTTTTTAGATGAAGAAATTTTTTACCTAGGCAAATCATACAATCTTTTATGTAGTAATAAAAAAAAAGGAATATTATTCAATGGCAACTTCGAAGATTCAAATAAAGAATTTGATGATTATTTAAATTTTCACAAATATAAATTTAAAGATGATACAAATGAGGCAGGAGGATATGTCATTTTAAAAAATAAAAAATCCTCATTAGCTATTGATCTTGGCTTAGTTCCTGAAAAAAAATTTTCAAAAGACTATCAAGCTGGAGTGTTTTCTTTTGAATTTAGTTTTTCAGGTGAAAAAGTAATTACAAATTCAGGTTATTTTCAAAATCATAAGCACCAGCTGAATATTATATCTAAATCAACAGCTACACATTCTACGTTAATTTTAAATAACTCTTCCTCAGTAAGATTTCAAAGAGATAAATATGGACATATGTTGGTAAATAAAAGTTTCAAAGTTTTTAATAAAGATATTAAATTTGAAAAAAATTTGTGGTTTATAAAAGCTTCCCACGATGCCTATTCTAAGTCTAACGGAGTAATTCATGAAAGACAATTACAATACTTTCATGAAAACTGCAAACTAGTTGGTTGTGATAAATTAATAAAAACAAAAAACTTTAAATCTAGTAATTTTGAACTAAGATTTCATCTGCTTCCAGAAATTAAATTAACTAAATTATTAAATAATGAGTCTATACTTATTGAAAACAATAATGCTGGTTGGAAATTTACTTGTAAAAATCATAATATAGATATTGAAACCGGTTTATATTTTGGAAGAAAGAATAGGTATATAGAAAATAAAAATATACTAGTAACTGGATTAACTAATAGTGAAGTGCAAAATATTTTATGGGAAATATCTAAAGTATGAAAATTAAATCAGCATTAATTTCTGTATCAGATAAAACTGGACTTAATAAAATTTTAAAAGAACTAAAAAAATATAGAGTACAGCTAATAAGTTCAGGAGGAACTTATAAAAAAATAAGATCACTAGGATATAATTGTGAAGAAGTTTCAAGTTTTACAAAATTTCCAGAGATTTTGGACGGAAGAGTGAAGACTTTACATCCAAAAATACACTCAGGAATACTATATAAAAGAGATAAAAATTCTCATAAAAGAACCATTAAAAAACTTAATTTTAAAAGTATAGATTTAATTATTACTAACTTTTATCCTTTTGAAAATTCAGTTAATCTGAAAAAAAATCATCAAGAAATAATTGAAAATATTGATATTGGTGGTCCAACTTTAGTTAGATCAGCCGCAAAAAACTATAAAGATGTTGTTGTTATTACGAAGATTGATAGTTATCAAAAATTTATTGATGAGTTAAATTCATTTAATGGAAAAACTTCATTAAAATTTAGAGAAAAAATGGCTAGAATTGCTTTTGGAGAAACGGCCAGCTATGACTCGGCAATTTTTAATTATTTTAATAAATCCTTAAAAAAAGAAGAAATACCTGAGATATTAATTTTCAAAGCAAATTTAATTCAAAAATTAAGATATGGTGAGAATCCTCATCAGCTTGGAGCAATCTATGGTGATAGAGAAAATTTTGGATTAAAAAAATTGCAAGGAAAAGAACTAAGTTACAATAACTATAACGATATTTTCGCCTGTTTAAATTTAATAAAAACATTGCCAAAAAATAGAGGAACAGTAATTGTTAAACATGCTAATCCATCAGGTGTATCAGTTGAGTTTGATCATTTAAAAAGTTATATTTCTGCTATTAATTGTGACCCCGTAAGTGCTTTTGGGGGAATTTTAGCTTGCAATTATAGAGTTAATTTAAAAATAGCTAAAGAAATAATAAAAAATTATTATGAAGTAATTATTGCAGATGGTTTTGATAAAAAATCTATTAAATTATTTAAAAATAAAAAAAATCTCAGATTAATTGACAGTTCACAAACTAAACTTGAGAATTACAATAAAGTATTATCTGGAATAAAATCTTTATTATTTCAAACTGCTGATAATAAAGTATTTAATAAAAATAATTTTAAAGTTGTTTCAAAAATTAAACCGTCTAAACACTTAATGGAACAACTTATATTCTCTTTTAATGTATGTCGTTCAGTAAAATCTAATGCAATAGTTATTGCTCAAGATAATAAAACATTGGGTATAGGTTCTGGTCAACCAAACAGACTTGACAGCTGTAAAATTGCTGTAGAAAAAATGAAAAGATTTAAACAATTTAATGAAAAAATTCCTATCGTAGCTGCTTCAGATGCTTTTTTCCCTTTTGTTGATGGAATTGAAAATCTAGTTCAATCAGGTATCTCAGCTATAATTCAACCATACGGTTCAATAAGAGATAGAGAAATAATTAAATTTGCAAATGATATGGGAATTGTCTTGATATTTTCAAAAACAAGACATTTTAATCACTGATTTATCTTGTCTATTTTTGCAGCTAAAACGAAATCACTTTCGTGTAATCCCTTAATAGCATGTGTAAATATTTTAATTTTAGCATATCCCCAACCAAACCATATGTCTGGATGATGACCTTCGTCCTCAGCTATTTCTCCAACTTTATTAACAAAATTTTTACTTTCTATAAAATTTTTAAATTTAAATTCTTTTATTAGATAATAAATTTTGTCATCATTTGCTGTTACTTCCCAACCATCAACCATTTTCAGATATTTATGTATTTCTGTTATATCAAAGCCAGGTATTCCACCATCACAAGGTATGCATTTTTTTTTTGATAAATCTTCACTCATAATTTTTTAGTATGGAGCGGGCAATGGGACTTGAACCCACGACCTTCTCGTTGGCAACGAGACGCTCTACCACTGAGCTATGCCCGCTTATTTCAATGATATAATTAAATATTTTTAGACATTAAATCAACTAAAAACTATATAATTAATTTCAATCATGATTTAACAAAATATAATTTTAATTTTAATTTTAAAAATCATCTAACTTATTCAAAAAATCAAAATAATTACTATAATTTTGGCTACTATTTACTGAATTTTGATATATGGGTTTTTTAACTTGGTACAAACTCACTGTTCTTATGGGTTTTGCAGATTTATAAAAATCAAAAATATTCTCATCCCACTTCATATTGCAGAAGTTAAATAATTTCTTTGATTCTTGATGTTTATTTTTTACCAGATCGTCATATTTTAATTCATAAATAAATTCTCCAAATTTTTTTTTCCAATATTTCATTACGTCTCTATAATTTATGATATACCTTAAAATATTTGTTTCATTATAGCTCCAATCCAAATCTTTACTCCCAAAAATATTTTTATAAAGTGAGAGGCAATTATCTTTAATATTTCTACTCGTATGAATTACTCTAGAGTTTGGAAATAATAATTTAATAAATCCAATCCAATAAAAATTCGGTGGCATTTTATCTATAAATATGTTTTGTTCACTTTTTGAATTATATTTTTTTCCAATTTCGTTTGAAATATGAATTATATGATCGTTCATTGTTTTTTTATTTAATAAATTTGATAAAAAGTCTTTATTAAAAATCTTTTCACGTAAATAAATATCTAAAAAAACTGATTCTCCAAAACCATAAGTATTATCTGCTGATGATAATAATTGATGAACTAATGTAGTCCCAGATCTTGGAAGTCCCACAATAAATATCATTTTTTTTTGAAAAAGATCTTTAGTATCTTCTACTTTTAAACTGTAATTATCAAATATTTTTCTTATATTTCTAAATTTTAAAATTTCATTTTTAATAATATTTTTATCAACTTCTTTGTTTTTGATTTGATTAGCAATTTTAATAAATTCAGCAGATTGAGAGTATTTTTTTTGATCCTCAAATGATTTACCAATAGCAAAGTTAATAAAAGATTTGTGAAAATCATTAAAATCTAAATTCTTAATTTTATTCAACATTATTTTTTGATGAAAATCATTTAATGCATAGTCAGTGAATGTGCTTAAAACATAGTCAGTTCCTCCAATTAAAGGAAAAATTTTACTATGTAATAACAAATTTTTTCTAGCAAGATCATAATATTCTTCTTTATTTGTTAGATGACCTAGATCTAAATAAGTTTGGCCCAACAATGTTAAAGCATCTGTAAATTTAACATTTTTTTCGCAAACTCTTTTTAAAGCTACTACTGCTTCTTCGTATTTTTGTTGCTCTCTTTTTAATTTACCAATTACAAATAAAGTATAAATATCATCTTCATTAATTTTAATTGCTTTATTTAAATTTTGTTCAGCTTTATCTAATTCATTAAGTTTAATTTGAGTTAATGCAATATTAGACTTTAAACTAATTTCATCAGGAAACTTGTTTATACCCTTGATAAAAAAATTTTCTGCATCTTGATTTTTATTCAGCTTTGATAATGATAATCCAAGTAGATTATAATAAGGCGCTATAACTTCTTCAGAGTTAATCAAAATTTTTGTTTTTTTTACAACTTGATTCCACTTATTTTCTTTAAAAAGTTTGTCTAGTTCTTGTAATTCTTTATTCATTTTTGTATCATTGCTGCATTATGGATATATCAAATAATTTGCCAACTAAAATACCTATTTTTCCACTATCAAACTTTATAGTTTTTCCAGATACTACTGTACCACTTAATATATTTGAACCTAGGTATCTTCAAATGATAAATGACACTATGGCATCAAACAGACTTATCGGAATGATACAGCCAAAAAAAACAGGTAATTTAAAAAAGCCAGATTTATTTGATGTAGGTTGTGTTTGTAAAGTAATTAGTTTTAATGAAACCGATGATGGCAGATATATAATTATTATTAAAGGTCTTAATAGATTTAAAAAAATCGAAGAAATTGAAAGTACAAAACTTTATAGAGAACTAAATGTTGATTATAAACTTTATAAAAATGATGAAAATTTAAAACAAGAAAATTTTGAATTTTCTAAAATAAAAAAAATAATGAATGAGTTAAAAATTTTATTTGAAAAAAGAGGATTTCAAATAAATTGGAAAGATCTTGAAGAACAAAACGTTTATCAAACATTGTCAGCGCTATCAATGGCCTCCCCATTTTCAATAGTTGAAAAACAGATACTTTTGGAAACAAAAAATTTAGAAGAAAGAAAAGTTAAATTTGAGGAAATACTAAGTACTTATAATACAGATTTTACAAATTTAAAAACTGTTCAATAATTTAAATTTCCTTTATTTGCTATATTAATACTAAGTTCTTTTAACTTCTGATTTTTATTTATAAATTCGAAAATTTTTTTCGAAATATTTTTTGGAATAAAATTTTTATTAAATTTAAAAAATTCGTGAATAAAATCAACTCCAAAAGAAAACATTGAATTATAACTTTTTGATTTTTTTTCAAACTCTTTATATATATGTTTATCAATACTTAATCCTAATTCAATTTTTTTATCCAAAATTTCATCAAGCTTTATTATATCTCTAATTGTCATATTAAATCCCTGTCCAACAAGAGGATGGATTGAATGAATTGAATCTCCAAAAAAAAGAATATTATTATAATAATATTTTTTTGCTAATCTTAAATTCAAATTAAAACTTTCAATTTTTTTGTAAGACAATATTTTATAGAGGGGATTAAATTTTTTAATTAATTTAATAATTTCACCACTAGATATTTCTTCTTTTTTTTTAATGTCAAATGAAAAGACTACTGAGGTAAACCTGTCTGATAATGGAAGATATGCAATGGGTCCGTATTCTGTGAAGATTTGTGTGGCTCTATTATTTTTTACTTTTGTATGCTCAATTATAGTTGTAAATGCTCTGTTGTGATAGTTTTTTGAAATTATTTTTTTTAAAAATTTTTTTGTAAAAAAATTTGAAACTTCACAATTAATAACTAATTTAAATTTTTTTTCATTAATTAAGTATTTTAAATTAGAATTTTTTTTTATATACTTAAATGAAATAAATTTATTTCTTTTAATCTTTGACCTAATAAATGAAATTAATTTATCGTATTTTATCATATTAAAAAGTACGGATGAATTTTTCTTAAATAAAACTTCCTCATTAATTTTTTTATTTTGGATTAAAATCTTTATCTCATTTATAGGTTCTGTTTTTTTGTAAATATTTTTAAAATAAATATTTAAATAATTTAAATTATGATTGGTTATACCTAATGTTCTTGTTTTATAATTTGTTTTCTTAGATTTTATTGAATATATCTGTGTATGAAAATTTTTTTTAGATAAGATATAAGCCAAAATCAAGCTAGTAAGATTATTTCCGATTAGACAAATTTTCATAAAATTTTTTAATTTTACCAATAATAATTAAATGGTACAAATCAACTGATTTGATTCATTTATATGAAATTTGCAAATTTTTTAACTAAAACAAAAGAATTTTTAATCAGAAGAATTACAGAATTCTTCGGATTAATAGTTATATTCTTTGCTTTATCAATATTAATTTCACTCGCCAGTTATTCACCAGATGATCCAAATTTTATTATAAGTCATACAAACGAGATACAAAACTTAATGGGATATAAAGGAAGTATAGTTTCTGATTTCCTTTTTCAGTCTGTGGGATTGATAGCTTTTTTAATACCAATTACTTTATTTTTTTCAGGTATAAATATTTTAATTTATAAAAAACAAATTGTATTTATTGATAATTTATTTTTTTGTATAATTTATATTATTCTTGGTAGTCTTTTTTTATCTTATTTTAAAAATGAATCGTTTTTGTTAACTGTTAATGGTAATGGTGGTTTTATAGGATTATTTCTTGAAGATAGTTTTTTAGCTTCTATTTTAGAAATTAATAACAAAGTTTCATATTATGTTTTAGCTATCATTATTTTTTTTATTTTTTTAAAAAGTATTAATTTTAAAATTTCTCATACAATAAATTATATAAAATTTTTAAGATCTTTATCTTTTCGTAAAAAAATTAAAAATGTGAATGAAGATAGTTATTTAAAAGAAAGTATCTATAATCAAAACTTAAAAGAAGATAAGAGAGTACAAGAAAATTTACCATTTGAAAATAAAACTAATAATGATATTAAAAAATTTATTCTTCCAAGTTTAGAATTACTTAAATTGCCATCTAAAAATGAAAAAATTGCAAAAAAAAATGAAAATATTAATGAAGAATTTCTTGAAAAAGTATTAATGGACTTTGGAGTTGAGGGTAAGATAAAAAAAATAAATTATGGTCCAGTGGTAACGCTTAATGAATTTGAACCAGCCGCTGGGGTTAAAGTTTCAAAAATAATTAATTTATCTGAAGATATAGCAAGAAATACTAGCTCTGAATCTGCTAGAATTTCAATTATTCCAAGCTCTAACAGTATAGGAATAGAGCTGCCAAACATAACTAGAGAAAATGTTTACCTAGGAGAAGTTATTAAAGACTCTCAATTTAAGAAAAAAGATATCAAACTACCAATAGCCTTAGGTAAAAGTATTTCAGGAAACCCTATCATTGGTGACCTAAGTACAATGCCACATCTTTTAATTGCTGGTACAACTGGATCTGGTAAATCCGTATGTATTAATACAATAATATTATCTTTGTTGTATAGACATACGCCTGACAAATGTAAATTCATTCTTATAGATCCAAAAATGTTAGAACTTTCTACCTATGAAGGTATTCCTAATTTATTATGTCCTGTAATTACAGAAGCAAAAAAAGCAGCTTCTGTTTTAGGCTGGGTCGTAAAAGAAATGGAGAATCGGTACAAATTAATGACTAAAGTTGGTGTAAGAAATATAGATGGATATAATTCTAAACATAAAACTTTTATGCCTTACATTGTAGTGATCGTTGATGAAATGTCTGACTTAATGTTGGTATCTGGAAAAGATATTGAAAGTTATATTCAAAAACTTTCTCAAATGGCTAGAGCTGCAGGTATACATATTATAATGGCAACTCAAAGACCGAGTGTTGATGTAATCACTGGAACTATAAAAGCAAATTTTCCAACTAGAATCTCATTCCAAGTATCTTCAAAGATTGACAGCAGAACAATTTTGGGTGAGCAAGGAGCTGAACAACTTTTAGGTAAAGGAGATATGTTATTTATGTCTTCAGCAAATAAAATAACAAGAATACACGCTCCTTTTGTTACAGAGGATGAAATTGAAAAAATAAATAACTTCTTAAGATCTCAAGCGGAACCAGATTATGTTGATGAAATCTTAGAGTTTTCAGAAAATTCAGATATTGATACGGAAAATTCTGAAATGAATGATAAAGATGAGCTTTATCAAAGTGCTTTACAATTAGTAAAAAGTGAAGGAAAAGCTTCAACTTCTTTTCTACAAAGAAAACTTCAAATTGGATACAACAGGGCAGCAAGAATTATTGATATGATGGAAGAAAATGGAGTAGTTAGTAAAGCAAATCATGTTGGTAAAAGAGAAATTCTTAAATGAAAAAAATTTTTTTTTCCTTTATAATTTTTATTTTACTTCAAAATCATTTAAATGCTTCTAACAAAGATAATGTTTTGGAAAAATTAAGCAAAACTCAAAATATAAGTTTTGATTTTATTCAAACTATTAATGGAAAAGATGAAAAAGGTAAATGTATTATTCAATATCCAAAAAAAATATTTTGCCAATATGAAAAGAGAAATAATAAAATCTTAGTATCAAATGGTACTAGTTTAGTAATCAAAAATAATGAGCAATACTATCGTTATCCAATAAAAAGTACACCTTTTCACTTTCTTTTAGATAAAAATTTTTTAATAAATAAAATCAAATCTTCAAGTTTAGATGAAGTAGAAAATAAATACTTATTTTTTCAAATAAACGAAAATAATAGTAATATTAATATTTTTTTTAGCAGGGAAAATTATGATTTAATTGGCTGGCAGATAGAAGATATTTATCAAAATTTAGCTGTTACATATATTTTTAATACTTCAATTAATAAAATAGTTGATGAAAAATTATTTAAGCTTCCTACTAATGATTAACTATTTTGTAAGTTTATTGTTTCTTTCTTAAAAATTTTCAACCCCCTATTTAAATAGTTACTTAGTGCATGTTTGTGATCAAGTGAGCATGTATGGACCCATACTTTTTGAGGTTTAAGTTGAAAACATATTTTTATAGCTTCAGATAGTAAGTAACTTCCAAATTTATTGCCAATATAATCATCAAGTATTCCAAAATATCCTATTTCAATACTTTTTGTTGATAAATCTTGAATTGTTTCAAAATATCCAACTAAATCATTATTTAATTTTAGTGTGTAAGTATTCACGTTTTTATTTTCTAAATAAGAAATCCATTTTAAATTATCCCAGGCTAATCTATCAACCCATCGATGATTTTTTCCTATGTTTTTATAAAAAAACTTATTTAACTCTATATTTGGAGGATTCACTTTTTCTAGAGTTAAATCTTGATTAGGAGAATTAGTTTGATTTAAACTTTTTAAAGAATTTATCTCTAAATAATATCTATCTACTTGCAATGTTATTGAACCATTTTTCCAATTTTTTCTCCACCAAATAAATGGAAGTGAAGATGGGGAACTTCTTGACCTCCAAATTCACCAATGTTAACAAGAGCCCTGTATCCTTCTCCATTATCCATAGTTATCTCAAGTTTTACAGCAACTTTGTTAACGCCCTTTATAAATCCAACTATTTCTTTGTCTGTCGCTTTTTTTGCAAAATCGTCTAAATCAGTAAATTTACCTTTTGGAATTACGAGTGCATGAATTTTTTTCTGAGGATTAATATCGTGAAATGATAAAACATATTCATCTTCATAGATTTTTTTACAAGGTATTTCCCCTCTGAGAATTTTTGCAAAAATATTATTATCGTCGTAACTCATTTTTTTCTTTTGTCTAATTCCTCCATTACATCTTCAATTTTAACATCGTTTGCTTCTAGATACATTATTAAATGATAAAAAACATCTGCAGCTTCATGAATTTTGTTTGTCTTTTTTTCTACTGCTTCTATCAATTCATTTATTTCCTCTAAAACTTTATCTTTACTTAATGATTTATCACTCAATAATCTATTGGAATAAGATCCATCTACTGGATTATTCTTTCTGTCTCTAGCAAGTTTAAAAAGGCTCTCTAATGTACTAAGCATATTAAATCCTAACAGGTATTCCTTTTGAGTCCAAATACTCTTTAGCCTCTTTTACAGAATATTTTCCGTAATGAAATATTGATGCCGCTAGAACAGCGCTAGCATTTCCAAGTTTAATACCATCAACTAAATGATCTAAGTTCCCTACTCCACCTGAAGCTATAACTGGAATATTTACTTTTGATGAAATTTTAGACATTAATTCAATATCATACCCTATTTGAGTTCCATCTCGGTCCATAGAGGTAACCAGCAATTCTCCAGCTCCGCTTTCTTCCATTTTTTTTTGCAAATTCTATTGTATTAATTCCAGTATTTTTTCTTCCACCGTGGGTGAAAATTTCCCATTTGTCACCATTCTTTTTTGCATCAATAGCAACCACAATACATTGTGATCCGAATTTTTTTGAGCTGTCTTTGACTACTGCTGGGTTTTCAACCGCGGCAGTATTTATTGAAACCTTGTCGGCTCCAGAGTTTAATAATTTATTGATATCTTCAATGCTTCTAACACCTCCACCAACTGTCAATGGTACAAAGCATTTTTTAGATGTTTTTTCTACAACATCGTAAATAGTATCTCTATTTTCATTAGATGCTGTGATATCTAAAAAACAAATTTCGTCAGCTCCACCATCGCTATAAATTTTAGCTTGTTCAACAGGATCTCCTGCATCTTTAAGATCAACAAAATTAATTCCTTTAACTACACGACCATTCTTAACATCTAAGCAGGGAATTATTCTATTTTTAAGCATCTTCTCTCACTAGTTCTTCTAATTGAATGTCACCATCATAGATGGCTTTACCAACTATTATTCCTTCAATATTTTTTAAATTCTTAGCTTTTTTAATATCATCTATGGATGAAACTCCACCAGAAATAATCACAGGACAATTTGATTTCTCGGCTACTTTTGATGTTTCTTCAAAATTTGGGCTTTGTTTCATGCCATCGCGATTAATATCTGTGTAAATTAATCTACTAACGCCATAATCATTAACTTCTTTTAAATAATCTAAAGTTAATTGATTAGAATTTTCTTTCCATCCAGATACTGACAAAAACCCATCTTTAGCATCTAAACCCAAAGCAATTTTATTTGGAAATTTTTCACATGCTTTTTTTAAAAAATTTTTATCTTTTATTGCTGCACTTCCTAAAATAACTTTTTCAACTCCTACATCAGTATATTTTTGTATACTTTTAAAGTTTCTTATGCCTCCACCAATCTCAATTTTAAGATCAAATTTAGTAACAATATCCTTGATAATATCTAAATTTACTGTTTCTCCTGTTAAGGCGCCATCTAAATCAACAATATGTAAATTTTTGAAACCATGATCTTTGTATTTGCCTGCTTGATCAACAGGAGAAATTTCGTACTCAGTTTTATTATCAAAGTCTCCTTTTATTAATCTTACACATTTCTTATCTTTAATATCTATTGCAGGAAATATTTTCATTTATAAATTTATAAAATTATTAATTATTTTTAGCCCCACCTTATCACTCTTTTCTGGATGAAATTGTGTTCCAAATATATTTTCTTTTTCTACTGCACAAACTACATTTGATGAATAATCAGTAGTAGCTGAAATTACGTTTTTTTCATTTGGAATAAATTCATAACTATGCACAAAATACATATGAGAATTATTTTCTATATCTTTAAAAATCTTACTTCCTTTAACGATATTAATTTGATTCCAGCCAATATGAGGAAGTTTATATTTTCCATTTTGATTATTAATTTTTGAAACTTTACCTGAAATCCAGCCTAAACCTTTTGTTTCCGTTTCCTCATAACCAATGTCAGCAAACATTTGTAAGCCAACACAAATACCAAGAAGTGGTTTTTTATTATCAATTGCAAATTCATTTAATGTATCAACCAAACCATTGATATTATTAAGTCCATCGACACAACTTTTGAACGAACCTTGTCCAGGCAAAACAACTTTATCGCTCGATTTAATTTTATTTATGTCTGAAGTGACGTCTATTTTTACTTTGTCTTTAGCAACTTCGTTGAACGAATTAATAACAGAGCTTATGTTGCCCGATTTATAGTCGACAATTGCAATATTCATTAAATATTTATAATGAGCCTTTAGTAGATGGTATAGCGTTTTTGGTTCTAGGTTCTATTTCTAAAGCAGCTCTTAAAGTTCTAGCCAATCCTTTAAAACATGACTCGATAATATGGTGACTATTATCACCATAAATATTTTCTATATGAAGAGTAACACCTGCTGCTTGAGAAAATGCCTGAAACCATTCTTTAAATAATTCCGTATCCATCTCTCCAAGCTTCTCAACTTTTAAATTTACTTTCCAAATTAGATACGGTCTATTTGAAATATCTATTACAACTCTTGAAAGCGTTTCATCCATTGGAATCATTGCATGAGCATATCTTTTAATACCTTTAAATTTGTTTGATGCTTTTTTTATGCATTCTCCAATAGCAATGCCTGTATCTTCTGTTGTATGATGAAGATCTATGTGAGTGTCTCCTTTAGCCTTTAAATTTAAATCTATTAGAGAATGTTTTGATAATTGTTCAAGCATATGATTTAAAAATCCTATACCTGTGTCAATTTTATATTTTCCCTTGCCATCAATATTAACTTCAACATTAATTGATGTTTCTTTTGTTTTTCTGCTAATTTTCGCTTTTCGTTTCATTATAGAATATACATATATATAGATTATTTGCTGATATCAATATTTGTAATTTGGTACTTGAACTACAAAAAATAGTATCCACCTAAGAGTCATGACAACCATTGTATTAGTTAGAAAAAAAAATCAAGTAGTAGTGGCTAGTGACGGCCAAGTCAGTATGGGAAATACTGTTATCAAGAAAACCGCAAATAAAGTAAGAAAGATTGAGAAAAGAAATGTGATTGCTGGCTTTGCTGGTTCTACTGCAGATGCACTAACATTGTTTGAAAGATTGGAGTCTAAACTAGAAAAACATGCTGGAAATCTTGCCAGAGCAGCAGTTGAATTAGCCAAAGATTGGCGAACAGATAAATATTTAAGAAGATTAGAGGCGTTGATGGCAGTAGCTGATAAAGAAAAGAGTTTTATTATTTCGGGTACTGGAGATGTATTAGAGCCTGAAGGAGACGTAATTGGTATTGGTTCAGGAGGAAACTATGCTTTAGCAGCAGCTAAAGTTTTAATGAACAATGAAATGTCTGCAGAAGAAATTGCAAAAAAAGCTGTAGAAACTGCAGCTGAGATTTGCGTGTTTACAAATAATAATATTTCGGTTGAAAAAATATAATGGATAAATCAAACGTAACAACGCTAGTTCCTAAAGATAAAAAAGAAAATAAAAATACTCTTTCCGATTCATTGTCTCCTAGAGAAATAGTTTCCGAATTAGATAGGTTTGTTGTTGGACAAGATAAAGCTAAAAGAGCAGTAGCAATTGCTTTAAGAAATAGATGGAGAAGACAGGCTATTGAAGGGGAGATGAAAGATGAAGTTCTTCCTAAAAATATACTTATGATGGGTCCTACAGGAGTTGGTAAAACTGAAATATCAAGAAGATTATCAAAATTAGCTGAAGCACCTTTTGTAAAAGTTGAAGCAACAAGATTTACAGAGGTTGGATATGTAGGACGAGACGTTGAACAAATAATCAGAGATTTAATTGAAATTGCTATTGCAATGGAAAGATCAAAAAAAAGAAAAGAAGTACATGCCAAAGCTCAAAAGCTTGCTGAAGAAAGAGTTTTAAATGCATTAGTTGGAAATAGCGCAAGTGTTGCTACAAGAGAAAGCTTTAGAAAAAGATTAAGAAATGGTGATTTAGATGAAAATGAAATAGAAATTGCAATCAGTGAAAATAGCCAAATGCCTTCTTTTGAAATTCCTGGTATGCCTGGAGCAAATATTGGAATGATAAATATTTCTGATGCCCTGGGAAAATCTTTAGGACAAAAACCAAAAAAGAAAAAAATGTCGGTAAAAGAGTCTCACGAAATTTTAATTAACGAAGAGTCAGATAAGCTTATAGAAGAAGATAAAATAATTAAATCATCTAAACACTCAACTGAAAATAATGGAATAGTGTTTCTTGACGAAATAGATAAAATTTCAGCGAGAACAGATAGAGTTGGTGGCGATGTATCTCGAGAAGGTGTTCAAAGAGATCTTCTTCCGCTAATTGAGGGTACAACTGTTAATACAAAATATGGCCCTATAAAAACTGATCATATTTTATTTATTGCATCGGGGGCTTTCCAACTTGCCAAACCTTCAGATTTATTACCAGAGTTACAAGGAAGATTGCCGATTAGAGTTGAATTAGATGCATTAAATAGTGAAGACTTTAAAAGAATTTTGAAAGAACCGGATAACAGTTTAATAAAACAGTATAAAGCACTTTTAAAAACTGAAAATGTAGAGTTAGAATTCAGCGATGACGGAATTGACTTAATAGCCAGCATAGCAAGTGAGGTTAATAACACAGTGGAGAATATAGGCGCTAGAAGACTACACACTATTATAGAGAGAATATTAGATGAAATTAGTTTTACAGCCTCTGATAAATCAGGAGAAACTGTATTAATAGACTCCGATTATATTAAAAAACATATCGGAGAACTTGTTAAAGATACTGACTTATCAAAATTTATTTTATAATTTCATACTCAAAATTCTGAGTTTCTTCATTAACTTGAATTTCTTTAGCACCGTTTTTAAGATGAAAATTTCTTGCCATTTCTGTTAATGGAGAAAGAGTAACTAACCTATTTAAATGGTTTGATTTTTTTATCATTTTAAATACCTCTTTAACAATTAATTTTCCTCCACCTTTTTTATTTGACCAAACAGTATATGCAATTGCTATTTGTCCGACATTTTGATCTCTAGTAGCACTTTGTAAAAAAGCATCTCTACTAAATAGATCTAATTCATGTACTGATTTGGGTATTTGATTAGTAAAAGCAAAACACATAACAGCGTGAATTTCATTTTTATATTTAACCCCAAATATTTTTCTTCCATAATTAGTTCTAAACTCATTATCTAATTCAGGTCTCACTGGATCTTTCTCTGTTTCACATTCTTTTAATTCAACTAGCTCTGAACCTTTTACCCAATCAAAAAAATTCTTAATATTTTTATTTAGATCTTTCTTGCTTTTTCTGAACCTTGCCTTGATATTTCTAGATACTTTTGCTTTAATCACTTTTTTTCTTTAAAATTATATCAAAATTACCTTTTGATGACATTTTAATAGATTCAAAATCTATTTTCAAAATTTTATTCATTAAATTTTTATTTTCTTTAATATAATTTGGAACAGAATATTTTAATATACTTAAATCTTTAGATTGATATGGATCGTCTAAATTCTTTGATCTGCTACCCTTTCCTGTAATGATATTAATTTTTCTTACACCTTTTTCAAAACTTGATAAAATAAACTTTTCAATTTTAATATTTGCTTCTTCTAAACTATAACCGTGCAAATCTATAATTTTTTCTATATATGAAAAATCTTTTTTCGTAGATTGTACATCTTTATCTTGTATTGCTTCTTTGGAATTAACAAATTTTTCCCAATCTTTTTTATCTTTATTTGATAATTTTTTATTCAATTAAACTTCAGTTTTAATTAATTGCCAATTTGGATTTTGAGACCTAATATTTCTAGAAAACTTCCAAGTATCGTTTACTCTTTTTATTTTGTGTGGATCTCCAGAAATAATTTTATTTTCTTTATCTTTGATACAAGTGATTATTTCACTTATAAAATTAACACTTACTTCTAACAAGTCTTTGTTTTGATTATGATCTTTAATTTCGGCGGAATTAATCCCTATGAATGTTGTTTCATTCTTAAGTTGTTTTGTTGATCTTTCTTTAATCGCTTCATTAAACGAATTGTACACATCTTTATTTAGCAGCGTTTTGATTTCACTTATTTTGCCGTTAGCAAACGAAATAATGATTGTTTCGTATGCAATTTGTGCGCCTTTTAAAAATTCTTTTTTTGCATTTTCATCAAACTCGTATATTTCTTTTTTTACAACTGGTTTTTTAAATTCAAAATTGTTGGAGAAGCTAGATGGTACATCTTCTTCATGACCTGTTTTTTTACCTAAGATTCCTCTTAATCTTAGAAAAATAAAACCTGCTATCATTGCAAGTAAAATAATGTCTATGTATTCGAAGCTATAATTCATTGTAATTTATATATATTTATAATATTTACTATGTTGGTCTTTTTCAATGACCTAAATTTTAAGAATTAAAGACAAATGAACTCACTATTATTAGCAATAATTTTAATTCCTGGTATTGAGATTTATTTATTTATAAAAATTGGAGCCTCAATTGGAGCATTAAATACTGTATTACTTATATTTCTAACAGCTTTCATAGGGATTTATTATGCGCGCGCTGAAGGTCTAAATACTTTAAATCAGGGAATTAGAAAGATGATAAAAAATGAGATGCCTGCATATGAACTAATTTCTGGGGCTTTTATTGCAATAGGCGCTATTTTTTTAATTATACCTGGCTTTGCAACAGATTTTTTAGGTTTTTTAATTATATTTCCACCAACAAGAAAAATAATGTTTAAAAAATTTACAAATAAAAATAAAAAAAATGACATTAACGATAAAGATTATATTGAAGGAGAATACAAAGATTTAGATGACAGAAAATAAAGAGCAAAAATTCAAAATTATTCTAGAATATATAAAGGATCTTTCAATTGAAACTCCAGATGTTGCGGCTCTCAAGTTTGTCAGAGAAAATTTGACAAATTATATAATGGATATTGATATATCTTCATCAGTACTAAAAAATAAAACTTTAGAAGTAACTACAAAATTAGCTCTGCAAGATAAAAAAGATAATGTGTCAAAGGCTTTTTTTGAAATAAAATATGCCACAGTGGTTACTCTAGATAACTCAATAAATGATAAGAGTGAAATAGGAAAAGTAATTCTTTGTGATTTACAAAAAATTATTTATCCACGATTAGAAAACATATTTTTAGATTTGATTAAAAAAGCTGGATATCCTGAGTTAAAATTTGAAAAAAAAGTAGATTTTGATAAGTTATACAGTGAAAAATTTAATTGAAATAATTTTTTTTAATTTCTTTTTTTAAAAAAACATCATGTTGTTTTAATTCCTCTTGTGTCGGTTTTATAATTTTATTAAAATATTTAACTTTAAAATTATCACTATTTTTTTCATTAAGACCTTTATCAACATTTAGTTCAAATGTTGGTTCTTTTTGATCAAGTAAATTTATATATACTTTGGACAACAATTCACAATCTATAACTGCATTATGTTTTTCCCTTTTTGAATTATCAATACCAAATTTTTTACATAAAGCATCTAGGCTTGTACCGGAACCTGGGAATTTACCTCTAGCGATTTGCATCGTATCAACCACTTCTTCTTTTATTTTATTTCTTCCTAGTAAAGATAATTCATTATTTAAATGAGAAATATCAAATTCTGCATTATGTATAATTAATTTTTTTCCATCTATGAATTTTAAAAAATCTTCTACTATTTCGGAAAATTTTTTTTGCTTAGATAAAAATGCATCTGTATAACCATGAACTTTGAAAGCTTCCTGTGAAACCTTTCTTTCTGGATTTATATAACAATGAAACTTATTTTTTGTGGGCATTAAATCTTTAAGCTCTAAACATCCTATTTCAACTATTCTATGGCCTTCGGATATTTTTAATCCAGTAGTTTCTGTATCTAAGATTACTTCAATCATTTAACTCTTTCTTTATTTGTTTTATTTGTTTTAAAATATTATTTTTAATTAAGGAATTATCAATTACATAATTACATAGTTTAATTTTTTTATTTTTTTTTATTTGTTGTGATTTTAAAATATTTATTATCTTTTTATTGTAATTTCCCCTTTTTTTAAGTCTATTTACGATAGTTTTATTGGGCGTTTTAATAAAAATTAAAATATCATTTTTCTTGTGAAGTTTATTTTCTAACAATAATGGAATGTCAAGTACTGTATATTTGCATTTATTATTTTTTTTTAAAAATTTTTTTAGATTAGATCTTACATATGGGTGTACTATTTTCGATAAAATTTTGATATTTTTTTTATTAATAATTTCTTTAATTTGTGACTTAATTACAGGAAAATTTTTTATTTGATTTGGAAATTTTTTTTTTAACTTTCTAAAGCATTGTTTATTTGTTTTGTAGATTTTTTTAACTTCCTGGTCAGCGTTAAATATAGGATACCCAAAGCGCTTGCTAACATAAGTTTTGCCAGATCCAATTTCCCCTATTAAACCTATTCTAATCATTTTCCAATAATTGAAGAACTTTTTTATTAATTAATGGTATGAGTCCGTCCCGCGCATTGGGAGCTTTTGTAAAATAACCAAAAGCTGCTCGGGCTTGGTAAACAAACATCATTTTCCCGTTCTCGATCTTGTGGCCACGTTTTTTTGCCTCAAAAAGAAAATTTGTTTTTTTAGGATTATAAATAACATCATAAAAAAATTTTCCCGACCCTATTTGATCATAATTAATTGGCACTTTATCGTTTTCTTTAAGGCCTAAACTTGTAGTATTTATAATCATATCAAAATCTTTAATATCTCCCCATTCCACAAGCTCTATTTGAGGGAATAATTTTTTTAAATTTTCAGCTTTTTCTTTAGTTCTGTTTGTTAATGTAATTTTTGAAGCTTTCATTTTTTTAAGTGAATAAATAATTGATGGCGCCACACCTCCTGCTCCTAATATAAAAATTTTCTTACCAGATATATCATATTTTGCATATTTAATTGCCAATTCGAAGCCGATAATGTCGGTATTATGACCAATTGTAATTCCATTTTGAAAATAAATTGTGTTAACCGATTGCGTATCTTTTGCTTCTGGACTTAATTCATCTAAAAATGGAATTACTACTTTTTTGAATGGAACAGTAACATTAATACCATTTATTTTTTTTTCTTTAACTTCATAAATAATGCTTTGTAGATCTTTCTCTTCAAGTATTTTTTTATCATATGTAGCATTAATGTTATTTTCTTTTAACCAATGGTTATGAAGTTTGGGCGATAAAGAATGTTCAATTGGATTTCCTATAACTAAATATTTTTTTATCATAAAGAATTTATGTATTCCTTAATTTTTTTAACTGGCAGTCCCATAATTGTATCTTCATCTCCTTCTATTTTCGAAAATAATGATCTTCCTTCTCCTTCAATTTGATAAACATTGTATGCATATAAAGCTTCATCACTTATTTTTTCTAAATATTCTTTTAGTTCTTCATCAGACATTTTTTTCATGGTTAATGCTGCTTTGTCTGTATAGTTCCATATCATTGATCCATTTTTTGAAATACAAACTGAACTTATTAAGTAATGCTTTTTACCGTTAAGTTTTTTTAAAATATTTAAAGCTTCTTTTCTATCTAGGGGTTTTGAAATTATTTCACCTTCTAGATCGATAACACTGTCTGCTCCTATCACTATTTCTCCATTTTTTTTTTCACTTATTTTATTTGCTTTTAATTCTGCTAAATTTTTAGAAATAATTTCAGGCGGGGCCCCTTCATTTAAAAGACTTTTCTTAACACTGTCTTCATCAACATTTGATTTTTCAACTACACAATTAATATTATTTTTATCTAATATTTCTTTTCTAACTTTGCTTTGAGAGGCTAATATTATCTTAATTTCTTTTAGAGAATATTTCATACATTTTAATCACAGAAGCGGCTGTTTCTTCAACTGATTTTCTTGTTACATCAATTACTGGCCATTGATATTTTTTAAATATTTTTTTTGATTCATTTATCTCATCCTGAATGGTTTCCAAGTTAGTATATTGTATATTTTCATTTTCTTTGATCGTTGACATTCTATTTTTTCTAACATCATGAAGTCTGTTTGGTTCTGCAACAAGCCCAACTATACAACAAATTTTTGGATTATCTTTTATTTTTTTTGGTATAGAGTTACTATTTATAATGGGGACGTTTGAAGTTTTATAACCTCTGTTAGCTAAATAAATTGAGGTTGGGGTTTTGCTTGTTCTACTAACTCCTAATAAAATAACATCAGATTTATTTATGTCTATAGTTGAATTTCCATCATCATGATTCATGGTAAATTGTATCGCTTCAATTCTTTTATAATACTCTTCATTTAATACATGCTGTCCACTTGGTATATGTGTTGCTTTCTGGTTAAGAAGTTTTGAAAAATTAAGAATTAAATCTCCTAATACACCAAAACAAGGAATGTTTTTTTTATTTGCTTGTTGGGATAAATACTTTGCAAGTTTATTATCAACCACAGTATATAAAATTATAGAATCTTCTTTCTTTTCTGCATCCTCGAGTATTTTTAATATTTGGTTTTCTGTTCTACTAAATGAATATTGGAAAACATTATGTTCAAAATTATTAAATTGTGCTTTTAGTGCGCTAAATATTCTATCTAAAGTTTCGCCCGTAGAGTCTGAAATAAGATAAATATTGTATGTAGTAATCATGTATAAATATTTTGTTATGAGGTTAAATTTGCCCTATTTTCCAAAAAAACAAAATTGTTAATTTTTAATGTCATTTATTAACACATTTAAACATGTAAAAAAAAATATATTAATTGTATGTAAAATTGTTAATTTTAAATAAAATTTAGGTAAATCAATTGTTTTAGGGCAATATTATTGTTAATAAAATGTGGAAAAAATTGTATGAAAATTAATCCAATTAATTCACAGGATAATAATATACTAAATTAAAACTATTATAATTATATATGAGTCTACTTAAAGATTGTATTAATAAAAAAAAAACATCAAGCATTCCAATATGGTTTATGAGACAAGCAGGCAGATATTTGCCAGAGTTTAGGGACATTAGATCTAAAAATACAGATTTTATTAAGTTATGTTTAAACCCACCTTTATCAAAAGAAATAACCATACAACCATTAAAAAGATTTAAAATAGATGCCGCTATAATATTTTCTGATATATTATTTATTCCTTATGCTCTTGGACAATCTGTTGAATTTGAAAAGAATTTTGGTCCTAAACTTGGTGAATTGGATTATGGTCATGTTCTAAACACGCCAGACGAAGATATCTTGTTAAAATTAAATCCTATTTACGAACTTATTAAAATAACTTCTAAAGAAAAAATTTTAGATAATAAAGATTTAATAGGTTTTGTTGGAGCAACGTGGACAATAATGGTTTATATGTTAAATAGAATATCACCAAAAAAGAAACTAGATGATAATATTTATAATCATCCAAACGAGAAAGAATTGATTCGTAAAATTATTCATGCTCAAAAAATCCATATTAAAAACCAGGTAGAAAATGGAGCTTCAATAATACAAATATTTGATAGTTGGGCGGGGCTTTTAGAAGAAGAAAAAAAAAATAAATATATTTATCAACCCACAAAAGAAGTTGTTGAATATACTAAAAGTTTAGGTGTAGAAGCAATTTGTTTTCCTAGAAATATAAAATCTTATAAAGAATATTGCGATATAGTGAACCCTAGCGCAATAAATATAGATTATGAAGTTGATCCTAAAAAGATTGCAGAAAACATTAATATACCGATACAAGGCGGCATGGACCCGAAATGTCTTCTGTTAGATAAAGATGAGATGTTAAAAAATGCAAAAAAATACTTAGAAATATTTAAAAATCATAAATATATTTTTAATTTAGGACATGGTGTAATGCCAGAAACTAATCCAGATAATGTTAAAATATTAGTTGATTTTGTGAAAGATTTTAAATGAAGGAAGATCACCCAAAAATAAACTTTGGAAAGACAGGAGTTTTGCTAATCAATTTGGGAACCCCAGATTCTACAAATTGGTGGGACATACGCAAGTACCTTAAAGAATTTTTATCTGACAAAAGAGTAATAGAGGTAAATCCGATTATTTGGCAGATAATATTAAACCTATTTATACTAACTTTTAGACCATCCAAAACAGCAAAAGCCTATAAAGAAATATGGATGAATGACATAAATAAATCACCACTAAGATATTATACTGAAATGCAAACTAAAAAACTAAGCAAAAGGATAGAAAGTGAAAACATAATAGTTGATTTTGCAATGAGATATGGAAATCCAAGCATCAGAAGTAAAATTAATAAATTGCAAAATAAAGGATGTGAAAATTTAATAATTCTTCCCTTATATCCTCAATATGCATCACCAACCACAGCTACAGTTTGTGATGAGGTTTTTAGAGTATTGATGAAAATGAGATGGCAACCAGCGCTTAAAATAGTGCCACACTATGAGTCGGAACAATTGTACATTGATGCTATTGTAAAAAGTATTAATAAAAAAATAAATGAAATAGATTGGAAACCAGATTTAATCGTTGCATCTTACCACGGTATTCCAAAAAAATATTTTGAAAAAGGTGACCCTTACCAATGTTATTGTCAAAAAACCACAAGACTAATTACGGATAAATTTAAACAAATCAAAATAATTACAACTTTTCAATCTCGATTTGGACCCCAAGAATGGTTACAGCCTTATACTGATAAAACACTTGAAAAATTACCCAAAGAAGGCACAAAGAAGATTCTGGTAATATCACCAGGTTTCGCATCTGATTGCGTTGAAACTCTTGAAGAAATTTCAATTCAGGGAAAAGAAAGTTTTGAAAAATCAGGAGGAGAAAAATTTGGATTTATACCATGTCTTAATGATAATGATGATCATATAAAACTATTGGAGCATCTTGTAAGAAAAAATATAGTCTAATGAGTTTATACTTAATAATAAAATCTCTTCATCTAATCGCCGTTATTTCTTGGATGGCTGGCCTTTTATATTTGCCTAGAATTTTTGTTTATCACGTAGAAAATTATGAGAAGAAAGAAACCACCGATATTTTTGAGATTATGGAAAAGCGTCTTTATAATTACATAATGAAACCCGCAATGCTCTTTTCTTGGATTTTTGGAATTATATTAATTTATTTAAATGGACTGGATGTTTTGTTAAATATATGGATGCAAATCAAGCTAGCATTGATTATCATTTTATCTGGTTATCACGAATATTTAGGAAAATGCCTAACGAGTCTCAAAAACAGAACAAATAACAAATCTGCTAGATTCTATCGGTATATAAATGAAGTTCCTACAATATTGCTTATATTGATTGTATTTGTTGTAATTATTAAACCTTTATAGGCTTGTAATTTAAAAATATCACACTATATTAATCTTATCTAAACAAAACCCCCATGAACATTCAAGAATTAAAAGGAAAAACATCAGAACAGCTTATTGATGACGCTGAAAAACTTGGCATTGAAAATGCTAGCACTTTAAGAAGACAAGAAATCCTTTTTGCTATTTTAAAAAAACATGCAGAAAAAGGTGAGGAAATTACTGGAGGAGGAGTTCTTCAGCTGCTTCAAGATGGTTTTGGCTTCCTAAGAGCAATGGAGTCAAACTATTTACCAGGACCAGATGATATTTATGTTAGTCCAAGCCAAATAAGAAGATTTGGTCTAAGAACAGGCGATACCGTGGAAGGGCCTGTTAGAGCACCAAAAGATGGAGAAAGATATTTTGCACTTCTTCAAGTTAGTAAAATAAATTTTGAGGACAAAGAAAAAGTTAGGCACAAAATCGCATTTGATAACTTAACTCCACTATATCCAAATAGCCAATTGATTATGGAGTCTGAAAAGAATAAAGTAGAAAAAAATCCAGATTTAACTCCAAGATTAATTGATCTAGTTAGCCCAATCGGGAAAGGACAAAGGTCTCTAATTATCTCACCTCCAAAAGCAGGAAAAACAATGATTTTACAGAGCATTGCTAATGCTATCACAGCAAATCATCCAGAATGTTATCTAATGGTATTACTAATTGATGAGAGACCTGAAGAAGTAACAGACATGCAGAGAACAGTTAAAGGAGAGGTAATTAGCTCAACATTTGATGAACCTGCTCAAAGACATGTTGCTGTTGCAGAAATGGTTATAGAAAAAGCAAAGAGATTAACAGAACATAAAAAAGACGTTGTTATTTTATTAGATTCAATAACAAGGTTGGGTCGCGCATATAATGCTGTAGTACCTAGTTCTGGAAAGGTTTTAACGGGTGGAGTTGATGCAAATGCGTTACAAAGACCAAAAAGATTTTTTGGAGCCGCAAGAAATATTGAAGAAGGTGGATCACTTACTATCATTGCTACTGCTTTAATTGATACTGGAAGCAGAATGGATGAAGTTATATTTGAAGAGTTTAAAGGAACAGGAAATAGTGAAACAATTTTAGATAGAAAAATATCTGAAAAAAGAATATACCCAGCTATCGATATAACTAAATCTGGAACAAGAAGAGAAGAGTTATTATTTGATAAAAATGATCTTCAAAAAATGAATGTACTAAGAAGAATAATTGCCCCAATGGGTTCTATGGATGCTATAGAATTTATAAACTCTAAATTAAAAAATACTAAAAGCAATGCTGAGTTTTTTAATTCTATGAATAAACCGGGTTAGTTTTAAAGTTTTTAACTTAGATAACCCATATCTTTCATCTCTCTTTCAAATTTTTTTTCTATTACTTCTACTACTTTTTTGTCTAAGACTTTCTTCCAATCACTCTTAAATCCTAAGTTAAAAAATGGTATTTTTTTGTTTTCTTTTTTTGAAAACATGGCTTCAAAAAAACCATCTTTATTTTCTTTCTTTTTAAGAATACTAAAGTTAGTTGTTTCTATAGCTTTTTTAAATTTTTGATAATCTACTCCTTTATTATTATTTAAAAGATTATTTATAAATCTTATTAAATCAGTTAAAATTTTTTCGCTATTATTTTCTAAATCTTCATATTTTATAATAATTGTCCTAAAACTCTTAATATTAGACCATGAGTTAAGATGATTAGACCATGAGCTTAAAAATGAGTAAGTTGCAAAGTTATTGTCATCTGATTTAATTCCTCTATTTTCGTCTAACAACATATTGAGTGCACCATCCACATTTAATGAAAAATGATTTGTCAAAGAAGATATAATGTTTCTTGGATCTCTTACTATGTATATGCCCCCTACAGTTACCTCTGAGGAAGTAAACTGATTATTATTATAAGATCCATAAGCAGAATGAGTTTTAAGAAACTTTACTTTTTTGGACTTAATTAACCTTCTTTGTATAGGGAGCCATTTTTTTGAAGCATCATCTTTATCATTTATAAAACCATCAAAAAATTGCTTGTCAGGAAACTGTTCTATAAACTTTAATAAATTGAAATCAAATTCTCCGTTATTAGTATAGTAATATGCGCTTAGAAAAGATCTAATAAATGTATTTCCACTTTTAGGATATGATGCTATCCAAATAATCATAGAAAAATTATATAATATTTTTAAAATTAAAAATAACTAAATATGACTATATATGCACTGTCATCAGGCCCTGGTATCTCTGGAATAGCAGTAATAAGAGTTTCGGGTAATAAATCAAAAGAAATTATTTCTTCGATTACAAATGGGAAATTTCCAAAAGAAAGGGTTGCTACTTTAAAGAAAATTATAAATCCAAAATCAGGTGAATTAGTTGATGAGGGAATTATAATTTGGTTTAAAGCTCCTAATAGTTACACGGGTGAGGATATGTTAGAACTACATGTTCATGGCAGCAAAGCTGTAGTACAAGAGTTACAAAATATTTTAAGTAAATTTGAAAATTGCAAACTAGCTGAACCAGGTGAATTTACAAAATTAGCATTACTAAATAATAAAATAAACTTATTAAAAGCTGAGAGCATAGGAGATTTAATAGCGGCTGAAACAGAGATGCAAAGAAAGCAAGCTTTGAGGATAATGTCTGGTGATAGCTCTATAAAGTTTAATGATTGGAGAGAAAAATTAATAAAAATATTAGCGAATATTGAGGCTAAAATAGATTTTCCAGAGGAAGATATTCCCACTGATATTACAAATGAAATAACGTTAAAATGTGAAAAAATTAAAAATGAAATAAAGAAAACTTTAGATGATGATAAAACAGGTGAAATTATAAGAGAAGGTTTTAAAATTGCAATTATAGGACCACCCAATGTAGGAAAATCCAGTTTATTAAATTTTCTTTCTAAAAGAGATGCGGCTATAGTTTCTGAAAAGGCAGGCACCACTAGAGATGTCATTGAAATTCATTTAGATTTAGAAGGAATACCTGTAATCATCTCTGATACAGCTGGTATAAGAGATTCCAGTGATGAGATCGAATCAAGAGGAGTAAAATTAGCCATAAATAAAGCTGAAGATGCAGATCTAAATATTGTCTTGTTGGACCCTAAAAACCTTGATTTTAAAGCTTTTTTTAACGATAAAATATCTGAAAAATCAATTATAGTTATTAATAAATCAGATTTAGGAACAGAAAATCTAACAGAGATTAATAAAAGATTAAATCCTATATTTATTTCAATTAAAAAAAATAATAACGTTAATAAGTTAATAGAAGCAATAAAATCTAAACTTAATAATCAATTTTTAAAAAACGATAACGTTTTAATTACAAGGTCTAGGCACAGGCAACATTTAAAAGAGTGTTTAAAACATTTAAATAGTTTTTTGGAAAAAAAAAAGAATGAAGAATTTGATAAAGCAGCTGAAGATTTAAGGTTGTCAATTAGACATCTCGGAACTATAGTGGGAAGAGTTGACGTAGAAGAAATTTTAGGCTCTATTTTTGATAATTTTTGTATTGGAAAATAAGAGATCTCGCTGCTTGTAAAAAAATAAATCAGTAATAAATTGTAGGTATGAAAAACGAACTATCATTCGATGTAGTTATTATAGGTGGCGGACATGCAGGATGTGAGGCCGCAGCCGCATCTGCAAGATTAGGAATGAACACAGCTCTCTTTACACATAAATTTGAAACAATTGGAGAGATGTCTTGTAATCCTGCCATAGGAGGTCTTGGCAAAGGTCATTTAGTAAGAGAGATAGATGCTCTAGATGGTGTAATGGGTGATGTAGCAGATAAATCAGGTATTCAATTTAGGCTATTAAATAGAAGCAGAGGACCAGCCGTTAGAGGACCACGTACTCAAAGTGATAGATCATTATATAAAAAATATATGCAAAAAAAACTTGTAAACTATTGTAATTTAACGATTTTTTCTGATCCTGTAACAGAGTTCATATTTGAAAAAAACGTTATAAAAGGATTTTACACACAGCAAGGTAAAAAAATTAAATCAACCAAGCTTATACTAACAACAGGCACTTTTTTGAATGGTGTTATACATATTGGAGAAACCCAAACTCCAGCAGGAAGATATAATGAGAAACCTGCAACAGGACTGAGTGAACAATTAAAGAAACTTAATTTTAGGATTGGCAGGTTAAAAACTGGTACACCTCCCAGATTGGACTCTAGGACTATTAACTTTCAAAATTTAGAGGAACAGTTTGCAGATGAAGATCCCTATTTTTTTTCTTTTCTCACTACCAAAAATTTAAACAAACAAATCTCATGTAGGATGACTTACACCAATGAAGCTGTTCATAAGATAATTTCTAGAAATCTAAAGAAGAGCGCTATGTACTCTGGTAACATAAAAAGCGTTGGTCCAAGGTATTGCCCCTCTATAGAGGATAAAATTGTAAAATTTGCTGATAAACAGAGGCACCAAATCTTTTTAGAGCCCGAAGGGCTCAATGATTACACTGTTTATCCAAACGGTATATCGACCTCCCTACCCCATGATATACAGCAAGAAATGTGTAGTAAAATCAATGGTTTAGAGAATGTAAAAATTCTAAGAGCAGGATATGCGATAGAATATGACTTTGTTGATCCTAGAGAGCTTTTCTTAACATTAGAGACGAAAAAAATAAAGAATCTTTATATGGCCGGACAAATTAATGGAACTACAGGTTATGAGGAAGCTGCAGCTCAAGGACTTGTAGCGGGCATAAATGCTGCTTTATCAGTCGAGGGTTCTGAACCATTTATTTTGAATAGATCTGAAGCATATATAGGAGTAATGATAGATGATTTAGTTACAAAAGGCGTCGCTGAGCCATATAGAATGTTTACTTCTAGAGCTGAGTATAGATTAAGCTTAAGAGCAGATAACGCTGATCTCAGACTAACTGAGAAAGGTATGAAAATTGGCCTTATAGGAAAAGAAAGGTCTATTTTGTTTAAGGAAAAGTTAAAAAATCTAAAAATAATACAAAATAACATGGATAAGCTTAAGATAAGCCCATCAAGAGCATCTAAATTTCATATTAATATTTCAAAAGATGGTATTTTAAGAACAGCTAACCAAATACTAAGCCAGAAAGGTATAAATATGAGTAAAATAAGGGAAATATGGCCAAAAATACCCAAATATTCTAGTGAAATTGATGAGCAAGTTGAGATAAATGCTCATTATAAAGGTTACTTAACAAGGCAAAATTCCGATATATTAGCCTTTAAAAGAGATGAGAATCTATTAATTCCTGACAATTTTAATTATAGTCATTTATCTGGGCTATCTAATGAAGTTAAGGCTAAATTCATTAAAATTAGGCCAAAAACATTAGGTCAGGCTTTAAGAATTGATGGAATTACCCCTGCAGCCGTATATATTTTGTTGTCTCATGTCAAAAGAAAGTCTATTAAGCATATAGCTTGATTGATTCGAATATTTTAAATTATTCCTGTTTAGAACCTCTGAATGTTTCACGTGAAACCTTTACAGATTTAGATAAGTTTTGCCAAATTATAATTGATAAAAATAGAGAAATTAATCTAATTAGCAAACAATCCGAGGGTATTGCTAAGGAAAGACATATTATAGACAGCGCACAAATAATTGATTTAATTAACTTAAATAGACCAATATGTACAGATATTGGATCTGGCTCAGGATTGCCAGGAATAGTTCTAGCAATAATAATGAAGCATAAAAAGTCAAATATGAAGTTTGTTCTTTATGAAAAAAGTTTTCATAAAAGTAATTTCCTAAAAGAAGTATCAAAGAAATTTAATTTAAACGTAGAAGTATTGCAAAAAGATATTTTTGAAGAAGAAAATTTGTGTTCGGATATCATAGTTGCAAGAGCTTTCAAACCACTACCAGTAATTTTAGATCTTATTCATAATAATTTTAAATCTTTTAAAGAAGTAATTATATTTTTAGGAAAAAATGGAAAAGAAATTCTAAGAGAAGTAATGAGCAAATGGAAATTTGAACTTGAACAAAAAAAAAGTATTACTAGCGATGAATCAATAATTATAAAAATTAAAAATTTAGAAAAAAAATGAAAGAAAAAATAATTTCTATAATTAACCAAAAGGGTGGAGTTGGTAAAACAACGACCGTGATAAATCTAGCGGCTGGTTTAAGTGTGCGGGGGAAAAAAGTTTTAGTTATTGATCTTGATCCACAAGGTAATGCCACTACTGGATTAGGTTTGTCAAATTTAGAAAATTCTGAAAAAACAATCTATAGTGTTTTAAATGGTACTAAAAAAATACCTGAGGTTATCAAGAAAACAAAGTTTGAAAATCTTGATTTGATAACTTCTAATGTGGATTTATCAGGTTTGGAAGTAGAAACAGCGGGAGATAACAGAAGAGCCTTCATTTTAAAGGAAGAAATAATGGCTTATTTAAACGATTCTAGAGGGTTATATAGCCATATATTGATCGATTGCCCCCCCTCACTAAGTCTTCTGACAATTATGGCATTAGTAGCCTCTGACTCTCTTTTAGTTCCTCTTCAAACAGAGTTTTTTGCTCTAGAAGGAGTCACACAACTTATGAAAACAATTGAAAGAATAAAAAATAATCTTAACCCTGATCTTTCAATTAGAGGGATTTTGTTAACTATGTATGACAAAAGAAATAAGCTTTCTGGAGAAGTTGAAAAAGAAGCTCGAGATTATTTTAAAGAAAAAGTATATCAAACTGTAGTGCCACGTAATGTGAGATTATCAGAAGCACCTTCTCATGGAATGCCAGTTTTATTTTATGATAAGTCTTGTCCTGGAAGTAAATCATATTTTAATTTTACAGATGAGTTTATTAACCAAGAAAAAATAATGGAGAGCGCAGCATGACAAATACATTTAAATTAAAAAAAGGATTAGGGAGAGGTTTATCGTCCCTAATAGGAGATACTAGTACAAACCCTATATCAAATAAAGTTTCTATAAGCTCAATTATAAGAAATAAATTTCAACCAAGAAAAAATTTTAATAAAGAGCAAATGGATGAATTAACATATTCAATAAAGGAAAGAGGCATCATTCAGCCAATAATAGTTCGACGACAATCTGATAAATATGAAATTATAGCAGGAGAAAGAAGATGGCAGGCGGCACAAAATGCAGGACTTCATGAAGTTCCTGTTGTTGAAATTGAAGCAGATGACCTAAAGTCTTTGGAGTTTGCAATTATTGAAAATGTTCAAAGAGATGATCTTAATTCAATTGAAGAAGCAAATGGTTATAAAAGACTTATAGATGAATTTAAATACGATCATGAAAAAGTTGCAAAATTTATTGGTAAAAGTAGAACTCATATAACTAATTGTCTAAGACTACTAAGTTTGCCAGCCGAAGTAATTAAATTGATAGAAGAAAAAAAATTATCTCAAGGACATGGAAAAGTACTAGTAGGATTAGAAAATTCATATCAAATAGCCAAAAAAATTATTGAAAAAAAATTATCTGTCAGACAAGCTGAACATTTAGTTAGAATTTATAAATCTCCAAAAAAATACAAAGTAATTACAAATGATAGTAACATTAAAGCTTTAGAAAAAAGTCTCCAGGAAAAAACTGGCCTAACAGCTAAAATACATCATAAGAAAAATAATAAAGGAACTTTATTTTTTGAATACAACAACACTGACCAACTTGATAGATTGGTAATGGTTATTAAAGCTAACTATTAGCATTTTTTGAAGTATTGATAATTAGATCAAAAATTAAGTTATTTGATAACTCATAATTTCTTTTAAATTTAAGCTCAAGAGTATTGAGTTCTTCGATAAGAATATAAATTCTTTCTAGCGTCCAAAATTCCATTTGTTTTTGAACAATTTCTTTATCTTTCCAAAAAATAGAAGGTTTAAAAAAATCTATTGTTTCTTTTATATTTCCTTTTTTATTTTGGATTTTCTTTAATTCCACGAGTCTTTTTAATCTTGATAAAAAAGATCTGATTAGAATAATTGCATCATTTTTATTAAATGAATTGTTATTAATTATATTGATTACTTTAAAATGATTCATAGCCAAACATAGGTCAATTAATTTAAAATAATTTTCTCCTTCTTGTGAGCTGACTAATTTAAGAATTTCTTCCTTTGTAATTTTATTTTTTTTAAAACTAAAATTTAAAATTTTATTCATTTCATTTTTAAGATTTTTTCTATCTCCAGAACATTTTTCTAATATCAAGTTTATATTCTCACTTGATATTGAAATATTATTAGTTTTAAAAAAATTGTATGCAATTTTATATAGTGATGAAGTATTATCTTGATAGAAAGCTACACAAACAAGTTCTTCTTCCGTTTCAAATAATTGTCTTATTTTGGATTTTTTTTCCAATAATTGTGAAATAAAAATAATTTTTTTATTATAAATTTTTTTATTTGTTAATTCTTTGATTATTTCATACATTTTTGATGTTACTCTAGAGATTAAAATAATTTTACTTGATTCAAATAAAGACTCGTTAAAACAAGTTTCCAAAAACAAATTTTTATTTTCTAATATTTGATTTTCATCATATCTTACTACCTCGCCTTTAAAATCTTTTAAAAAATAATTTGAAATTGCCTCTTCTTTATGACCATCGTTCTCTCCATAAAGCAAAAAACAATTAGATTTAGATTTTTTTATATCATTCAAATTAAATGACTTAATAATCATAAATTATTGGCTGGATAAGAAAAAAATTATATCTTCACTTAATAAATTTGAGAGGCTTTCTTTATATTTTTTTTCTAATTCATTTTCATCAATTTTTTTTACTTGCACTGTTAACGATCTGTTTCTTTCAAAACTTTTATTTATTTCGTTACCTTCATTCGAAATAGCAGTAACATTTGCTTTAATTCTAATATTATAATTTGTTGGATTCCCTGATCTGTCTTTGCTTGCAATAGTTTTTTCATAAATTGAAGTGATATTAATATTATAGTTTTTTGTATTTTCGTTAGGTTTTTGATATTTCTTTAAATTGTTCAAAATATAGTTACTTATTTTTTTATCACCAGAAAAATTTAAATCAGTTATGTAAAAACTAATTTTTTCTGTATTTAATAATGGTGAGTAGCCACAACTAGTAAGAAATATAAAAAAAGTAAGTATAGTTATTTTTTTTGTCATTAAATTAAAAAATTTATTAATCTATTTTTTACGTAAAAACGTTTTTTTATTGTATTCTCTTTTAAGAATTTAGCAAAATTTTTGCTTTTTAAAATTTCTTTAACCAGGTCTTCCTCTAAAATATCTTTTTTTGTACTAAGAATTCCTCTTTTTTTACCATTAAATTGCACCACAATATTTATGTTTTCCTCTATTAAAAATTTTTCATCAACATTTGGCCAATCGATAGTACTTATTTTTAATTTATCTAAGCACTCAGATGATAGATGAGGAACCACTGGTAAGATTGATATTAAAAATTTAGAATATTCTGTTATTAAATTAGAATAATTTTCGTTTTTCTTTGTAATTTGACTTAAAAAAGAATGCGCCTCATAGATATTTGCGATTATCACATTATAGTGAAAATTAGATAGATTTTTTTCAATTTTATTTAAATATTGATTTATAAACTTTGAAAGTTCATTTGATGATACTGTTTTTTTTTGATTATTTAATTCTTTAATTTTTTCGTTTAGTACAAATAATTTTTGAATAAACTTATAAGATGAAAGCATACCTTGCTCAGACCACTGAACGTCTTTTTCAGGTGGACTATCCGACAAAATAAAAAATCTTACTGCGTCAGCTCCATAGAGATTAATAATTTTTTCTGGATCTATGGTATTTCTTTTTGATTTTGACATGGATTCAGAAGATCCAACAAATATTTTATTTGAATTATCAGATTTTAAAAAATAATTTTTCCCATCCTTTGTTGTCACTTCATCTGGGCTTCGCCAGTTATTTTCTTGATCCTTATAAGTTTCATGGCACACCATACCTTGTGTAAATAATCCTTTGAACGGTTCTTTTAATTTAAATTCATTATTTTGATAACTAATTGCTCTCATGAAAAATCTGGAATATAGAAGATGCAAAATAGCATGCTCTACACCTCCGATATATTGATCAACTGGCATCCAATATTTTACTTCTTCATTATCAAATGGTTCTTCCTTATTTTTAGGAGAGCAAAATCTTAAATAGTACCAAGAAGAATCTACAAAAGTGTCTAAGGTATCTGTTTCTCTATAATAAGTTTTTCCATCCACTTTTATTTTGCGCCACTCTTCTGTGTTCGAAAGTGGGTTACCCTTAGTATTTAAATTAATATTTTGAGGTAATTTTATTGGAAGTTGTTCTTCGGGAACAGTTTTGTATGATCCATTTTCATCATATATAATTGGTATTGGACAGCCCCAATATCTCTGTCTTGAAACTCCCCAATCTTTTAATCTAAAATTAATTTTTTTCTTTCCAATCTTTTTTTCTTCTAAAATTTTTATGGTTTCAATTACAGATTCGTCAGGTGCGTTAAAACCATTTAAAAATTTTGAATTAATAATAACACCTGGTCCAGGATATGCTTCATTTGTAACTTTAAAATCATCTTTCTCGTTTAAAGGTTTAACTACAGTTTTGATTTCTAATTTATATTTTTTTGCAAAATCAAAATCTCTTTGATCATGACCAGGGCAACCAAATACAGCTCCGAATCCATAGTCCATTAATACAAAGTTTGCAAAATAAACTGGTACTTTTAAAGTTTTGTCTAGTGGATTTATTGCCAAAAGATTTGTTTTAAATCCAATTTTTTCTGCATTTGCTATTGATTCTTCAGTAGTTCCACTTTTTGAACATTTTTCTCTAAAATCTATAAAATTAGGATCATTTCTATAAAATTCAGATAAAGGATGATCCACAGAAATAGCTAAAAATGAAAAACCAAACAATGTATCTGGTCTAGTAGTAAAGCATTTAATTTTTTTAACTTTATCGTCCCCAACAATATCAAAATCTATTTCACAACCAAAAGATTTTCCAATCCAGTTTTGCTGCATAACTTTTACTTTATTTGGCCATTCATCAAGATTATCCAATTCATTTTGAAGTTCATCAGCAAATTCAGAAATTTTAAAAAACCACTGACTTAATTTTTTTCTTTCAACAACTGCCCCTGATCTCCAACCCTTGCCATCTATAACTTGTTCGTTTGCCAGAACTGTTTGGTCTACAGGATCCCAATTTACATAATTTTCTTTTTTATAAACTAATCCTTTATTAAACATTTCTATAAAAAATTTTTGTTGATGTTTATAATATTCCTCAGAGCAAGTTGAGATTTCCCTGTTCCAATCAATCGAAAGACCTAATTGTTTCAACTGATTTTTCATAGTTTCAATATTATTTTCAGTCCAAATTTTTGGATCTTGTTTATTTTCTTTTGCAGCATTTTCAGCTGGCATACCAAATGAATCCCATCCCATTGGATGAAGAACATTAAAACCTTTTAGAGATTTAAATCTCGATAAAACATCTCCAATTGTGTAATTCCTTACATGCCCCATATGAATTTTGCCAGAAGGATAGGGGAACATTTCTAAACAATAGAATTTTTTCTTTTTTTTATTTAGTTGAGTTTTAAATACTTCGTTCTTTTCCCAAAATTTTTGCCATTTAGCTTCAATTATTTTGAAATTGTATCTTTCCACTGATGGTTAATTTCCCTGCTGATCATCCAGGGCCTCATTGATATATGGGTTTTCTTTTTTATTTTTTTCAATTCCTTCTTTTTCATATTTTGCTGCTTTTTTTAAAATACTAACCATCAATTGATTTGATAATTTTCCTTTGTTTTCTGTAACAGAACAATTAAAATTTTTATCGCATTGTTTTAAAAAAACTTTTACATCAAGAGCGTCAGCTCTAATTTCATTAGTGAGAAATCTAATTGAAATTTTTATAGCTTCATCAGTTTTATTATTTTCTGAATACCAGTCAGTTATTACTATACCTCCACTATAATTTGCAGAAACTAGAGGCATAAAATCAATTGTATCTAATGCTGCTCTCCACAAATAATTAGAACTTGCAAAATCAAATTTTCCTCCCTGAACTCCTCCCATTAATCTAAATCCTCGACCTTCTTCGATGTTTTTTCTTACTCTCTCCTCAGGGTTAATTGGAACTTCACCTGCTTTGGTAGGTTTGTATTTTAGAGCCTGGCAAGACGTTAAAAAGGGCAATATTATAATAAGTAGTACAAACAAGTTTTTATAATTAATGCAATTTTTCATTGTATTTTTGAGTTTAACCCTTATTTTAACACAGATATTCAATATTTATCATCTAACCTTAAAGTGCCAATAAATAAATATAAAAAAAAACTGCAATATATATATCAAAATTGAAATTGATGTATTTATGCAACACTTCTACAAAATAAATAGATTATTAAACGTTTTTCCGACTAAATACTTAAATTATTTGCTAATAATCGACCAATTATAATTAATTATAATAATTAAGGAGAAACAATGGACAAACTAAGAAAAATAGGTTTGACGGCTCTTGCTGGAACATTTGCAGCAACTTCTGCTCAAGCTTTAGAAATGTCTGTATCAGGTAGTGCTGGATTCACATTTGCAACAGCAGATAATGATGAAACTACTGGTAACAGATTCTCTTTCGGTGATAGCTTAACGTTCTCTGGATCAGGTGAAACTGACCAAGGTTGGACTATAAGTGCATCAATCGAAGCTGATGGTGCGTCTGCAAACAACTACTATGATGACAGATCTTTAACTGTTGACATGGGCGATGCAGGTGCATTAAGTCTTAAACAATCAGGCGCAGTAGGAACTCCTGCAACGCAAACATCAAGTGCATACGGTTCAGTTTCGCACTCATTGATTGCAGCAGCAGGTGCTGGTGTACACACAGCAGATGGTCTAGGAAGCGGTACTGATGGTGACACAAACATCGGTTACACAAATACTATCGGTGGAATAAGTGTTGCTATAGGTTACACTGCAGGTATAACAGGTGGTTCTGACCATGCAATTAATTTAAGTTATTCTGACCTAATGGATGGCTTAACTGTATCATATGGTATGTCAGACTTGAATAGTGCACAAGCTAGTGGAACAGAAGAGACACAAATTTCTGCTAAATATTCTATGGGCGGCATTACAGTTGGTTGGCATGATATGTCAGCTGATGATGAAGCTGCTAGTGGAACAGACTACGATGCTAGAGCATGGAGTGTGTCATTTGCAGTTAACGATGACTTAACAGTATCTTACGATACGTCAACTTCTGATAAAACTGGAACAGCTGTAGATGAAGAAGTAACTTCAATACAAGCTTCTTACACTATGGGATCTATGAAAATCAAAGGTCACGTGTCAAAAGCTGATAACTCAAACTTTGTATCAGGAAGCGAAGATAACGCAAAAGCAGTTGCAATATCTTGGTCATTCTAATCTAAAGTTAGAACTTTAAAAAATTAAAAGGCCCCAAATTATTTGGGGCCTTTTTTTTTGAAAATGCTAATTCCAGCAATCCCTTTAAAATTTGATAGTTTTAGTAGTTTTATATTCTTATAATTAATTCCACCCAAAGCAATTTTTTCAAAGGCTGTATCTTCAAAAATGTACTTAAGTTTATGAATTCCTAAGGGAGATTTATTCTTATGTTTAAATATTGGTGATATGAATATTTCTTTAATTTTCTGTTTTTTTTTAATGTTTATTTCAATCTGGCTATGAGCTGAGCCAATTATTTTAAAGTTTTTTTTTAATTTATAATTATTAAACCTAAAATCTTTGTTATGTGCTGAAATATATGCTCCGTTTAATTTTAGTTTTAAAGCTAATTTAACGTCATTTGATAAAAATAAACTCCTTTTATATTTTTTGCAAAAATCAGCTAATTTACTAATTAATTTTAAATTTCTTTGTTTATATTTACTTCTCCAAATTAAAGATATATTTTTATCTAGCGCCTTTAAATGAACAGGATTAAAACTATCAATAAAATAATATTTTTTAAATTTTAATAAATGCATCAGAGTGTTAAAAACATAATTGATTTAAACAATAAAGTTAAGCAAAAGATTCAAGAACTAAATTACACAAATTACAATCCAAAGATAATTGCAGTTTCCAAAACCTTTAGCATGGATAATATTTTACCATTAATTGAATATGGACACCAACACTTCGGTGAAAATAAAGTTCAGGAAGCATATGCAAAATGGGTTGAAATTAAAAATAAAAAAAATGACTTGATGCTTCATATGATTGGAAGATTACAATCAAATAAAGTAAAACAAGCAGTAAAGATATTTGATTATATACATTCTTTAGATAGTCTTAAATTAGCAAAAAAAATTTCTGAGGAGCAAAATAAACAAAAAAAAAAATTAAAATTTTTTATACAAGTAAATATTGGAGAAGAAGTTCAAAAAAACGGTTTATCTTTAAATGAGGCGAACGAGCTAGCAAAGCAGTGCAAAGATATGAATTTAGATGTAATTGGTCTAATGTGTTTACCCCCAATAAACTATGCTTCTTCAAAATACTTTTCTATAATTAAAAAAAAAAATGATGATTTAAAATTTAAAAGTTTAAGTTTAGGAATGTCCGATGATTATATTGAAGCTATACATTATAAATCTACTTTTTTTAGAATAGGAACAAAAATTTTCGGAAAAAGAATTTAAAAAATTTTAATTTTTGTATGTTTATTAATTAAGTTTAGCATCACAAAAAAATCTTTCTTTTTTAAAGCTATACAGCCAGCAGTTGGTTTATAATTTTTCGTTAAATGTAGAAAGATAGCGCTACCTTTATTCTTAATTGGTTTATTAAAGTTATAACTTATTGGAAGTATAAAATCATAATTATGGTTTATTCTGTGTAATTTTTCATAAGAATATTGAGTGTTTTTAGTAATTCTAACCAAACGATTATAGTAATTTGAATTGGAATCATTGCACCAACCCATATTTTTTTTAATAACTTTTGATTTTAACTTAGATTTAAAGTTATTTATTCTGTCCGACCTGTAATATAATTGTCCTATTCTGAACAATCCTTTTGGAGTTATATTGTCTCCTTCTTTATGTTTCTTTTTAATTCCACCTTTTCCTACAGAGCATTTTAGTTTAAATTGATCTATATAAATTGTATTTTTTTTTAACTTAATTATCATATTATTATGAGTAAACTTAATGTTGCAATATTTAAATTACCTGCATTATACGAAATATTAATGGAGATTAAATCAGAATTAGATTTAAATTTATTTAATTTTACAGAAAATAATGAGAATTTTAGAAATTTTATCTCAAAAAATCCATATGCATTAATTATTTCATCTGAAAAAAATAAAAATTTTAAAAATTTTATACATTATAATAAAATTTTAAAACTTAAAAACCTATTACATCAAATCAATATTTTTTGGTTAAAAAATAATTATGGAATTAAATCAAATATTACTGTTGGAAAATATAAAATAGATACAAACTCAAGACTTATTTCCAAGGAAAGTATATTTTTAAAATTAACAGAAAGGGAGATTAATTTGTTGATTTATCTCAAAAACTCAAAAGAAGAAAGAACAAGTTTAGATTTACAAAAGAATGTTTGGAAACATTCCAACGATCTAGAGACACACACAGTTGAAACACATATCTATCGTTTAAGGAAAAAAATTTTTGATAGTTTTGGTGATAATGAATTTATTATAAACAATAAATCAGGATATAAGATATTTGAATGAAAAAAAGAAATTTCATAGCTAAAGATCTTTTTTCAAAAAAATTTAGACCAAAGAAAGTAAAACCTAAAAAAGGAAAGGGGAGTTTTAAGAGAAGAAAAAAATAGAACTATAGTCTAGCACCTATTTGCTGAATAACTTTAGATGACATTTCTGTTCCCTTTTCTAAACTTTTTCTAATTGATAAATTATTTATATATCCATGCAAAAATCCAGCAGCAAAAAGATCTCCAGCGCCAGTTAAGTCAATAATTTTGAGATTTTTTTGAACACCACATTCGACAACCTCATCTCCTTTTATTGCTATGGCTCCATTTTTTCCTCTAGTAAGAACTATGAGTTTATTAATTTTTTTAGAAAAATTTACTACCTCTTCAAAGTTTTTAGCATCAATCAATGATGTAATTTCTTGTTCATTAGCAAATGTAATATCTAATTTATTTTTTACTAAATCTAAAAAATGAGATTTATGTCGATCAACACAAAATTGATCCGATAATGACATTGCTACCTTGTTTGCATTATTAATTGCTTTATCAAATGCTTTCTTTGGCTCACCCTCATCCCAAAGATATCCTTCGAGAAATATTATTTCACTTTTTTTAATTGCATCTGAACTAACATCCTCCTCATTAATTTTTCCTGCAGTACCCAAAAATGTGCACATAGTTCGCTCTGAGTCTGGTGTAACTAAAATTAAACAAGTTCCTGTTGGTAACTCCTCGTTTTTTTTAGAATAAAAATATTCTACATTTTCTTTTTTTAACCCCTCTTCGTATTTATTTCCAAGATCATCATCAGATACTTTACCTATAAATCCTACTTTATTACCTAGTTGAGATATACCCACGATAGAATTTGCTACTGATCCACCAGAAACAGTTTTTTCTATTTTAAGACTAGTTAATAATTTTTTAAATTCATTTTCATCAAAAATTAATTTCATGGTGCTTTTTGTTAAACCATTTTGAGTAATAAAATTGTCATCAACTTTGCAGATAACATCAACAATTGCATTTCCAATTCCTAAAATTTTCATAATTAAGCTTTCTTTGTTTTAATTGGTGATTTTCTTTTAGGATAACAAGTAGTACAAATTTTACAAGTTAAACCATAACATTCTCTAGCTTTACAATATTCTCTTCCATAATAAATAATTTGAAGGTGAAGTTTATTCCAAAACTTTTTGGGAAATAATTTTTTTAAATCCTTCTCAGTTTGGACAACATTTTTGCCATTAGTTAAGCCCCATCTTTGTGCTAGTCGATGAATATGTGTATCCACAGGAAATGCTGGATGACCAAATCCTTGAGCCATAACTACACTTGCGGTTTTATGACCCACACCTGGTAACTTTTCAAGTTTCTCAAAATTATTAGGAACTTTTCCACCATGTTTTTTAATTATTTGTTTTGATAATAAATAAACACTTTTTGCTTTAACTCTGAATATTCCAATACTTTTGATAAGATTTTCAATTTTTTTTCTTCCTAATTTTACAAAATGTTCTGGTTTATTGTATTTTGGATAAATATTTTTTGTTACATTATTTACATTAACATCTGTAGTTTGGGCAGATAACAAAACAGAAATTAATAGAGTGAATTTATTTTTATGTTTTAATGGAATTGTTGTTTTTGGGTAAATTTTATTAAGAATTTTTAGTATTATTTTAGATCTTTGAACTTCATTCATTTGAAATTCAAAACATCTCTCATTGAATAAAGTCCTGGTTTTTTATTCATTAACCATTTAGCTGCTGCGAATGCTCCTTCCGAATAAAGAGCTCTATCAAATGCTTCATGATTTAATGTAATTATTTCTTTACCACTTGAGAAAGTTACCTCATGTTCACCTATAACTTCACCTTTTCTTAAAGAATTAAAATTAATTTTTTTTCCATATGGAAAAGATTTTTTGTTTAAATATTTTTTTCCTATTAATTTATAAAAGTCTTTGTTCTTTCCAATGGCTACACCTTTTCCAAGCATTAAAGCAGTACCTGAGGGATGATCTTTTTTGTGTTTATGATGAATTTCAAAGACTTTACTTAAGAAATTATTTCCAAGAGATCTTGATGCTATTTCTGTTAAATACATCAGTAAATTTATTCCTAAACTCATGTTACCAGCCCTAAGTATTGGTATTTTTCTTGAATATTTTTTTATTAAGTTTTCTTCTTTTTTAGAAAAGCCAGTTGTTCCAATAACTACCCTTTTTTTAAGTTTTGATGCAATTTTTAAAACTTCAAAAGTGCATTTTGGAACTGTAAAATCTATTATTAAATTTACTTTTTTAAAAGCTTCTACAGTATTTAAGCTAGGTTTAATTCCATGAATTTTTTTATTTATTTTTCTATTTTCAGTAAGAGTTACTATTTTAAAATTTTTATCAGATTTGGCTGATTTAATAATCTGTTGCCCCATCCTTCCCATACATCCAGTAATAGCTAAATTAATTTTTTTCATTTAAAGATAAGATATGAAACTATCATAACAGCTAAAACAATTATAGCCCAAATGGATAAATTTGTTAAAAACTGCTTTAATTTTGAATTAGATCTAAGAAATGCAGGAAGAATTAATATCAAAACTGCAATTAAAGAAATTGTTGGAACGATCTCTTCTAGTCCCATATTTTAATTTTTCCAAAAACTTTTAGCCTTTTCAAAGAATTTTTTAATAGTGGGGTTAGATTTTTCATTTTCTATTTTTCTAAACTGTTCAAGCAATTCTTTTTGTTGTTTGTTTAGATTAATTGGAACTTCAGTATTTACCTGTACATAAAGATCTCCATAGCTACCACCTCTCATTAATGGCATACCTTTTTCTTTTAATCTGAACTGCTTTCCTGATTGTGTACCCGATGGTATTTTAATTTTAGCTTTACTTCCATCTATTGTTGGAATTTCAATAGACGTTCCAAGAGCAGCATCTGCAATAGATATTGGAAATTCGAAGAAAAGATTTTCGTCTGACCTCTTAAATAGCTCATGAGAGTAAACATTTATAAATAAATATAAGTCTCCATTTCCTGCACCTCTAGATCCGGCTTCACCTTTGCCTGATAATCTAATTCGAGTACCATCATCCACACCTTTTGGAATTGTAACCGATAATCTTTTGGTTGCTTGTTTTTTACCTTGTCCTCCGCAACTTGTACAAGGATGAGTTATTTCTTCTCCTGCACCTCCACATTGAGGGCATGTTTGTTGTACAGTGAAGAATCCTTGACTTGATCTTACTTGTCCTCTTCCTCCACACATTGAACAAGAACCGGCATCATGGCCAGGCTTTGATCCACTTCCACTACATGTGTTACATTTGTCTGATGTTGAAAATTTAATATCTTGCTTTTTTCCTTTATAAGCCTCTTCCAAAGTAATTGATAAATCATATCTTAAATCTGAACCTCTATAATTTGATTTTCTTCCTCTTCTACTTCGTCCCCCACCGAAACCTTCTCCAAAAAAATCTTCAAAAATATCTGAAAAATTACTTGAAAAATCGAAATCAGAAAATCCACCTCTTCCTCCACCAGAATTTTCAAACGCTGCATGTCCAAAGTTATCATAACTTTGTTTTCTCTCAGGATTAGACAAAACATGGTAAGCCTCAGACGCCTCTTTAAACTTGTCTTCAGCAGTTTTATCACCAGGATTTTTGTCAGGATGAAATTTTATAGCAAGTTTTCTATATGCTGTCTTAATTTGATCTATGTTAGATGATTTGCTAACACCTAAAACGTCATAATAATCTCTTTTTGCCATAATTTAATTATAGACAAATAGTTGTTTTAAGCGCTTTTCTCTTTATTTTCGTCTTTTACTTCTTCAAAATCAGCATCAACAACATTATCGTCTTTCTTTTCCTCTTTGTTAGAATTATCTTTGTCTTCAGGTTTAGCGCTTTGTTGAGATTTATAAATTGCTTCACCTAATTTCATTGACGCCTGAACAAGGTCTTGTGTTTTTTTCTTAATTTCTTCTACATCAGTTCCTTTTAAAGCATTTCTTAAGTTAGAAGACGCATCTTCAATAACTTTTTTATCGGTATCTGAAACCTTAGATCCATGTTCTTTAAGGTTTTTTTCAGTTGAATGAATAAGTGTGTCTGCTTGATTTCTTGCATCTACAGCCTCTCTTTTTTTCTTATCAGCTTCTTTATTAGACTCAGCGTCTTTAACCATTTTATTTATTTCTTCATCACTCAATCCACCTGATGCTTGAATTTGTATTTTTTGTTCTTTTCCAGTTCCTTTATCTTTAGCAGAAACATTAACAATTCCGTTTGCATCAATATCAAATGTAACTTCAATTTGAGGCACACCTCTTGGAGCTGGTGCTATTCCAACAAGTTCAAAATTACCTAACAACTTATTATCCGTAGCCATTTCTCTTTCACCTTGAAGTACTCTTATCGATACAGCGGGTTGACTATCTTCTGCTGTTGAAAATACCTGGCTTTTCTTTGTTGGTATTGTTGTATTTTTATCTATTAATTTTGTTGATACTCCGCCCAAAGTCTCAATTCCAAGGGAGAGAGGTGTTACATCTAAGAGAAGTACATCTTTAACATCACCTTGTAGTACACCTGCTTGAATTGCTGCACCCATCGCAACAACTTCATCGGGGTTAACTGATTTATTTGGATCTTTACCAAAGAAATTTTTAACTTCTTCAATTACTTTTGGCATTCTAGTCATACCACCAACTAATATCACTTCATGAATTTCACTTGCAGATAGACCAGCATCTTTTAAAGCTGTTTTACATGGAGGCAAGGTTCTTAAAATTAAATCTTCTACTAAAGCTTCTAGTTTAGCTCTAGTCATTTTTAAATTTATGTGTTTTGGTCCAGTTTTATCAGCTGTAATAAAAGGTAAATTTATTTCTGTTTGTGTTGCTGATGAAAGTTCTATCTTTGCTTTTTCAGCTGCTTCTTTGAGTCTTTGTAAAGCAAGCTTATCAGATTTTAAATCAATACCGCTTTCCTTTTTAAATTCGCTTAATAAATAATTTACAATTGCATTATCAAAGTCTTCTCCTCCTAAAAAAGTATCTCCATTCGTAGATTTAACTTCAAATACACCATCTCCTAATTCTAGTATTGAAACATCAAAAGTTCCTCCACCTAAGTCATAAACTGCGATTTTTTTATTTGTTTTCTTATCTAGACCATATGCAAGAGAAGCGGCAGTTGGTTCATTAATAATTCTTAAAACTTCAAGTCCAGCAATTTTACCAGCATCTTTAGTTGCTTGTCTTTGTGCATCGTTAAAATAAGCAGGCACTGTAATAACTGCCTTAGTTACTTCTTGACCTAAATACTTTTCTGCGGTCTCTTTCATTTTTTGAAGTACAAAAGCCGATATTTGAGAAGGTGAATATTTTTTACCTTTTGATTCTATCCAAGCATCATTATTGTCTGATTTAATTATTTTAAATGGAACAGTCTCAATATCTTTTTTTACAGTAGGATCTTCAAAATTTCTTCCGACCAATCTTTTGACAGCAAAAATTGTATTTTCAGGATTAGTTACAGCCTGTCTTTTTGCAGGTTGTCCAATTAACTTTTCATCTTCATCTGTAAATGCAACAACTGATGGAGTTGTTCTTGCTCCTTCTGTATTTTCTAATACTTTTGGTTGTGTCCCTTCCATAATAGCTACGCAAGAGTTTGTTGTTCCAAGGTCTATTCCAATTACTTTGCTCATATTTTTTTTCTCTCTTTCATATATGTTTAATTTCTCTATCTACAAGTGATTTACTCACTTTTTTTCATCATTTTTTTCCTTATTTTCCCTCAAATTTTGCTCTTTTTTTTCGACATTCTTAGAAACAGCCACTAAAGATGGTCTTAAAAGCCTGTTCTTCATCATAAATCCTTTTTGAATTTCTTGTATAATTATTCCACTATCTTTATTTTCATCTTCAATTTCCATCATTGCTTGATGCAGGTTAGGATCAAGTTTTTTCCCTATGGAGTCTATTGGACTGATATTATTTTTTTTAAGTATAGTCATCATATCTTTGTAAATAATGTCTAGGTGATTAATTATTTTTTTTAGAGCATCCGAATTTTTGATACTTTCATCTTTTTCTATAGTTATTTTTGATCTTTCTAAGTTATCAATTAAATTTAATGTTTCTTTAGCAAGAGAAAATCCACCATACTCAAATGCATCTTCTCTTTCTTTTTCATATCTTCTTCTTTGATTTTCCATTTCTGCATATAGCCTAACAAGCTTTTCTTCCAATTCAGATACTTTGGTCTCCAGTGTTTGTTCTTCTTTATTTTCATTTTCTTGTTTAGTTTCTAATTCAGACTCAATTTTTTCTTCTTCCATAGATCCATCTTTTTTTTCAACATTTATCTGATCTTCTGTCTTTTCTTTTTCCATGATCGGTATATGGTAAGAAAATTCACAATTTCCAGATGTATTATAAAAAAATAAAAAAATTGATTATAGGCACAAATAACCAAGGAAAAGTAAGGGAAATTAAGAATTTACTACCTGAACACATTGTCCTAGATACTCCGAAAAACCTTAATATAAAGAGCCCAAGGGAAATTGGTTCTTCATTTTTAGAAAATTCATTAATTAAAGCTAAATACTTTTCAAGAAAAGCCAAAGAAATTTGTCTTGCAGATGACTCCGGTTTAGAAATAGATATTTTAGGAAAATTACCAGGCATATATTCAGCTAGATGGGCTGGCAAAAAATCAAATTTTAAATTAGCCATTAAAAAAGTTTATAAAGAACTAAGTAAAAATGATGTAAATTGGAAAAATAAAATTAAATGCAGGTTTGTTTGTGCTCTAACTATTTATTGGCCGAATAAAAAGTTTTATCAATCTGAAGGAGTAGTAGAGGGTATAATATCTAAAAAACCAAATGGTAATAATGGTTTTGGATATGATCCAATATTTATACCAAAAGGTTATAAAAAAACTTTTGGAGAAATGTCATTTAAAAAAAAATTTAAGATAGATCATAGATACAAAGCATTTAAAAAAATTAAAAAATTTTTCTAATATCTTTATTTTCAATTACATAAAAATTTAATTGATGAGTGATTATATTTTTATTTATTTCAAAAATACCAATTTTTCCTTTAAATATATTTTTTTTATAAAAAATTTTATTATCTACAATAAAATTATTTTTATATAGTAAATAATAAACTAAACCTATTACATCGTAGCTTAAAAAAGCTATTTGATTTGAATTTTTCAAATAATTATTTTTATACTTGCTCAAATAATTCATGTAATTTTTATAGTTTACCGATGGAAAATAAATAGGCTGCATCATGTTTTCATTCAATAAGCTTTTATCAAACCATTGATTTAATGTTATATAAGTTATTCTCGTGGGTGGTATATCTGTATAAATTAAAGATGTTGCAACACTTTTTAAAGCTTCCTCAAAATCAGCTATAATAACAGAATCAAAATTAATTCCACCTATTGTATCAAGTGTTTCTAAATGAGCTATTTTTTTTTCCTTATTTATCTCATCAGAATTTTTAACTCTATTAATTTCATCTAATAAATTTTGTTTTCTTATTCTATATCTTGTTACATCTTCTATTTGTTTTGTAATTTTGGTTGGGTCTTGATCATAAAAGAATTTATCTTTAAGTTTAATTTTAGATTTTTTTACTCCAACATTTATTTCTTCAATAATATTGTTATTAGGAGCCAAAAGGAAGCTTCTTTCAATTTCTTTTAAAGATTGAAATTTTTTTATAGCTTTAAACTGAGAAATAGAGTTGACGCCTGCACTTATAACATTTTTTTTAGTTTTACTAATTTTATTTGTAAAAGATAAGAAGATTAAGTCATCATTCAAATTATCTAATTTCACTGCATTTTTTTTAAATATTGGTCCAATTATAATTTTTACTCCTTCATTATATAACTCTTCTGAGACCTCTAAAGTTTTATCCGGATTACTTTGATTATCTTTTGGTAGAATAATAATTTTATTATCATTTATATCATTTACAGCAAGTCTAACAGATTTTAAGATACTTTCTCCAAGATCCTTATTTTCTCCAGACAAAGGTATGACTAGTCCAATTTTAATTTTATTATTTGCAGATGCATTAGATATAAAAAATATTATAAATAATGGTAATATTAAAAATTTAATTAGATATTTCATTTTATTATAAATATTATAGCGTACGATATGACACTTAAAGAAGACAAAAATAAGATTAAAAGTGGTTTATATATAGTATCCACTCCAATAGGCAATCTTAGAGATATAACTTTGAGGGCGCTGGATATATTAAAAAAATCTAATATTATATTGTGTGAAGATACAAGAGTTTCTAAAAAATTATTATCTCATTACGAAATTCAGACAAAATTAATTTCCAACTACAAATTTAATGAAAAAAAAAATTTAGAGAAAGTCATAAATATTATAAATCAAGGAAAGATTGTATCTTTAATTTCTGATGCTGGAACTCCGGCCATTTCTGATCCTGGAAAATTGTTAATAAATAGATGTATAGAAGAAAACATTTTAATTGTACCGATTCCAGGACCTTCCGCTGTAACAGCATCAATTTCTGTCTCAAACTTTTCAGACCAATTTTATTTTCACGGATTTTTGTCTGATAAAATTAATTCTATTAGAAAGGAATTTGAAATTTTTAAAAATTTAAAGTGCTCAATAGTTTTTTTTATATCGGCACAAAAATTAAAAAAAAAATTTGAAGTTTTAAAAGAATTTTTTTCTGATAGAGAGATATTAATTTGTAGAGAAATTACAAAAATTCACGAAAGTTTTTATAGGGGTAAAGTATCTGAAATTGACAATTTTCAATTTAATCCTAAAGGAGAAGTAACAGTAATAATTTCAGAAAAATATAATGAAAAATTAAAAGTTAATTTAGACGAATCAGACAAAGAAAAAATTAAAAAATTAATTTTAAATAAAAGTATTAAAGATATAGTCAGCATAATTTCAGAAGAAAAAAATATTTCAAAAACAAAAATTTACAATTATTGTCTTCAAATCAAGAATGAAATATAAATTTTTAAAACCTTTAATTATTCTTATTTTTTTAACATCTTGCGTAGGAACATCTTCAACTGGAATTTTTGGAACTGGAGTTACTATAGCGATGGATCCAAGAACTTTAGGTACACAAATAGATGACTCTATTATGGATAAAAGTTTAGATGCTAAACTCTTATCAACTAACAAAAATTATTTTTTAAACGTAAAAACAAAAATAATTGATGGCAGAATCTTCATTACAGGTAAAGTTGATAAAATAGAAGAGAAGTTAAATATAACTAAAATGGCGTGGGAAACTAAAGGAGCTAGATCTGTTAAAAATGATTTAAAAATTAAAAATGAATTTAATTTTAAACAATCTGCAAAAGATTTACTTATTACATCTCAACTTAGATCAGCACTTATATTCAACAAAAAAACTAAAGCAGTAAATTACAACATTGATACATACAAAAAGAAAATTTATATTTATGGAATAGCAGAGACAACCGAAGAAAGAGATCAAGTAATTGATGAGGCTAAACAAATTTTAGATGTTGAAGATGTAATTTCAAGTATTTTACTAGTTGAAGATTTAAGAATTCAAAAAAATTAATTTTTTTTATTATAGTCTATAACCCCAGCTGAATAAGCAGCAACTGATGCTAAATTTAAAATATCCGAAGTAGACGATCTTAATGGAGCAATTTCTATAGCCTGTCCTAAACCAACAAGTAAAGGACCAATAACCTTAGCTTCACCGAGAGTCTTCATTATCTTATATGTTATCGCGGCGCTATGTTGACCTGGCATAATCAAAACATTTGCATTACCAACTATTTCTGAAAAAGGATAAAGTTCTTTATATATATCATCAAGAGCAACATCAGGCTGCATATCTCCATCAAATTTAAAATCTACATCTTTGTTTTTTAATATTTTTACTGCATCTCTAATATGTTTCGTTCTACTTGTAATTGGTTGCCCAAAAGTTGAATGAGATAAAAATGCAATTTTTGGATCAAAACCAAAAAGTCTTACAACTCTAGCTGAAGATATAGCAATTTCTGCTAATTGAATTGAAGAAGGGTATTCGTGAACTGTGGTATCAGCAATGAATACTGTTCTTCCTTTATTTACTACCATGTTTAGTCCAAACATAATTTCACCTGGTCTTGGATCAATAACTCTTTTGATTTTTTGAAGTGATTGAGAATATCTTCTTGTATTTCCAGTAACCATAGCGTCTGCATCACCACAAGCAACCATGCATGATCCCCAAACAACCCTATCATTTCTGACCATCCTATCACAATCTCTTTCTAGAAGTCCTTGATCTCTATGTAATTTTTTAAATATGTATTTTGAATATTTTTCTCTTTTCTCTTTTATTGTAGAATTTACTATTTCAATATTAAAATTTTCACTGTATCCGATTTCTTTTAGTCTCTGCTTAACAACTTTTTCTTTTGCTACAATTATCGGAATACCCAACCCGCTATTTTTGAATGCAATAGCAGCTTTAAGTGTATTTTCATCCTCACCATCTACAAAAACAACTCTTTTTTGTGATTTTTTAATTTGTGAGTTGATTCCTTGCATTATAGTCACTGAAGGGTCTAATCTTTGCTTTAACTGTTCAGAATAAACATCAAAATTTTTAATTTCTTTTCGAGCAACACCACTCTTAATTGCTGCTTTAGCTACAGCAACTGGAATAACACTAATTAGTCTTGGGTCAAATGTTGATGGTATTATATAATCCTTTCCATATTTTGGTCTTTCACCTCCCATTGCAGCAACTACTTCATCAGGAACTCTTTCTCTTGCTAATGTAGCTATTGCATTAGATGCAGCTATTTTCATCTCTTCATTAATAGTTTTTGCTCTAACATCTAAGGCTCCTCTAAAAATATAGGGGAAACCAATTAAATTATTTACTTGATTTGGATAATCAGATCTACCAGTAGCAATTATTGCATCACTTCTAACTTGTTCAACTTCTTCTGGAGTTATTTCTGGGTCTGGATTAGCACAGGCAAAAACAATTGGATTTTTTGACATTTTTTTAACCATCTCTTTTTTTAATGTTCCAGCTTTAGATAATCCTAAAAAAACATCAGCGTCTTTAATTGCTTCTTCTAGTGATCTTGATTTTGTTTCTATAGCATGTAATGATTTCCATTTACTTAAATTTTTTCTACCTTTGTAAATAACTCCTTTACTATCTAGCATTGTAATATTTTTTTGAGAAACACCCTGATTTTTAAATAAATTTGCACATGCCATAGCTGATGCACCAGCACCATTAATTACAACTTTTATTTTTTTAATATTTCTTTTAGTTATGTCTATTGCATTAATCAATGCTGCTGTGGTAATTATAGCAGTTCCATGTTGATCATCATGAAAGACAGGAATATCCAAAATTTCTTTTAGTTTTTTTTCAATTATAAAACATTCAGGCGCTGCTATGTCTTCTAAATTAATTCCACCAAAACTTTTTGAAAAGTTTTTTATTGAATTAATTATTTCTTCTGGATCATTTGAGTCTATTTCAAGATCAATAGAATCAATATCGGCAAATCTTTTAAACAAAACAGCCTTACCTTCCATTACTGGCTTCGAGGCTATTGCACCAAGATTGCCAAGTCCTAGAATAGCAGATCCATTACTTATGACTGCCACAAGGTTCCCTTTAGTAGTATAATCGTAAGCGAGATCAGGATTTTTATAAATTGCTTTAACAGGAGCCGCAACTCCTGGAGAATATGCTAAAGCAAGATCTCTTTTAGTTGTCATCGGTTTTGATGAGATTATCTCAATCTTGCCAGATTTATTTGAATTATGAAATTCTAATGCTTCTTTATCTGAATAATGTTCGATTTTATTTTTTTTCATTTGATTTAATTAGATATACAAATAGAGCTAAATTAAGACTAATATGATTTATGAACTTAATTAAGTCAACAGGTACATTTAGTATCTTTGTTATAATCAGCAGGGTTCTCGGTTATTTAAGAGATGTTCTAATTGCAATTTACTTAGGATCAGGGCCAATCGCTGATGCTTTTTTTGTAGCTTTCAGAATACCAAGTACTTTTAGGAGACTTTTTGCAGAAGGATCTTTTAATGCTGCATTTGTACCGAGTTATTCATCGGAATTAACTAAAGGAAAAAATAAAGCTAAAAATTTTGCAAACGATGTTTTTAATTTTTTAATGTTAGGATTACTTATATTGGTAATACTTGTTGAAATTCTTATGCCTGGTTTTGTTTTTTTAATTGCGCCAGGTTTTTATGAAGATCAAAGCAAACTAGAATTAACAACACTATTAACACGTATCACATTTCCTTTTTTGCTTTTTATTAGCCTAGCGTCTTTCTTTTCTGCAATTTTAAACTCTCATAATAAGTTTGGTGTTGCGGCCGCTGCCCCAATAATTTTGAATTTTATTTTAATTTTGATAATTTTTTTGGAAAAAAATTCAGATGATAATCTTGTAATATATTTATCTTATGGTGTATCAATAGCAGGTTTAATACAACTAATTTTTGTTTACTTTTTTGCCAAGAAATATTTTTTTCCAAAATTAAATTTAAAATTTAAAATTACAAAAAAAATAAAAATTTTTTTTAACAAATTTTTACCTGGTATTTTTTCTTCTGGAGTTACTCAAATAAATATTCTTGTTGGAACAATTATTGCCTCATTTCAAGCAAGTGCTGTCTCATATCTTTATTATGCTGATAGAATATACCAAATAAATCTTGCTATTGCTGGGATTGCGATTGGAACGGTTATACTACCAAGTCTAAGTAAATACATAAAAACCAAAAACAGAGAAAAAATAAATTTTATTCAAAATAAATCTTTCGAATTATGTCTATTTTTAAGTTTGCCAGCTTCTCTTGCATTAATAGTTGGATCAGAACAAATCACATCTGCTTTATTTGGCTATGGTGCTTTCGATATCATTAGTGTTAAAAATTCAGCTGAAGCACTATTCTATTTTGCATTAGGATTACCAGCATTTGCGATTATAAAAGTTTTTTCAACTTTTTTATTTGCTAGACATAATACAAAATCTCCATTTTATTTTTCTCTAATTTCAGTAATAATAAATATTTCAATAAGTATTCTTTTTTTTGAAAGAATTGGCTTTATTATAATACCTATAGCAACAACAATATCTTCTTGGATAAATGCCTTTTTATTATTCTTAAAATTGTCAAAAAATGATTATTTTAATTTAAAAAATATTTTAATTATTTCAAATTTAAAAATAATTTTAGTATCAATTATCTCAACATATTTATTCTACATGTTTATAAATTTTTTCGAGGAATATTTGGCTTATAATAGCGAATTGAAATTATTTACTATAATTTCATTAGTTGTTATTACTATTATAATTTATATTTTGATATCATTATTAACAAAAACTTTTAAATATTCTGATATTAAATTAAAGTATTAAATATATGAGTAAAAAAATTTTTTCTGGAGTTCAACCAACAGGAAATCTTCATTTAGGAAATTATATTGGTGCAATTAAAAATTTTGTAGATTTACAAAATGATCCAAATAACTTTTGTATTTATTGTGTTGTAGACCTTCACGCAATTACTGTTAAACAAAATCCAGAAGAGTTGAAAAAAAATATTAGAGAAACTACAGCTGCTTTTATTGCAAGCGGACTAGATTATAAAAAAAGTATAATTTTTAACCAATCTTTAGTCCCGGCTCACTCAGAAGGATCTTGGATATTAAGCTGTATAGCTAGAATGGGTTGGTTAAATAGAATGACACAATTTAAGGAAAAAGCTGGTAAAGATAAAGAAAAAGCAAGTGTTGGGCTATATATTTATCCTATCCTAATGGCTGCTGATATTCTTTTATATGATGCAACACATGTTCCAGTAGGTGGTGATCAAAAACAACATTTAGAACTATCAAGAGATATAGCAAACAAATTTAATTTAGATTTTAATTCACCAGATTTTTTAATTGCACCAGAACCTTTAATACAAAAGAATTTTGCAAGAATAATGAGTTTGAAAGATGGAAATAAAAAAATGAGTAAATCAGATCCTTCTGAGTTAAGTAGAATAAATTTAAATGATAGTACTGATGAAATTTTTAATAAAATAAAAAAAGCAAAAACAGATACTCAACCACTTCCAGAAAATGAAAATGACTTGGCTACTCGCCCAGAGGCAGAAAATTTATTAGGGATTTATTCTAGTTTAAATGATCAATCTATAAAAAATACGATTAATGAATTTTCAGGAAAAAATTTTTCAGAGTTCAAAGAAAAATTAGCTAGCTTAGTTGTAGATAAAATTTCACCTATATCATCCGAAATAAAAAAATTATTGAAAGATGAGAAGTTTATAGATGAAGTTTTAAATAATGGTGCACAAAAAGCTGATAAAATAGCATCTGCAAAAATTAAGAATTTAAAAAAAATCATTGGTTTATAGTAAAAATTAAATCTTTAAAAAAAAATATTTCTAACTATATAGATAGTATGTTCGTTCAAACGTTAAATACTCCAAACCCGAATTCGCTAAAATTTTTACCTGGAAAAAAGGTTTCATTATCTGGACCTAAAGAATTTACTGATAAAAATGAGACTTCAAATGAACTTATTAGAAATATTTTGTCTATAAATGGAGTGTTAGGAATATTTGTTTCAGAAGATTTTTTGTCAGTAAATAAAAATTCAAAAACTGAATGGGAAGATATAAAACATATTATTATCTCGTTTATAAATGAATTTTATTCTGATGGAAATGAACATGTCTATGAAAATTTGTCTTCAGAAGATGTAAATATTAATTTAGATGAAATAGAAAAGAAAATTATTAAAATTTTAGAAACAAAAATAAGACCAGCAGTTGCTAAAGATGGAGGTGATATTAAATTTAAAGAATATAAAGATGGAAAAGTAAAAGTAGAAATGCAAGGAAGCTGTTCAGGTTGTCCAAGTTCAACTATGACGCTAAAACAGGGTGTAGAAAATTTGCTTAAACACTATATACCAGAAGTTCAAGAAGTTATTCCGGTATAATAAATAATTGTCATGATAAAAAATGTTAAAATAAATCCAATGGATATAAAAAATTTAAGAAAGATTCTTATGAAGAAAGGTTTTCTTTTATCTAGGAAATCAATCATAACAAAACAGACAAGCATACTAAACTTATTCAAAATTTCTTTTGTGTCTTTGTTAGTTATTTTATTTTTTTACTTGCTACCTCCTTCATATAAATTTGTTCATAAATTACTCCAACCTAATTTAGAGATAGAAAATTCATCAAACCAAAAATTAACTCAAATATTAGAAGGTAAAATAATAGATGAAGATGAGCTAAATAATGAAAACTTTAGTATTACTGATCAAGATTTAGTTTACCAAGAACTTTATGGTGAAGTTACAGAAGAAGATTCTCTAGAAAGCGGTGTAAGATTAAAGGCTTCAGTATTATATCAACTGTTTAAAGATACAGACTATAGTTTAAAAGATGTTAGAGTAAATAAAATTGCGAAACCTGTAGAGATTGGAAAACTTCCATATGAATTAAAGGAAATTCAAAATGTAAAGAAAAGGAAAGAATTATTTATACAAATAGTTTTGCCACTTATTCTTGAAGAAAATAATAAAGTTCTTTTAGATAGAAAAAAACTTTTTGCTATTTTAAATAAAAATAATAATTCGAGATCAGACAATGATTGGTTAAATAAAAAATTTAAACAATATGGGATTACTAAAAAAGATATACCAACTTTAAAAAGAAGAATGGATATAATTCCTCCTTCGATGGCAATAGCACAAGCTGCAAAAGAAACAGGATGGGGAACCTCAAGATTTGCTCTTGAAGGAAATGCTTTATTTGGACAATGGACATATACATCAAAAGGAATAAAACCTGCGAACGCTGAAGCAGGTAGTACTCATAAAGTAATGATGTTTAATGTATTAAAATCATCAGTAAGAGCTTACACTAGAAATTTAAATACTCACCAATCTTATAAAATGATGAGGTATGTGAGAGCAATCCAAAGAGATAATTTAGGTGAGCTAAATAGTCTTGAATTAGTTGATTACCTAGATAATTACGCAGAAACTGGAAAAGAATACACTGTAATTTTAAAAAAAATTATTGAACAAAATTCTTTAACTGATTTTGATGATGTAAAAATTTTACCAACAAGTGAAGCTGTAAAAAATTTAATTTAATTTAATTTTCTTTTATATTTTTTAAAACAAATTGAGTTCCAAACCAACGCCATCCCTCACCATCTTGTATAGAACAATTAATCCTACCTCTTCTTGTATAAAATTTATCTCTAAAATTAATTTTTAAAACATTATCTTCTATTATAAATTTTGATTTATTCCACCCGTCCCCTTCATTTGAAAAGCAATTTATATTAGAAATATTTTGATCTTTAAAAAATTCTACCTTCATTTTTGGGGGGTTATTATCTACTATCATTTTTTCATCAGGGTAAATTTTCTTGTATTGAAAAGGTAGAAGCTCAACTATAAATTTAAATCTATCTAAATCTCCATACTTTTCATTTATTGGAAATCTTGGTAACTCATATCTGTCTTTATTTAAATCAATTACACCAGAATGTTGGCCAAATGCAAATTCAAAAATACTACTTATAAATTCTTTTTGATTTTTGTCCCATTCTCCAAATGGATAAGAGAAGAAGGTAGGATTATATCCAATATTAGCCTCAAAGATCTTAATTGAATTTTTTATATCTTTTTGAAAGCTATCAAAACTATAATTGACCAAGTAATCATGTGAATGTGAATGGTTTCCAATTGTAACAAAATCATACTCTTCAATCTCTTTGATCTCACTCCAACTCATATATCCTTTTTTTCCAACTGCTTCTGTTGATATAAAAATAATATAAGGAATTTTATTTTCTTTTAAAAATGGCCATGCATTCTCATAGAAAGATCGATAACCGTCATCAATTGTTAATAAAATTTTTTTTTCTAACTTTTCTTTAAAAAAGATTTCAGATAGAACTTTAGGGTTTACAAAATCATAACCAGATGACTCAATAATATTTATGTGTTTTTTGAAAATATCCATTTGAATATTTGTTGAAGGATACTTTGACTCATTAAATCTATGATACATTATTGAAACAATACCTTTTTCATTGATGAAAAATTTATTATAACTTTCTTGTGAATATGATATGTCGCTTATTAAAAAAAATATTATGACTAGTTTTATAATAGACACCACAGGTGAAAAAATTTTTTTAAAAATCATATCAGGTGATAAAGAATATATTAATAACAATAATAACTGTAGAGAAAACTTTGATAAATTTGTAAAAATAATTTTCAGTTTTCTTGAGCAAAATAATATTAATTTATCTAAGATTGATAATATATTCATAAATCAAGGACCTGGGCAATATACCAGTATAAGGTCAGCTATAAGTATTGTTAAAGCATTGAAAATTTCAAAAAAAATTAATATTTATGGTTATTATTCAACACAAATTATCAATAATAACTATGATATTTTATTTAATCTATTAAAGGAAGGAAGGTTGACAAAAAATTTTATTCAACCACAATATTCAAATTAATATTAATTATGAATGAAACTATAGAACAAAAATGTATCTCCAAAGGTGTAAAACTCACTGAGCAAAGAAAAATTATTGCAAAAGTTATGTCAGAGGCAAATGACCATCCAGATGTTGATGAGCTTTATAACCGTGTTTCAAAAATTGATTCAAAGATAAGCATTGCCACTGTTTATAGAACTGTAAAACTTTTTGAGGAGGCGGGTATAGTTACTAAACATGATTTTAAAGGTGGTAAAGCACGTTATGAAGAATTAAACGAGAGTCATCATGATCATTTGATTGATATTAAAACAGGAGAAATCATTGAATTTGTTGACGATGAAATTGAAAAACTTCAAAAAAAAGTTGCAGAAAAATATGGATATGAACTTGTAGACCATAAGTTGGAACTTTATGGAGTTAAAAAAAATAAGTGAGTAAAAAAATTTATATCAAAACTTTTGGCTGTCAAATGAATGAGTACGACAGCAACAGGATATTTGATATCGTCAAAAATATTGGATATGAAAAATCAAATGATCAAAATAATGCTGATTGTTACATTATAAATACTTGCCACATTAGAGATAAAGCAAAAGAAAAAGTTTTTCATGAAGTAGGGAGAGTTAAAAAAATATATTCAAATAAAGATAAACCAGTAATGATAATTGCTGGATGTGTCGCTCAGGCTGAAAACCAAGAAATTTTAAAACGAGAACCTTACATTGATGTTGTTATTGGACCGCAATCTTATCATAAAATAAATAAGATTTTATATAACTTTCAGAAAAATAAAAAAGAAGACGAAACAGAATTTGACACAGTTGCCAAATTTGATTTATTGGAAAAAATAAAAAACTCAGATAACAAAGTATCATCTTTTTTAACTATCCAAGAAGGCTGCGATAAGTTTTGCCGTTTTTGTGTAGTACCTTATACAAGAGGACCCGAGTGTTCTAGGCCATTCAAAACTATAATTAATGAAGCTGAGGAATTAATTAAGAATGGAGCAAGAGAAATTACTCTTTTAGGTCAAAATGTTAATGCTTATAGTTTTAAAGAAAATAATAATGAATATAAAATTTCTAATTTGCTAAATGAATTAGAAAATTACTCTGAATTAAAGAGAATTAGATATACCACATCACACCCTGTAGATATGACGGATGACTTAATTGAATGTTATGCTTCAAATAAAAAATTAATGCCGTTTATTCATTTACCAATACAATCTGGCTCAAATAAGGTTTTAAAACTTATGAATAGAAAACATAAAGTTGAAGATTATTTAAATATTTATTATAAATTAATAAAAATTAATCCTTTAATTAAATTTTCAAGTGATTTTATAATTGGCTATCCAGGAGAAGAACAAGTTGATTTTGATAAAACAGTAGAACTTGTAAAAGAAATAAAATTTATAAATTCATTTTCGTTCATATTTAGCCCACGACCCGGAACTCAAGCTTCTAAATTGAAAGAATTAAATAATTCAATTTCAAAAGAAAGACTAATTAAATTACAATCTTTTTTATTTAAAAATCAAATTGATCATAATAAATCTTTAGAGAATAAAGAAATTGATGTTTTGGTTGAGAATAAAACAAAAGACCAAAACAAGTATTTTGGGAGAAACGAATACTTTAATTCTGTTATTTACAGTTCTGATAAAAATGATATTGGAAAAATAGTTAAAGTAAATATAGAAAACAGTAATCAAAATACACTTTTTGGAAAAATTAAAAATAAAATGAAAGCCGCATAATTTGAGTAACTTTGTCTCTAAAAAAATTAAATCAGACTTAAAATTTGTTTACTCAGAAAATAGTACTGTAAGCATAATCTTTTCTAGCAATGAAGATTTACTAGGTGTAGCAGGAGAGTTTAATAATAATATTAAAGAATTAGAAAAGGTAACTAAAACTTCAATTTACTCAAGAGGTAATTCAATAATTTTAAAAAATGATCAAAAAAAAAATGAAATTGTTAAGAATGCTATTAATTTTTTATACGACCAATACATTATTAATGGATCTATTGAAAAAAAAGATATAATTTCTTCAGTAAATAAATTTATGATAGATGAAAAAAGCAAATCTAAAAGAAATATTGAGTATATAATTAAAACACCAAAAAAATCTGTAATTCCAAGATCAGAAAAACAAAAAAATTATGTAAGAGCTTTAAAAGAGAGTGAAATTATAATTTCTGCAGGGCCTGCTGGTACTGGGAAAACTTTTTTAGCAGTAGCAGTAGCTTTAACTATGCTTTTAGAAAAAAAAATTGAGAGAATAATATTATCTAGACCAGCAGTAGAAGCTGGAGAAAGATTAGGTTTTTTACCAGGGGATATGAGAGAAAAGGTAGATCCATATCTTAGGCCACTTTATGACTCTTTATATGATTTATTAGATTTTGAAAAAATACAAAAAAAGATAGAGGTTGGAGACATAGAAATTGCACCATTAGCTTTTATGAGAGGAAGAACATTAAAAAATTCATTTGCTATTTTAGATGAAGCTCAAAATGCAACTGATACACAAATAAAAATGTTTTTAACAAGAATAGGTGAAAATTCAAAAATTGTAATAAATGGAGATCCTTCTCAAATTGATCTACCAAACAAAAGTCTATCAGGTTTAAATAAATCTAAAAAATTATTAGGCCATTTAAATGAAATTTCCGTTGTAGATTTTGATCATACTGATGTAGTTAGACATCCATTGGTATCAAAAATCGTTAAAGCTTATTCAGATCAAAAAACTGAATAATGATTAAAGCAAATGTTATTTTAGATTATTCTAAATGGAAAAATAAAATTAAAAATCCAAATAATTATTTAAAAAAAAAACTTAACAAACTTTCTAAAATTCCTTATTTTAAAAAAAAAAAACAAGAATTTTCAATACTCTTAACAAATAGTAGAAAAATGAAAAATTTAAATTTCAAGTTTAGAAGAAAAAATAAACCTACCGATGTTCTTTCATTTCAATCTAACGATAGTGTATATATAGGAGATATTGCAATAAGTTATGAAATAATTAATAAAAGATCAAAATTATCAAATTTTTTTCTAGAATTTGATAAAATTTGGATACATGGATATTTTCATTTAATTGGATATGATCATAAAAAATTAAAAGATTTTAAAAAAATGTCTAAAAAAGAAAATTTAGTCTTAAATTATTTCCATAAAATAAATTGACATTATTATCGCAAAAAAAATTATTTATTTATATAATACCTTTTATCCTGGGTTTAATTACGTCTTTTAGCCTTCCACCATATAGCTTTATTTTTATAAATTTTATAACTTTTCCACTTCTTTTAATTTATCTAATAAAAAACCATGAAAAGGGAAAATGGACATCTTTTAAAATTGGATGGATGTTTGGATTTGGATATTTTATTTCAAATTTATATTGGATAACTAACGCACTAACCTTTGAAGAAAATTTTAAACCTTTAATACCAATTGCTTTAATTTTAATTCCATTATTTTTAGGAGTTTTTTATGGGATAACAACATTCGCTTGCTCTTTTTTTTCTTTAAATAAAAAATTTTCTTCAATCTTAATTTTCTCATTTTTTTTTTCTTTAATTGAGTTCATCAGAGGTTCTATTTTAGGTGGATTCCCATGGAATCTACCCGCTTTCGCATGGACTGATTATATATATTTTTTACAAACTTTATCATTTATTGGAACTTATTCATTTAATTTATTAAGTTTAACTTTTTTTTTAATACCTACTATTATTTTATTTAAATATAGAAAAATAACAAAACTATTTTTTTTAGCTTTTTCATTGATGATATTAATAATAAATTTTTTTTATGGTTCTTTAATTATCAATAATAATGAAAAAATAAGTGAAACTAATTTAGATTTCTTAATTAAAATTATTTCACCTAATATTGATATTTATAGATATTTTGAAAATGAAAATCCTGAAAAAATAATTTCAGAATTAGTTAATATAAGTAATCCAAAAGATTCAGAAGAGACTATTTTTATTTTCCCAGAAGGAGTACTTACCAATGTTTTTTTGGAAGATCTAAAAAATTATAGCTACATATTTGAAGATAGTTATTCAGAGCAGCATAAAATTATTTTAGGAATAAATAGTATGGAAGGTAAAAAAGTATTTAATTCGATGGTAGTTTTAGATAGAAATTTAAATATCTTAGATAAATATAATAAAAATAAACTAGTCCCCTTTGGCGAGTTTTTACCTTTTGAAAATTTTTTCAACAAATTTGGTTTGAGGAAAATTACTCAGGGTTATAAATCTTTTTCAAAAGACAATGAAAGAAAGATAATAATCTTAAATAATATAAATTTTATTCCATTAATTTGTTATGAAATAATTTATTCAGGGAAAATAAATAAAAATAATGATAATTTTGATTTAATATTAAATATATCTGAAGATGGTTGGTTTGGGAATACTGTAGGACCTTATCAACACTTTTCACACTCAATATTCAGATCTATAGAAGAAGGAAAAAACCTCATTCGTTCGGCAAATAATGGTATCTCTGCATTTATAAATTCGAAAGGACAAATAATAAAACAGATTAAATCAACCGAGAGTGGAGTTATTGAAGTAAAAAGTTTTTATAAAACAAAAAAAACTCTTTTTAGTTCGTTAGGTAACAAGATCTTCTTTTATTTTTTAATATTTTATATTATTTTGATTTTTTTTTTAAAAAAAAAATAGGAGAATAGATGAAAAAAAATTTTTTATTTACTAGTGAATCAGTTTCAGAAGGACATCCAGATAAAGTTTGTGATAGAATTTCAGACATGGTGGTTGATTCTTATTTAGGTGCAGAACCTCAATCAAGAGTTGCTTGTGAAACTTTAACAACTACAAATAAAGTTGTTTTAGCCGGAGAAGTAAGAGGGCCTGAAATTAAAAAAGATGACTTAATTCAAAAAGTTAGAGATTGTATAAAAGATATTGGATATGACCAAGAAGGCTTCACATGGAAAGAAGCTACCAAGATAGAAAGTCATTTGCATTCACAATCTGCAGATATAGCAATGGGTGTTGATTCCGCTGGAAATAAAGATGAAGGAGCTGGAGACCAAGGAATAATGTTTGGATATGCATGTAACGAAACAGATGTGTTAATGCCAGCGCCTATACATTATTCGCATAAGATTTTAAGATTGATGGCAGAAGATAGAAAATCTGGAAAGTTAAAAAATATTGAGCCTGATTCAAAAAGTCAAATTACAATTGAATACAAAGATGGAAAACCAGCAAATGTTAAATCAGTAGTAATTTCAACTCAACATTCAGCTGAAGTTAATCAATCTCAAGTAAGAGAATTGGTTAAACCTTATATAGAAAAATCAATTCCAAAAAATCTTTTAAATGGATTACAAGAAAGTGAAATTTATGTAAATCCAACTGGAAATTTTGTAATTGGTGGTCCAGATGGAGATAGTGGATTAACAGGAAGAAAAATTATTGTTGATACATATGGAGGAGCAGCACCACATGGTGGAGGAGCTTTTTCTGGAAAAGATCCAACAAAGGTTGATAGATCAGCAGCATACGCATCAAGATACTTAGCTAAAAATGTAGTAGCTTCAAAAATTGCAGACAAATGTTTAATACAACTTGCTTATGCGATAGGAGTTTCAAAACCTTTATCAATTTATGTAGATCTTTTTGATAACGATGAGGAAAAAAATAGACATGTAGAAAAATTAATTAACGAGAATTTCGATCTAAGTCCAAGAGGGATAAGGGAAATGTTAGGTTTAAACAAAGCTATATATGAAAAAACAGCAGCATATGGACATTTTGGAAGAGACCCAGAACCAAATGGTGCATTTTCATGGGAAAAAACTGATAAAGCCGACATTTTTAAGAGTTAAATAAAGTTGAAAAGATAAAAAAAATACCTATATTCACATCACATTGTTGAAATTTCAAAATGGGCCTCGGCCCATTTTTTTTTGGAAAAATAAAAATGTTAAATAGAAGAGCAGATAAATTAGAATTATTAAGAATAGCAGAGGCAGTAGCCTTAGAAAAGTCTATAGATAAAGAACTTATAATCAATTCAATGGAAACTGGTATTGCAAAAGCTGCAAGATCAAAATTTGGCTCTGAAAATGATATAGTAGTAAACATAAATAGAGACAATGGTGATATTGAAATTTATAGAAAATTAACGATTTCAGAAAATCCAGAGAATCCAAATATTCAAATTAGTTTGGAGCAAGCAGCCACTTTAAATGAAGAAAATAAAGAAAAAAAAGTCGGGGATGAAGTTCTTCAAGAATTACCATCGTTTGATTTTGGAAGAATTGCCGCTCAAACCGCAAAGCAAGTAATAAGTTTTAATGTGCGTGAAGCAGAAAGAGACAGACAGTATAATGACTTTATTGATAAGAAAGATACAATATTAAGCGGAATAGTAAAAAGATTAGAATTTGGAAATGTGATTGTTGATTTGGGTAAAGCTGAAGGAATAATTCAAAAAAATGAAATGATACCTAGGGAAAATATCAAAGCAGGTGACAGGGTAAAGGCCTTTTGTTTAGATGTTAGAAGAGAACAAAGGGGTCAACAAATATTTCTTTCTAGAGCTCATCCAAAATTTATGGAAAAACTATTTACTTTGGAAGTTCCAGAAATTTATGATGGATTAATAGAAATTATTTCTTCTGCAAGAGATCCAGGTAGTAGAGCAAAAATATGTGTTAAAGCCAAAGATAATTCGCTAGATCCAGTTGGGGCTTGTGTAGGCATGCGTGGAAGTAGAGTCCAGGCAGTAGTGAATGAACTTCAAGGTGAAAAAATTGATATAGTTAATTGGTCTGAGGATTTAGCTATTGTTGCAGCTAGTGCACTATCACCAGCGGAAATACTTAGAGTTAATGTTGACAGCAATCAAAAGAAAATTGATGTCATTCTAACAGACGAAAATTTAAGCAAAGCCATAGGAAGAAGAGGTCAAAATGTTAGACTTGCTACAAAATTGTTAAACCACGAAATAAATATTTTGACAGATCAAGAGGACTCAGAGAGAAGACAATTAGAATTTAAAGAAAAAACTGATAATTTTGTTAAGAATTTAGAATTGGATGAAACTTTAGGACAGCTTCTTGTTGCAGAAGGTTTTTCATCTATAGAAGATATAAAAGATTGTAAAATTGAAAATTTGGCAAAAATTGAGGGAATAGAAGAGGAAACTGCAAAAGAACTTATAGATAGAGCAAATGAGTTTTATCAAAAAGATCAAGAAGAAATTTCAAATAGAATAAAAAATTTAGGACTAGATAGTAATTTAATTGAACTTTCAGGTTTAACACCCGGCATGCTCGTAACTCTTGGAGAACAAAAAATTCTTACTTTAACTGATTTTGCCGATCTTGCTTCCGACGAATTAACAGGAACATTTGATATAGTAAACGGAGAAAAAGTTAAAATTAAAGGTTATCTAGAAGATTTTGCTTTAACAAGACAAGAAGCTGATAACTTAATCATGTCAGCAAGAAATATAGTTTACAAAGATTGAAAGATGACTTATGGACAAAAAAAAATTAAAACTCTCAATATCTGGAAATACAAAAAAAACCATAAGTAATATTGAACAGGCAAAATCAAATCCAAGAAACTCGGTAATAATTAAAAATAATAAGACTTTTCAAAAGAAAAAACCTTTTAAACAAATGTCAAAAGAGAATTTCAACAAACCTAATACAAATTTAGTGTATAAAAGATCAACTCAAAATTTTTTTTCCAAAAAGGATGTATCTGACTTTGATAAAAGAAAACTTGCAGAACAAAGAGCAACAAAAAGGCTTAAAGGTGAAACAACAAAAGAAAATAAAGAAAAAAGTGGTATTAAAAAAAGAGAGCTTAAACTAACAATTTCAAGAGCTTTAAGCGATGAAGATGGAGGAGTAGCTAGAGGAAGAAGCCTAGCATCAATTAGGAGGGCAAGACAAAAAGAAAATAGAGAGCAACTTAGTACTGATAAACAAGAATATAAACCAGTTAAAAGAGATGTATCAATTCCAGAAATAATTACAATTAGAGAGTTAGCAAATAGAATGAGTGAACAATCTAGTAGTTTAATCAAACATTTATTAACTATGGGTGTGAAGGCAACAATTAATCATGCGATTGATACTGATATCGCTGAATATTTGGTTAAAGAATTTGGACACAATCCAATTAAAGAAAAAAAAGCAGAAGATATAATTAAAAAAATAAATAAAAGTAAAAAAGAAAATTTAAAATCTAGACCACCAATAGTTACTATTATGGGACATGTAGACCATGGAAAAACTTCTTTACTTGATGTTTTGAGAAAAACCAATGTAGTTGAAGGGGAATATGGAGGGATTACTCAACACATTGGAGCATATCAAATTACTAAAGATACAAATAAAATAACATTTATTGACACCCCGGGCCATGCAGCTTTTACAGAGATGAGAGCAAGAGGATCAAAATTAACTGATATTGTTGTATTAGTAGTTGCGGCAGATGATGGTGTTAAACCACAAACAATCGAGTCAATTAAACATGCAAAAGCAGCAAATGTACCAATTGTTGTTGCAATTAATAAATGCGACTTGCCAGATGCAGATCCTCAAAAAATTAAAAATCAATTATTAGAACACGAACTAATCGCAGAAGATCTTTCAGGCGATACTCTGATGATTGAAATTTCAACTAAAAATAAAAATAATTTAGATAAACTAATTGAGTCAATAATTTTACAAGCTGAACTAATAGATTTAAAAACAGAATATGGGAATGAAGCAAAAGGTATAGTTTTAGAATCAAAAATTGATATAGGAAGAGGCCCAGTTGTAAACATTGTAGTAACTTCGGGTAATTTAAATAAAGGAGATTATTTTGTTAGTGGAAAGAAATGGGGAAAAGTTAGAGCAATAATAAATGACAATGGTCAAAGCATTGAATTAGCAGAGCCTTCAACACCAGTAGAAATTTTAGGAATAAATGGAGCCTCAAATGCTGGAGATGATTTTGTTGTATTATCCTCTGAAAAAGAGGCAAAAAATTTAGCGGAAGCCAGAGTTAACGAAGCTAAAGAGGGAATTAAAAATTTAAGTTTTGCTACAAAAGATACTGCATTTTCTGAAAAAACTTCTGAGGAGTTAAATATTATTATTAAATCTGATGTACACGGCTCTGCTGAAGCTATAAAATTTGCATTATCAAATATCAAACATGATGAGGTTAAAACTAAAATAATTTTATCTGATATTGGAATGGTTACTGAAACTGATATTACTCTTGCAAAAGCATCTGATGCAATAGTCATTGCTTTTAATGTTAAGCCTAGTAAAGAAGCAAAAAAATTAGCTGAAAAAGAAAAAATTAAAATAGAGTCATTTAATATTATCTACGAATTAATTGATTATATTAAAAATAAAATGTCAGGGCTGCTAACACCAGACGTTAATGAAGAAGTAACTGGCACAGCAGAAGTTTTAGATATATTTAAAGTTTCAAAAGTAGGAAAAGTTGCTGGATCAAAGGTTTTAAATGGTGAGATAAATCAAGATTGTCATGCTAGAATCATAAGAGATGGTATAATAGTTTTTAGCGGTAAGGTTGGATCAATATTTAGAGAAAAAAATCAAGTAAAACAAGTAAATGCAGGTTTAGAATGTGGAATATCACTCAAAGATTTTAATGATTTTCAAATAAAAGATATTATAGAAGCTTACAGATCAAAAACTGTAGAAAGACAAATATTATCATGAGTAAATTAGGCAAACCAGTTTCTCAAAGACAATTAAGGGTAGGTGAGTTAATAAAGCAGGCCTTAAGTATGATTTTTATAAGAGAAGAAGCAAAAATACCTAACCTAGACACAAAGTCTATAACCGTTACTGAAGTAAGAATGAGTCCAGATTTAAAAAATGCTAAAGTCTTTGTAATACCTTTGGGTGGAAAAGATGCAGATAAAGTAATAGATAAATTAAAAGAATTTTCATTTGTAATTAGAAAAGTTTTATCAAAAAAAATAATGGTTAAATTTATGCCAAAAGTCTTTTTTGTTAATGATAATTCATTTGATTATGCAGAAAAAATAGAAAATTTAATTAGACAAACACAAAAATAAAAGGAAAATAATGAACAAAAAAATGAAAGAAATAATGAGACACGATAAAGATACTGGTTCATCGGAAGTGCAAATATCTCAATTAACTGATAAAATTCAGAATTTATCTGAACATATCAAAAAATTTAAAAAAGATAAGCACTCATCAGTCGGTTTAATAAAAGCAGTAAATAGAAGAAAGAAACTATTAGATTATTTAAAAAAAAATAAAATTGAAAATTATAAAGAAGTGATTTCAAAATTAAATTTAAGGAAGTAAATGTTTAAAGTAGTAAAGAAAGAAATAGAATTAGCAGGGAAAAAAATAAGTTTAGAAACAGGAAAAATAGCAAGACAAGCTGATGGGGCAATAATAGCACAATGTGGTGAAACAATTGTATTGGCCACAGTTGTTGGAGCAAAAAAAGTTAATCCAGATATGGATTACTTCCCATTATCAGTAAATTATCAAGAAAAATATTATGCAGCAGGAAAAATTCCTGGTGGATATTTTAAAAGAGAAGCAAGACCAACAGAGAGTGAAACCTTAATCTCGAGATTAATTGACAGACCTATCAGGCCTTTATTTCCAGATGAATTCAAAAATGAAGTGCAATTACTTCCAACAGTAATTTCATATGATAAGGAAAACGAAGCAGATATTTTATCAATCATTGCTTCATCAGCGGCTTTAGCAATTTCTGGAATGCCTTTTCTAGGTCCTATTGGTGCATCAAGAGTTGGATTTATTGATGGTAAATATATTCTTAATCCTTCAAAAAAAGAATTAGAAAATTCTAAATTAGATCTTGTTGTAGCTGGTACAAAAGATGCAGTTTTAATGGTTGAGTCAGAAACAAGCGGATTAACAGAGGAAGAAATGTTAAATGCAGTTAAATTTGGTCATGAGAATTTTGTTCCTGTAATAAAAATGATAGAAGAACTAGCGGATGAATGTAAAAAACCTGACTGGGTTTTAGAGAAAAAAGACCTTTCAGAAGTTAAGAAAAAAATTGAAGATGAATTTACAAGTGAATTAAAAAAAGCTTTTTCTATCAAAGATAAAAAAGAAAGATCAAATCTAATATCTGACATAACTGATAAAGCAAAAAAACTATTTGAAGAGAATGAAAATTATACAGAATTAGATGTTAACTCTGAACTAAAAAATTTAGAAAAGAGAATAGTTAGAACTGACATTTTAAAAAATAAAAATAGAATTGATGGAAGAGGACTTTCGGACATAAGACCGATAATGTGTGAAGTTGGAATTTTGCCAAGAGTTCATGGTTCTGCATTGTTCACTAGAGGTGAAACCCAGGCAATTGTAACAACTACTCTTGGAACTTCAGACGATGAACAGAGAATTGAAAGTTTAGAAGGTCTTCAAAGAGAAAGATTTATGCTTCACTATAATTTTCCTCCATTTTCAGTAGGTGAAACTGGAAGAATTGGAACAGGAAGAAGAGAGATAGGTCATGGAAAACTTGCTTGGAGAGCTATTAACTCATCTTTGCCTCCAAAAGAAAGTTTCCCTTACACATTCAGAATTGTTTCTGAAATAACGGAGTCTAATGGATCCTCGTCTATGGCAACAGTTTGTGGAACTTCATTAGCATTAATGGATGCTGGTGTTCCAATAAAAGAACCAGTAGCCGGTATTGCTATGGGATTAATTAAAGAAGGTGATGACTTTAGTGTATTGTCAGACATTCTTGGAGATGAGGATCATTTAGGTGATATGGATTTCAAAGTTGCTGGAACTAAAGATGGCATAACCTCACTTCAAATGGATATTAAAATTACAGGTATTACATTTGAAATAATGGAACAAGCTTTAAAACAAGCTAAAGATGGAAGAATTCATATTTTAGGAGAGATGAATAAAGCTTTAAATAAATCAAGAGATGGTGTTGGTAAGCATACCCCTAAAATGGAAAAAATATCTGTAGATAAAAAAGATATTGCCACTGTTATTGGAAAAGGTGGTGCAACTATTAGAGAAATAGTTGAAAAATCAGGCGCTAAGGTAGATGTTAATGATGAGGGAGTAGTAACAGTTGCTGCACCTGACGAAGAATCTAGAAATATAGCATTACAATTTATCAAAGATCTTACTGCAAAAGCCGAGTTAAATAAAATTTATAACGGAAAAGTTATTAAAATCATGGAGTTTGGTGCATTTGTTAATTTTTTAGGAAAACAAGATGGTCTTGTTCATATATCTGAACTTGCTGATAAAAGAGTTGCCAAAGTAACTGATGTTGTCAAAGAAGGTGATGAGGTAAAAGTCAAAGTCATTGGTTTTGATAGAGGTAAAGTTAAACTATCTATCAAACAAGCTGTTGCATAAATATGAAAGTAAATCTAAGTACGATAATATACATAGTAATTAGCATTGGAGTAGCTTTTCTATATATAAATAATGTAAGACCTGTTGGTTGGTTTGATTCAGTATTTGCTATTTTTATTGGAGTATTAGTATTTTTTATTCTTAAGAAAATTAAGGGAATAAAACTTAAGTAATTTTTACTGATTATTTAATTTTGTTTCTGATTTTACTAATTAGAAAAATAGCTATTGCGCTTAAGACAGCAAATACCTCAAGTGAATGGCCTGAATTTCCTAAAAGCAATTGAACAAAATAAAATAGAATACAAACTACAAACCAAACTAATATCAACATTACTTTCTATTTTTTTTTTCTCTTTTTAGTTTTCTTTTTTCCTTAAAGGAAAGTTTTGCTTTTTTCATTACAGATGAGTCTTTAAAAGATTTACCACTATATCTTTTAGACATAAAATTAAGTTATGTTTTTTGGATCAGGCATCCCTACTTTATTATATCCAGCATCTACATAGTGAATTTCGCCAGTAACACCTCCTCCGAGATCACTTAATAAATACAAAGCTGAATTTCCAACGTCATGTATATCTACGTTTCTTTTTAAAAAAGAATGGTCTTCATTCCATTTATAAAGAAATTTTGCATCTCCAATTGCAGAAGCTGCTAATGTTTTAATTGGTCCTGCACTTATTGCATTCACTCTAATTCCTTTTGATCCTAAATCTCTAGCTAGGTATTTAACACTTGCTTCAAGTGCAGATTTACAAACACCCATTACATTATAATTTGGAATAGCTTTATTAGACTCGTAAGTTAAGGTAAGCATACTTCCACTTTTATTCATTATTTTAGAAGCTTCTTTTGCGACTTCGGTAAATGAAAAGCATGAAATCAACATGCTTCTTAAAAAATTTTCTCTGCTGGTATTTAAATATTCTCCCGATAATTCTGATTTATCTGAAAAAGCAACTGCATGAACAACAAAATCAATTTGGCCCCATTTTGATTTTATATCTTCAAAAAGTTTTATTACTTCTTCTTTATTTTCTACATCACAACTAAATGTTACTTTTGAATTTAATTTTTCTGCTAAGGGAATTACTCTTTTTTTTAAAGCATCCCCAAGATATGTAAAAGATAATTCAGCACCTGCCTCAGCTAATTTTTGAGAAATACCCCAAGCAATAGATCTTTCATTAGCAACTCCCATGATTAGTCCTTTTTTTCCTTTCATTAAAGACATAAATTAAACCTTTTCAAAAACTAAAGTTGCATTAGTTCCACCAAATCCAAAACTGTTAGACATAACAGAGTTCAAAGTCACATCTTTTTCAACCTTTGTGACTATTGGATATTTTTTTGCTTCCTCGTCTATATCAGTTATGTTTATAGAAGCTGAAATAAAATTATTTTTCATCATAATTAGACTATAAACTGCTTCATGTACTGAAGTTGCTCCTAAAGAATGACCAGAAAGAGATTTAGTAGAACTTATTTTAGGAATATTATCTTTAAAAACTTCACCAACGGCCTTTAATTCTGTAATATCTCCAACTGGAGTTGATGTTCCGTGAGTATTTATATAATCAATTTTGTTTTTACTAGTTTTTAAAGCCATTTGCATACATCTTACAGCTCCTTCTCCAGATGGGGCAACCATATCAAATCCATCAGAAGTTGCTCCATATCCAGTCAATTCAGCATAAATTTTTGCACCTCTAGCTTTAGCATGCTCATATTCTTCTAAAACCAAAACTCCTCCTCCACCCGATATAACAAATCCATCTCTAGTTTTATCATAAGGTCTTGAAGCTTTTTCTGGTGTTTGATTATACTTTGATGATAAAGCAGTCATTGCATCGAACATTGCAGTCATTGCAAAATGTACTTCATCACTTCCACCAGCAAATATAATTTTTTGTTTTCCTAGTTGTATTAACTCCATTGCATTTCCAATACAATGTCCACTTGTTGCACAGGCAGAGCTAATTGTATAATTAACTCCTTTAATTTTAAATGGTACCGCTAAAGTAGCCGAAGCTGTACTAGACATAGTTCTTGGAACAACAAATGGTCCCATTTTTTTTGGATTTTTTTCTCTTGTTTTATCAGCTGCTAAAATAACATTTTGAATTGACGGTCCACCTGAACCCATTATCATTCCTGTTGAAACATTACTTACATCTTTTTCTTCTAAGCCAGAGTCTTCAACTGCCTCTTTCATAGAAACATAATTATAGGCTGAGCCTGGGCCCATAAATCTTATAAATTTCCTATCTACATAGTCTTCTAGTTTAATATTTGGTTTACCATGAACATTACTTTTTAGGTTATACTCTTTATATTCTTCTGAAAATGTAATTCCAGATTTAGAATTAATTAGGGATTGATAAACTTCTTCTTGATTATTTCCTAAACAAGATACGATTCCAATACCAGTTACTACTACTTTTTTCATTATTTAAACAATCCCACTTTTAAATTTTCTGCGGAATATATCTTCCTTCCATCAGCTAATAAAATTCCATCAGCTAGTCCTACTGTAGTTCCTTCTTTTATTAAAATTCTTTTCATATCTATTTCGTATGTAGCCATTTTAGCCGATTTTAATACTTCACCAGTAAATTTTACAGCATTTACTCCTAAAGCCCTACCTTTTCCTGGGTTTCCTATCCAGCCAAGATAAAAACCAACCAACTGCCACATTGCATCTAAGCCTAAGCATCCAGGCATAACTGGATCTTCTTTAAAATGGCAATCAAAAAACCATAAATCATCTTTAATGTCTAATTCAGCTTTAATTATTCCTTTTTTATAATTACCGCCTTTTTCAGTAATTTCTGTTATTCTATCAAACATCAGCATAGGTGGAAGAGGAAGTTTAGCATTTCCTGATCCAAATAAACTTCCTTCTCCACAATTAATTAGTTCATCATAAGTGTATGAATTTTTTTTCATCAAATTTTAACCTTAATACTTGATTTAATTAAAATATAATATTAATATAGTTTAGAATAATTATAAAGTATGCCAAATTCAGAAGCAATTTACATTGAAAAACTTAGAAATTCGGGCCTAAGACCCACAAAACAAAGAATAAGAATTTGTGAAGTTTTATTTAATAGAGAAAAAACTTTTCATTTTTCTATAAATGAACTTATGAAAATTATTCAAACAAAAAATAATCAAAAAATATCTTTAGCAACGGTTTACAACACAATTCATACATTGAAAAAAAAAGGTCATTTAAAGGAAATCAATGTTGGCAATGACATGTCTTACTTTGATACTAATACGCATTCGCATCATCACTTTTATGATAATCAAACAAAAGAATTAGTTGATATTAATTCAGACGAAGTACAAATTAAAAAAAACCCAGTACCTCCAAATGGAAAAAAAATAATGGACATAGAGGTGACATTTAAAATTTCTAAAGAATAGCTACTTTATAATCATTCTAAACTACTTGACATTCAGTTTTAGAGATCTTATATTTTATTTAAATCAAAGGAGAAATTATGAGTAGTGAAATAAATAATGATATAAGCAAATGTCCATTTCATGGTGAAGGAATACCTCAAAAACATGCTTCTGGAAAAGGTCAAACAAACAGAGACTGGTGGCCAAATAGTCTTAATCTTAAAATCTTAAGTCAACATTCGTCCATGGTTAATCCAATGGATAAAAAATTTAATTATAAAAAAGAATTTAAAAAACTTAATCTAAAAGCTCTTAAAAAAGATCTTCATAAGTTAATGACAAAATCACAAAATTGGTGGCCAGCAGATTACGGTCACTATGGACCATTATTTATTCGTCTTGCTTGGCATGCGGCAGGAACATATAGAACTGGAGATGGCAGAGGAGGTGCAGGAACTGGAAATCAAAGATTTGCACCAATAAATAGTTGGCCAGATAACGTCAACTTAGATAAGGCAAGACTACTTCTTTGGCCGATTAAAAAAAAATATGGTAGAAGAATTTCATGGGCAGATTTATTTATACTTGTTGGAAATGTTGCTCTTGAATCTATGGGTTTTAAAACATTTGGTTTCGGTGGTGGAAGAGAAGACATTTGGGAGCCAGAAGAAGATATTTATTGGGGTTCTGAAAAAGTTTGGTTAGATAACAAAAGGTATGATTCAAAAAGAGAATTAGAAAATCCACTTGGCGCTGTTCAAATGGGATTAATATATGTAAATCCACAGGGACCAGATGGAAATCCAGACCCACTATTAGCAGCTAGGGATATTAGAGAAACATTCGGCAGGATGGCAATGAATGATTACGAAATTGTTGCACTAGTGGCTGGAGGACACACATTCGGAAAATCACATGGTGCAGCTCCAGAGTCGTACAAAGGACCTGAACCAGAAGGATCTAAAATACAAGATCAAGCTACTGGATGGAATAGTAATTATAAAAGTGGTCTTGGAGCAGATACTATAAGCAGTGGTATCGAAGGCGCTTGGACTTCAAATCCAATTAAATGGGATATGGGTTATTTTGATAACCTTTTTGGCTATGAGTGGGAATTAACAAAAAGTCCTGCCGGAGCACATCAATGGAAGCCAATAGAAAATGGTCATGCTCCAAATATGACACCAGATGCTCATATAAAAGGTAAAAAAAACCTACCGATGATGCAAACTACAGATTTATCTATGAGATTTGATCCTGAGTTTGGAAGAATTTCAAAACACTTTCATAACAACCCAGATGAGTTTTCTGATGCTTTTGCTCGTGCATGGTTCAAACTTACACATAGAGATATGGGTCCTAAAGTAAATTATTTAGGGAGTGAAGTGCCTAAAGAAGATTTAATTTGGCAAGATCCAGTACCTAAAAATAAATTAAAATTAAAAAATAAAGATATCGAAAGTTTGAAAGTAAAAATAGCTAAGTCAGGACTTTCAGTATCTCAACTTGTATCTACAGCTTGGGCTTCAGCTTCTACTTTTAGAGGCTCAGACAAAAGAGGTGGAGCTAATGGTGCACGTGTAAGGCTTGCGCCACAAAAAGATTGGAAAGTAAACAATCCAACTCAGCTTTCTAAAGCAATTAAAGTTTATGAGAAAATTCAAAAAGGATTTAACTCAAAAAAGAAATATGTTTCTTTAGCAGACTTAATTGTTCTAGGAGGAAATGTTGGGATTGAGAAAGCTGCAAAAGATTCTGGTAAAAAGATTAAGTTACCTTTCTTACCTGGTAGAGGTGATGCCTCACAAAATCAAACAGATATTCATTCATTTGGTCTTTTAGAACCACAAGCTGATGGTTTCAGAAACTATGTAAACTCTGAGAGCGCAACGCAAGCTGAAGAGCTGTTAGTTGATAAAGCACAACTAATGCAATTAACTGGACCCGAAATGACTGTTTTAGTTGGAGGCATGAGAGTGCTTGAAACAAACTTTGATGGTTCTAAACTCGGCGTATTTACTAAAAGACCTGGTAAATTAACAAATGATTTCTTCGTTAATTTGTTAGATATGGAAGTAAAGTGGAAAGAAACTTCTAGCAAAGAAGATCTATTCAATGGAGTTGATCGAAAATCAGGCAAAGTAAAATGGACAGGCACAAGAGCAGATTTAATATTTGGGTCAAATTCACAATTAAGAGCTTTAGCAGAAGTGTATGCGACAGATGATTCATCTGAAAAGTTCTTAAACGACTTTACAGCTGCGTGGACAAAGGTTATGAATTCGGATCGATTTGAATTAAAAAAATGAACAAGGAATAAACTTATGGCGGAAGTGAGTTTTCAGGATTTTTATAAAGTACCAGATATAAAATTTGATATCTCGAGACTAAAAGATGATCTAGATAAAGTTTTGCAAAGAAAAAAATTTAAATCTCCTGGGGTGACCCACTTTGGTGCCATCTCAATCAACAAAATCCCAAATGACGAAACTTCAGTAGAAGGTAATAATGTACGAGGAAAATATTGGACTATTGCTGATGAGTCAGGGAAAGAAGTTTCTAGAGATATAGATATAGATGAGTCTAAATATACTGAACTTGTTCCAGAGTTTGAGGATACTTACTTTAAAGAAGTTTATGAGACATTAAAAAGTAAATTTAAACTTGGAAGAGTAAGATTGTTATTAAAAGAACCCAGATCGACTTTAAGCTGGCATAAAGATCCAGAGCCAAGATTACACATACCTATTGTCACAAACAAAGGGTGCATGATGGTTATTGAAAATGTTGCTAAACATATGCCCGCTGATGGCACTGCAACAATTACAAATAACAAGAAATTTCATAATTTCTTTAATGGCGGAGAGCAAGCTAGAATTCATCTAGTTGCATGTGTTCTGGAAGATCCTTTCAATTAATTTGGTAATTTACCCCAAAATTTATCAAATAGAATCCATCCAGAAATATCTTCGATAGATATTTTACACCAGTTCTTTTTACACTTCTTAAGTAAAATTAGCTTTCCTTTTTCAGCAACAGCAACTGGTTTTGAAAACTTTGTTGGTTTTGTAAAAATAAATTGATTTTCAGTTAATATTATAGAAGAGGATTTTTTTAACTGTGAAGTATGTATCCACCCACTGTTATGTTTGTGATCAATTATTCTTCTAAAATTTTCTTTTTTATCAATTATTTTTACTGGTAAATTTTTCTTTAAATATATATATTTGATTGGATATTCAAAACTTGGCCCATATCTTACATTGACTTTGCTATTTTTTAACATAACAAATTCTTCAGCAAAACTTAAGTTTAGTGGAAAAATTAATAGTAAATAAATAATAAAAGCAATTATAAATCGCATACACATTTTTTAATTTTTTTAAATTTAACAATTCTTTGACTTAAATTTAAAGTATTTAAAATTAATATTGAATTATTTAAATTATTTTTAGATCCTATAATTAATTTTATAATTTCATTTGCTTGAAAAGAGCCCAAAATTGTTGCTGTTGTACCAAGAATTCCTTCTTGATCACAATTTAAAATATCATCAGATGGCTTTTCTTGGTAAAAACATTTTAAACAGGCGCTTTTATTATTATTAAAATTGAATACAAAAATATGACCATCAAATCTACTAATAGCTCCAACAACTAATTTTTTTTTATTTTTAATTGAACTTTCGTTTAATAAAAATTTTGTCTTAAAATTATCTGATGCATCTACAATAATTTGATATTTATTAATTAACTTATTTATATTTTTATAATCAATTTTTTTTTTGAAAATATTTATTTTGACTAATGGATTAATTTTATTTAATTTTTTTTTTAAAATATCAACTTTGTACTTGTTTAAATCACTTGTATCAAAAAGTGTCTGTCTATTAAGGTTTGAGAGAGAAATCTTATCATAATCAATTATTCCAATTTCTCCCACTCCAGCTCTACATAATAAATCAGCAATAGGGCAGCCTAATCCTCCAGCTCCAACAATAAAAACTTTTGATGAAGTAATTTTTTTTTGACCAATTATACCGATATTTTTAAGTACAATTTGTCTAGAATATCTCTCTAGATAGGTTTTATTTATTTTTATCATTTGCCTGTGGAACCAAAACCGCCTTCACCTCTGATTGTTTCAGGAAGATTTTCAACTTCTTCAAAGCTAGCTTTAATTATAGGCATTAACACCATTTGAGCTATTCTATCTTCGTTTTTTACAATAAATTCTTCATTTCCATAATTATAAAGAATTACTTTTAATTCTCCACGATAGTCACTATCAATTGTTCCTGGGGTATTTAAAACAGAAATATTATTTTTTACAGCTAGGCCAGATCTAGGTCTAATCTGTACTTCAGTATTGTCAGGTATAGCTATAAATAATCCTGTTGGTATCAATTTTGATTGTTGTGGTAATATAGATATTGGCT
>CACIBQ010000002.1 GCA_902584915.1 uncultured Pelagibacteraceae bacterium
TATCCATTCTCACATCAAGAGTTCTTATACCTCTTAAAATTAAATAGGCCTCATCAGGGCTTAATCTGTGCCCAGTTATTCTGTTGGTTGGCTCAACTAATTTAAATAATTTTTTGTTAATTGCTAAAGTTCCTCCCATTACATCTGAATGTCCTGAATAGTATTTTGTTGCAGAAACAATTGACATATCGAAACCTAATTTAATTGGTTTGATTAAATATGGTGTTCCCCAGGTATTATCTATCGCTGTGTAAATTTTATATTTTTTAGCTAATGATATAATTTTTTTTAAATCTTGAAACTCAAAAGTATTGCTTCCAGGATTTTCAACAATAATTAGCTTAGTTTTATTTGAAATTTTATTTTTTAAGTCATCAAAATTTGCGGGGTCATAAAATATACTTTTTACTTTAAACTTTTTTAAATAATCTTGCGTTAATAATCTTGTTGGAGAATAAACTGAGTCTGTAACTAAAATTTCATCACCTGGTTCAACTACGCTTAACACAGCTAAAAATACAGCTCCAAAACCCGTTGGAGTTAAGTAAACTTTGTAACATTCTTCCATTTCTTGTAGAATTCTTTGTAAAGCATATGTAGTGGGGGTTCCTTGTCTACCATAATTATAATTTCCACTTCTTGGGTCCTTTAAATATTTTTTTTCTGCTTTTTCAATTTCTTGAACATTCTTAAAAATTATTGTTGAAGCTCTAACCACTGGTGGATTGACGGATTGATTGTGAAAATCTTTTGCTGTGTGCTTAATAAATGTTCTTAGGCTTGATTTCATATAATATTGATATTTAAACAACAATGCTATATCCATTCGATAAGTCAATAAAATTTAAGAAAAAGGATTGAATATTGTGGGATACCCAAAAAAACATAGAGGCCGAAGAAAAATGGGCTCAAAAAAAAGACGAGCCAGAAAAAAAAATAAGAAAAAGTAAACTTATTTAATAATGGAAATAAAAAATAGTATTCGAAAACTTCGAATATTTGCATTATTATTATTTATAACTCCATCAATTGGTCTATTAGGCTCATTGATAATACATAACTATTTCGTATCATTTAAATTTACTTATGAATTTAATTATAACTTTAAAGAAAATATCCCAGGTAACTCAGTTAGATTTTTGTGCAATGAAGAAAATAATTATTGTATAGAAGTTAAATTTGATAGATTCAAAACTTTAGATAACTGTTACAAATATAAAATTATTCATGATTATGTTGATGAAAGCGGAAAAAAAATAGATATAAAACAAAAAAATATTAAAAATTTTCAAGAAAACATTTTTTTAAAGATAAGGGTCTCAAATATTATTAATGAAAGTTGTATATTAAATACAAATAGCATGATTTTATATAATATTTTTCCTTTATTTCATGAAAAAATATATAAAATAAAAAATAATAAAAAAACTACACTTGGTACTAGCAAAGCAATAAATCCTTTGTTAAATGGAGAAGCATCAATTAGTAATGTAGTAAAAAGATTTCCAGTAAAATATTTTTTTAAACCTATTTTGTATTTAAGCGTGATTTTAATGATTTTTTATTGGATATATTATAATAGAATCTTAAAAGAGTTAATTCATACGAAAAATAATTATTACTTTTTTACATTTGGCATTCTTTCCGCTGCATTTTTGTTCTTACATGTTTTATTTCTTGGTTGGACATTTGAAAGTGAAATACTTACAAAACTGAGGAGATCTTTAATTATATTTTTTATATTATTTGAATTATTAGCACAATCATTTCTTCTAAGAAAAATTTTTTTAATAAAAGATAAAATTAATAATTATCTTAACTTAATTATAGTTTACTCAAAGTTAATATTTGTTTTGGCAGTTTGCTTTTCTACAATTATAATTGTAACAATATTAACTTTTTACAACCTGGATCCAAATGTTGATTATATATTAGAATGGAATTATTTTTTGTTATTATTATTATTTTATTTTTTGTCCTTTTTAATGTGGAAAAGAAAAAATTAATTTTTTGTTATCCATCCACCTCCTAAAACTTTGTACCCATTTATATTTTTAGAATAAAATACGCAAGCTTGGCCGGGAGATATTCCATGCTCATCTTCTAATAAATTTACAAAAGCAATATTTTTATCTAATTCTATAGTTGATTTTATCAATTTTCCAGTTGACCTAACCTTAACAAATATTTCTTTATTTAATTCATCTAGGTCACACAAAAGATTTAAATTTTTTAATTTTATTTTTTTTTGAGCTAAATATTTTTTTTGACCTACAGTAATTTCATTTTTTTCAGCATTTATTTCTATTACGTAAAGTGGTTCTTTGTCTGAAACTTTTATTCCACGTCTTTGACCAATTGTAAAATTTACAATCCCTTCGTGAACTCCTATTACTTTTCCATTGATGTTCTTAATGTTTCCTTTTTTATATGATTCTGGTTTATATTTTTTTATGACTGAAGAATAATCTCCATTTGGTACAAAACATATATCTTGGCTGTCTGGTTTTTCAGCAACGTTAAGATCTAATTTTTTTGCAATTTCTCTTGTTTCGCTTTTCATCATTCTTCCTAAAGGAAATCTCAAGTAATTTAGTTGATCACGTGTTGTATTAAATAAAAAATAACTTTGGTCCCTATTTTCATCTATTGCTCTATACAGATCTGTTTGATTATTTTCAGTAATACTTTTTACATAATGACCTGTAATTAATGCATCTGCACCAATATTTTTACTTTCTTCGAAAAGATCTTTAAATTTTACTGTTTGATTACATTGAACGCATGGTATTGGTGTTTCACCAGCTAAGTAACTTTCTACAAAATTATCGATCACACCTTTTTTAAACTTTGATTGATAGTATAAAATTTTATGCTCTATATCTAACTTATCTGCAACTCTTTTAGCATCCATTATATCTTGGCCAGCACAACACTGTTTAGATTTTGCTGTTTGTTGACTATCATCGTAAAGTTTTAATGTTACTCCTATTACTTTAAAACCTTCTTTCTTCATCATTCCAGCTACTGTGGATGAGTCAACACCTCCAGACATTGCAACAACTACTTTTGTATCTTTAGGCTCTTTTTCTATGCCAATTGAGTTAATTTTATTTTTCATAAAGTTGTATTTACACTCTTTTACTTTATAAGTGAAACACAATGATATTTGACTTTGAACCTGGAGACAAAGTAATAAATCCTAGCAATAAAGAATGGGGTATCGGTCAAATTCAATCGATAATAAAAGAAAAAATTACAGTTAACTTTGAAAATGTTGGAAAAAAAGTAATTAATGGAAATATAATTTCACTAGAAAAATTTAACATATATGGAAACAAAAAAGATTGAAGTAATAATTAAAGATTTAACACAAGTTTTTTTTGAGGCTGGAGATCTTTCTATTGAATTAAGAAATAAAGGATTAACAAAGAATGTTAAAAAAGACAACACACCAGTGACCAACGGTGATATTGAAGTTAACAACATTATATTAAATAATTTAAAAAAAATTTCTCCTTCTATTCCAATAGTATCTGAAGAAACATCAGAAAATAAAAATTTAGATTTAAATACGTTTTGGTTAGTCGATCCAATTGATGGAACATATGATTATATTAATAATAGAGATGAGTTCACACTTAACGCTGGATTAATAATTAATAAAGTTGCCGTAGCAGGAATTATATATGCGCCTGCAAAAAAAAGAATGTTTTATTCATATGGTAATAACATTAGTTATGAACTTAATAACAGTAATGAAAAAGTTCTTAATAATAAAAATATAGATAAAAATAATATTAGAGCTGTAAGTTACTCAAATAATTTAAAGCCTGAAATTATAGAAATTCACAAAAAACTTAGAGTAAAAGAGTATGTTAAAATGAAAAGTTCTTTAAAGTTTTGTGTAATTGCTGCTGGTGAATTTCATGTCTATGTGGCTGAACCTAGAGCTAAAGAATGGGATATTGCAGCTGGACATGCAATATTAAAAAATTCAGGTGGCACTGTTACAGATTTAGATGGTAAAGAAATTTTATATGGTAAAAATGAATTTAAAAACCCTGGTATAATTTTAAAATCTACTGCTGACCTGTAATGGATGAAAGATTAAGAATAATACTAATTATAATAGTATCAGTTTCAATTTTTGGTCTATTGGTATTTGTTTTTGTAAGAAACTATATTAAAAGAAAATTAGAATATTATCTTAAAGAAAAAAATAAAAACAGCAAATTAAAGTAAATTTATTATTTTTAAATATTCATCTTTTTCAATATCAATAACTCTTTTTGATGTTTCAAAAGTAAATCCGGATCTAGCTAGAATACCTAAATCTTTTTTCATGAATAATGGTCTGTTATTTTCATCTCTTGCTGGTCCAATTCTTTTTTTTTTACAAATTTTAATTGCTGAAAAAAAATCCTGATCTTCATTATTTTCTTTAATATTACTGAGAGTTTCATTGATATATTGATGCCTAATGCCTTTTGCTAAAAGATAATTTCTGATTTTATTTATAGAAGTTCCCCTCTGAATTAAGCTTTTAGCTTTTGTGCTAGAATAAAATTTATCATTAATAAACTTAGTTTTTTCAAGATCTTCTAATACAACATCAATCAAGTCAGTTATATTCTTTTTGCTTACATTGGCTATATTAGTTTTTAAATATTTTTTTAATAAATAAGTTCTAAGTTGTTGTTTTGAAGGTGCGTATTTTTCAATATAAACGAACGCAAAATTTCTCATTTCCTCAACTGTTGCTTCTAAGTTTTTCTTTCTATTTTTTATAGGAATCATTATTTAAAGTTATATAATATAATTTTATATGCTCGAGCAAATATCAACTTACTTTACATTTGAAATGGTTTATCTCTGGTTGAATATAGGAGTTATTCCTTTTTGGTTAGTACTGATTTTTTTTCCAAATTCTAAATTGGGTAGTATTTTTGTGAGTTCTATATTTCCAATTTTTATACTAAGTGGGACCTATATTTTTGTTATTTATAAATCTTTTCTAGGTTCTTATGATTTTGTTGAAAATTTTAATTTGTATCTGGGAATAGATAATTTAAGTGATTTATTTTCAAATAAAGAATTTTTGATAATTTTTTGGATTCATTTTTTAGCGATAAATCTTTTTTGTGGATCATGGATTTCTAGGGATGGGTCTAGACTAGCAATATCAAAGTATTTAACTTTTTTTCCACTAATAGTAACTTACTTTATTGGTCCTTTAGGTATTTTTATCTATTGGGTAATAAGAATTTTTTATGCAAAAAAAATAAGTTTATATGACTAAAAATAAATCTTTATTTCTTAATTTTAAACTTAGAGTTTTTAAGCGCTGCAAAACCTCCTTGAATATGAGAGACTTTTTTATAACCCATTTCATTTAAAGTTTTAGCGGCTAAAGCTGACCTTCCTCCAGCGGCACAAAACAATACAGTCTCTTTATTAAGATCTATAATTCCATTTTGAATTAAAGCACTATTTGGATCGAGTTGAAATTCAAGAAGACCTCTTGAAATATTTATTGAATTTTCAAGTGTACCTGTTTGATCGAGTTCAGTTTTATCTCTTATATCAATTATATTACAATTGTTTTCTTCTAAAAGCTTGTAAGCATCATCAACTGATATAGTCTTAACTTCTTGCATTGCTTCAGAAACTAGGGTTTGCGATGTTTTTATAGACATAGTAAGTATATAATAATTTATGCAAACAAATATATTAAAAAAAATTTTTGTAAAGCTAATTAAAACGTTTGGATTTGAAATAATTGATCAAAATCAATTTAAGTCTCCTACTTTAAATAAAGAACTGAACGAAAAACTATCAATTTTGAATAAATCAATTGTTTTGCCACTTGGTGAAGTAAAGTTAAAGAGAAAAATTAATGATCTTCTTATTATATTTAGAACAAATTCAAATATTGATATTTGGGACCAAAACAAAAAAAGAATTTTCGAATCAGATAAAATTGAATATGTTAAAAGATCTTTAAATTCTTTAATTAGGGCTGTAAATAATTTAAATCAAAATTACCCTTCAATAAAAGTTAACATGATAATTGTAGATGATAATTCAAAAAGTAAAAATCTTGACAAAATAATTAGCATTCTTGATAAATCTAAACATAATTACGAAATAATTAATCACAATAATTCTGAACATAAAAATGTAATTAAAAATCAAAAAACTGCAGATACTTTTTCAAATTTATCAAGCTTACTCAAAAGTTTTGAGGTAGGAAAAAATAAAGGGAAAGACTTAGTTTATTTTGTTGAGGATGACTATCTACATTTTGAATATTCATTAGAGGAGATGGTTGGAACATACGAAAGAATTGCTTCTCAATTAGAAAAAGATCTAATAATTTGCCCTGCTGATTACCCTTTTCTCTACATGAACAATGAAAAAACAAATCTTTTAATAGGTAACAAACGACACTGGAGGACTACAAATAAAACCTTGTGTACCTTAATGACTTCAAAGGAAATTATAGATAAATATTGGGATAATTTTTATCAAAATTGTCTTGATAGACATGATCCTTTTGAAAAATATTTAAATCAAATATATGAAAAAGAAATTTGTATTTCTCCTATTAAATCTCTATCTATTCACATTACAAACATTAATTCTAGTTACGGTTTGTCTCCATTTATAGATTATAAATCACTGTGGGAAGAAAACTCTTAAAAAAAAGGCCCGAGTTACCGGGCCTTTTAATATTGTTAACGTGAAAGGGAGAATTATATTCCGCTAACTAATCTCTTATTGCGTAAGCAATTACTCCAGTCTCGGTAACGTCGGTACCTTTTAGTTCACCTTCTTTACTTAATCTAATACCAATTGTATTTTTCATAATCGCCCAAACAATAAGCGATGCAACGAATACAAAGACATTAATTGAAACTACTCCAAGTAATTGAGCGCCAAAATTTGTATCTGGGTTAGTTATTGGTACAGCTAATGTTCCCCAAATTCCAGCAAACAAGTGTGCAGGTACAGCACCTACAACATCGTCTATTTTTAGAGAGAACAATAATTTTGTTCCAAATACAACTATAACACCACCGACAGCTCCAATTAAAATTGCTGCCATTGGTGACGGCATAAGTGGTTCTGCTGTAATTGCAACTAATCCACCGATACATCCATTTAACATTTGAATGACGTCTGTTTTACCAAACCCTAATCTTGTTACAAAAGCTGCAGCCATAACTCCACCTGCGCCTGCTAAGAATGTATTCATAAAGATAGTTGATACTGCAATAGCATCGTCTGCTGTTCCCATTGCTAATTGTGAACCACCATTAAATCCAAACCAACCTAACCATAGAATAAATATACCTATTGTTACCAGTGGAATGGATGATGCTGCATAAGGTTTTAAAGCTTTTGCTTCGCCTTTACTTCCAAATCTACCTAATCTTGGCCCTAACAATATGGCACCTGCTAATGCAGCTGCACCTCCTGTTGAGTGAACAAGTGTTGATCCAGCAAAGTCTGAAAAGCCAGCGGATGCTAACCATCCACCACCCCATTGCCATCCCATAACAATTGGATAAATAATTCCTGATAATATTGCAGCAAATAAAAAGAACGGCCACAGTTTAATTCTTTCTGCTAATGTTCCAGATACAATAGAAACTGTTGTTGCACAGAATACCATTTGAAAATACCAATCTGAACCATCAGAATATCCCGTATCTACAGCACTTGCATCTGACCACGGTATAAATTTACCTATGTAACCACCCTCGGGTATGCCATAAGCCAAATTATATCCAAAAAGCCAAAACATTATTCCTGCTATTGAAAATAAACCAATATTTTTAGCGCAAATTACAGATACACTTTTTGATGTAACCGATCCTGCTTCTAACATGGCAAAACCAGCTGCCATAAACATGACTAGAAATCCACAAACTAAAAATAAAAAAGTATTTAAAATAAATCCTACTTCTGCTGAAACTGTTGTTTCTGCTGCAGCTGGCATTATAAACCATAATGATAGTCCAACTGTTAAGAAGGATATTTTTTTTATAAATCTAAACATAAAACTCCTCAAATTAATTTTGAAACTTTTATATTTAAAAATTTAATTAAAACTAATGTTTATGATAAAAAATAGGTATGCAGTTTTTGCATGTAGAAACAGCCTTTACTAATTAAATTAATAAAGGCTGTTAAAAATAAAGAATTATCGATTGAAAACTTCTTTAAGCGCTTTTGCTGGTAAAAATTTTACCTTTTGAGAAGCAGCGATCTGAATTTGTTCACCAGTTCTTGGATTTCTACCAACTCTAGCTTTTCTTTTTGCGACTTTATAAGTACCAAAACCTGCAATTTTTACTGAATCATCGTTCTTTAACGCGTCCAATATAGTGTTGGTAATAGTATCAAAAGTACGCTCAGCATCAGCTTTGCTTTGATTTAGCTTATCTGAAAGTTTTGCTATTAGTTGTTTTTTGTTCATTTTTAGCTCCAGTGTTACGTTATTCTCACTCTTTTATAAAATCCTTGATTTTTCAAGCTTTTTTTTTGTGTTTATAAATATTTTTCACACAACATATTGTGCTCTAAAAGTGTTGATTTTATTGATTTTTTAAATTTGATGAAAAATCCTTTAAAATAAACCTATATCTTTAAGATCATTAAAGGTTGCAAAAAACATTAAAGATAGCAGTAAAAACATTCCGATTCGAAAGAAACCTTCTTGTGTTTTTTGACTTAACGGTCTTCCTAAAACTTTTTCAAATCCATAGAACATTAAATGTCCTCCATCTAACATTGGGATCGGAAATAAATTAATTAAACCAAGGCTAATCGAAATATAGGCCATCATGCTTAAAAATGGGATTATTCCAAATTCTGCAACTTGACCTGAAATTTTTGCTATTCTTATAGGACCACCTAACTGAGAACTATCACCTTTTCCTATTAACATAGATGCTAAGTATTTTAGTGAAGATGTTGTTACAAAATAGACCTCACTAACAGATTGAATTAATGCTTTTGCAGGACCTAATTTTACATGGTTAATTTCATTGTTATATGGACTTAGTTTAATTCCAACCATTCTTTTATTAATTTTATTTCCAAGATTATCTTCTGAAGGAACTATATTTGGTTTTACTTTAAATAGTTTTTGTTGGTCATATCTTGAAACTTTAAAATCTACATATTCCGAAGTAGACATTGCAATATATTTTGAAACATCCAAAATACTTTCTACTTTATTATCGTCTATTTCTAAAATAATATCATTCTTCATTAATCCGGCTGCTTCGGCTGGGCTATCTTTTAGCACTTCGTCTATTACAGCTGGAGTAAAATCTTTACCAACAAACATATAAATCGATAAAAAAATCACTATAGCTAATAAAAAATTAGCTAAAGGTCCACCGAATACTATTAAAGATCTTTGATATAGTGGTTTAGTTACAAACAGTTTCTCTTGGTCTTCTTTGTTATATTTTTTTAATAATTCTTCTTGGTCAGCTTGAGAAAAAACATTTCTGTCTCCAAAAAATTTTACGTAACCTCCAAGTGGTATCCAACATATTTTCCAGCGAGTTCCTGATTTATCATTCCAACCAAAAATTTCTTGGCCAAAACCAATTGAAAAATCGGTAACTCCTACTCCATATTTTTTTGCAAAATAATAGTGACCATATTCATGAATAAACACGACAACAAGAATTAAAATTATGAAAGGTATGATAAAATTAAACATACTATATTTTTAATATAAGTTTATTTTTTAGCAATGTGTTATTTTTTACCAATTTAATCATATTAAAACAATATTCCCTGCATACTATGTTTATACATTAATCTCATATCATCAATTGTTAATTTTTTTGGATTTCCACCTGTAGATGGGTCTTCTAATGCCATTTTTGACAATCTTTCAATGTCAAAATCTTTCTCTTGTATAACTTCTGATAATTTATGAGGAATTTTTAATTCTTTTCTTAAATTTAAAACCCAATCCATAAACCCATTAAATGATTTATCTTTTAATTCTAAATAATCACAAATTTTAATTATTTTTTGTTCAATTTCTCCTTTATTAAAACTCAAAACATATGGCATAAATATTGCATTTGATAAACCATGATGAATATTGTTTAGTGCATTTATTGGATGGCTTAAGGAGTGAATTGCACCTAAACCTTTCTGAAAAGCTGTAGAACCCATGCTAGCAGCAGTTAACATATTCATTCTTGCTTCTAAATCATTTCCATTTTTTACAGCTCTAATTAACCATTTATTAATTAATCTCATTCCTTCTAAAGCAATTCCATCAGCCATTGGATGAAATCCGGGAGCACAATATGCCTCGAGATTATGGGCTAAAGCATCCATACCTGTGGCTGCAGTAATATTTGCTGGTAAATCTAAAGTTAAAATTGGATCTAGAATTACAATCGAAGGTAAAAATTTTGGATGAAATATAATTTTTTTTTCTCCAATATCTTCATTTAATATTACTGAAGCTCTTCCAGTTTCAGAACCTGTGCCAGCAGTAGTTGGAACCGCAATAATTGGTGCAATAGTATCAGAATTTGCTTTAGACCAATTATCACCTATATCTTCAAAGTCCCAAATAGATAAAGTTTGGCCAGACATAAATGCAATAGCTTTTCCAACATCTAAACCGCTGCCTCCTCCAAATGCAATTACACCGTTACATTTATTTTTTTTAAAAAATTCTACACCTTCAACAACATTTGTGCCTGTGGGATTTCCAACTACATTAGAGAAAACTTCTACTGCTATGTTTTCATTTTTTAGCAATGATACTGCATCTAATATAATTTTGCTTTTGGCTAAACCATTGTCAGTGACTAATAATGGTTTGTTAATATTTAATTTTTTACAGGCTGAGCCTAAATCTTTTATTCTATTTTCACCCACCCACATGGTAGTTGGATAGTTCCAATTATAATTTTGCATAAAATCAATTCTGTAATTAAGAATATTATTTTCTTATACCATAATCTTTAATTTTCCATACAGTTAAAGGAACGAATGTTGCAACTATAAATGAGGAAAATAATAATGATTGAGAGATAAAATCTGGAAACATATTGGTTGGAAAAATAATTCCAACTAATATTGATTTTGAAAAATCTGTACTTGGAAATAATAAAAATCCCATCATCAAACCAAATAAAATTGAAACGTAAGCTTTTTTTTCACTAAATTTTTTATAATAAAATCCATAAAAAACACTCATCACTGCTGCACAACACAATAAGTCTGCAAGTAAAAACAAATACAATATACTTAATCCTTTTGAAGCTATTAGAAATGCAATAATCGATAATAAAATAATTATTTGTTTTGAAAAATTAAGATAATCTTTTTTACCTTTAAACACTTTGTTTCCATCTACTACGATCAAGCTTGATATTGCATTAATTAATGTATCAATGCTGCTAACTGTTAATGAAATAGCTAAGATAATAATTATTATAGATAATTGCGCGCCATTTTCTTTTAATATTAGCGAAAAGAAAGCAAGATCAGGTATTACCGTTTCGTTTTGAGAAACTGCAATTAGTCCGGAAAACCCCATTAAAAAAACTATTGGTAAGATTATTAAAAAAGAAAAAATTAAACTTTTTTTTAATACTTCATAATTTTTAGCTGCATAAACTCTTTGCCAATTCCCTTGATGAAATAAATTTGTAGCAGCAACTGCTATGAAAAAAGTTAATCCAGCAGTAAAATTTGGTAAGTATTTTGAGCTTAATAGATAAGGCTTATTTTGACTTATATATTCAAAATTAAAATTTCCTGAATATAAAGAAAATATATTGAAAAAAACGATTAATAATATCAATCCAAAAATTACAAACTGAATGTTGTCTGTAAATAATGATGCTCTCAAACCACCATATAAAGTGTAAATTAAAGATGTAATTATTACTATTCCAGCCGTGATCCACAAATTTGTTCCTGAGATATACTTTACCAAAAGCGAAACTGCAGTAACTTCTGCAATTAAAAAGATTGTCATGTAGAATATGGATAAAAATAAAATAAGTTTAAATAATTTATTTCCATATCTTATTCGAATAACCTCAATTAAGGTTTTACCTTTTGAATAATTTTTTCTAAACTTTTCTCCTAGATAAATAAGTATAAATAATGGAAATGCGGTTCCTAAAGCGTAACCAATTACCGCTCCTATGCCTCCCCATGTTGCAGCTGAGGCTGGACCAAATAATATCCAAGCACCTAAAGCTGAAGCAACTAAACTGGACGTTAATGAAAATGTTCCTACTGATCTATTTGCTAATAAATAATTATTTATTCCTTGATACTTTTTTGAATAAATAATTCCAATTACTATGAATAATAAACTTATAACTAAAGTAATTAGTATTGAGGTGGTTTGATTTATTAAATTCAATTGATCCATTTTCTCCCTTTCTGAATTACCGGACAGGTTCTAAGGGTATTTCTCAGCCTTAAGTGGCACCCCATTTTTAACTCTTTATTGTATATCCTTTCTTAAGAACATATGCGACAACAGAAATGCAAGCTACTAAAAAGAAAATCATTGATCCTATACTTATCCAAATATTAAAATCTGATGATCCATAGAAAGCAAATCTTAAACCGTTAATTAAATAAACCACTGGATTAAAGTAGGTAACTGTCTGCCAAAATGGTGGTAGCATATCTAATGAGTATAAACTTCCTCCTAAAAATACCATTGGAGTAATAACTAATGTTGGAATAATCGACATCTGTTCAAAATTAGAACTCAATAAACCAATTAAAAATCCGAACAATGCAAAGGTAATTGCAACAAGTACAAGTAAAAATATCATTAATAAAGGATGTAAAATTGAAACCTCGACAAAAAAATTTGATGTTAATAAAATAACAACTCCAATAACAAGTGTTTTAGTTGCTCCAGCACCTACAAATGCAAGTACCATTTCAAAAGTTGATATCGGAGCTGCCAGTATTTCATAAAGTGATCCATTAAATTTAGGGAAAAATATCCCAAAGGAAGTGTTACTAATCGCCTGTGTTAATAGTGTTAACATAATTAAACCTGGTACTATGTAAGATCCATAGCTGATACCATCTATGTTTTGCACATAATTTCCAATTACTGAACCAAAGACAATAAAATAAAGTGAGGTTGATAGTACTGGAGAAATTAAAGATTGTAACAATGTTCTTCTAAATCGATCCATTTCGTGAAGATAAATTGCTCTGAAACCGTAATAATTAATTATCATTATTTTCCTTTACCAACGTAACAAATATTTTTTCTAAAGTACTTTCTTCTGTTTTAAGATCTTTAAGTTTCAATCCTTGATCTCTTAAATCTTGAAGCAAGTTAGTTATCCCAGTTCTTTGTTTTTGTGTGTCATATGAGTAAGTAATTGATAGTTTGTTGTTACTCAATTCAAGATCATATTTCATTAGACTCTCTGGGATAACTTCAGCCTTCTCGTGTAAATCAATTCTTAATTTTTTTCTTCCCATTTTACTTAACAAATCTTTTTTTTGATCAACAACAATAATTTCTCCATGATTAATAACTGCAACTCTATCTGCAATAGCCTCCGCTTCTTCAATGTAATGAGTTGTTAAAATTATAGTCACACCATTTTCTCTTAATCTTTCTACTACTTTCCACATATCTTTTCTTAGTTCTACATCAACGCCAGCTGTTGGTTCGTCTAAGAATAAAATTGAAGGCTCATGAGATAGAGCTTTTGCAATAAGTACTCGCCTTTTCATTCCGCCTGATAATTGTCTTAGGATGTCATCTTTTTTATCCCATAAATATAAATCCTTCAAAATTTTTTCAACATATTGAGCGTTTGGTGCTTTACCATAAAGACCTCTTGTATAGGAAACGTTATTAAATACTGTTTCAAAATTTTCTAAAGTTAACTCTTGAGGTACTAAACCAATTTTAGATCTTGTTTCTCTATAATTTTTTATAATATCAAAACCGTCCACATTAACTTCTCCAGATGAAGGTGTAACAATTCCACATATAATACTAATTAAAGTTGTTTTACCTGCACCATTGGGTCCTAACATTGCAATAATTTCACCTTTTTTTATATCAAGGCTAACATCTTTTAACGCTTGTAATCCATTACTATAAGTTTTTGATAATTTATTAATTGAAATTAAATTTTGAGTCATTAATTGAAAAAAGTACCTCTAATTCTTAAAAGTTCTCTACTTAATTTAGGATTTTCTTTAAAAGGTTTTCTTCCATGAAGCCAGAAATAATTATTAGCTACAACACATGATCCAACTGGTAGAGTTATTATTATTTTATTTTTACTACTTTCCAATGAAGTAGATAATTTTTGTAAAAATAATCCTTGTTCCATATTTTTTGGTTCAGGAAATTGATCAATGTATGAAATTTGTGGTAAACCATTTTCATCTTCTGAAAAAACTGGATGTTCAACTTTATAATCTACATTCTTACTTTTGGGAGATCCCCATGAAAAATTTTTTCTTCCTATAGGATCTTTAGATAAATTATTTAATTCTTCCCAATCGTCTAGATGAAGAAAAACACTTTCTCCTCCTTCAACATTTTCCTCTTCCAGTTTTGACATTAAAAGCCAATCTGTTTTTTCTTTTACATATGTTCCATCAGTATGAAGATCCATATTTATATAAGCTTTCCTTAAATAACTGTCTGAATTATCAACATGTTTTACATGAAATCTTGCATAATATTTTGCAGCCATTGAGTCATGATTTGGATTTCCAATTAGGTGTGCTATTGCTGTAGATAATTTAACCATAAATTTTTGATCAATAAGTGAATGGCTATTTTTTGGAGAAACTATAAAACAGCCTGTTTCTCTATCTTTAAGTATTTGATTTATAAAATCACTCAATTTATTAGAAGTAAAAATGTTTAAGTCGTTAGCTATGGTAAATCTTGAAAAAGGCTTATATTCAAGGGTTAAAATATCAAACTTTTTGAAATCAAAAGCAAGTTTTTCAAAAATATGATCTTCAAGTTTAATATTTATTATTCTTTTTGACTGGTCATGATAATTTATTTCAAAACCATCTATTTTTTCTAGATTCATAAGTTCATTAAATTATAAGTATATTTAATTTTCAAGTATTTTCGTTTTAGCTTTCTCAAATTCTTCTTTAGTTAATGCTCCAGATTTATAAAGATCATTCAATTTTTCTAACTCATAAGTCAGTTTACTGTTGTTTATAGTGTTATCTATACTATCTGTATCATTTTGATCTTCTTCCTGTTTTTCAATTTTATTATCATTTTTTGCATTAAAACCTTTCATAATAGATCTGGCTCCTATGTAAATTACGACGGCCATAGCAGATAAAGATAATGTGTAAAAAATTATTGTAGACATAAGTTAATTTAATTTTTTTGCTTCAAACTTTTTCGATCCGCATTTATTATTGATAAAACAATTAGGATTAAAAAAGGAATACATAATAAATTTACTGCTTTCCAACTAGTCATGGAAATTAGTATTCCTGCTGACAAACTTGCTACAGCCATAGAAGAAAAAACTAGCAAATCATTAAATCCTTGAGCTTTAAACTTTTCTTCAGGTTTGTAAGTTGTAACCAACAAGCTAGTTCCAGATATAAATAAAAAATTCCATCCAATTCCTAAAAAAATTAAGCTGATAAAATAATTTAAAAAAGATGGTTCAAAAAAACTCATTAAGATTGTTAATATACAAAATAAAACGCCAACATACATCATATTACTATAGCCAAACTTTTTGATTAAATTTCCAGTAAATAGTGATGGTAAAAACATTGCTAAAACATGAAATTGTAGCACTATACCTGTTTTTTCTAAACTTAAGTGATGCACAATATGCATACTTATTGGCGTTGCTGTCATTAAAAAAGACATTATCGCATAAGCAAAAGCTGCTGAGGTAATTGCTTGTAAAAATTTTGGATCAGAAAGAAATTCTAAATAATTCCTAGATTTATTTTCTTCATTAGAAACAAAAGAAACTTCGCTAATGTCTCTAAAAAAAAATAATAAAAATGAAGGTACTAATGTTAAAATTGCTAAAGTTAAATAAGAACCTACATATAAATAATTGCTTACAAAATCCTTTGTATAATTTGACAAACTTATACCTAGAAAAGCAGCAACAATACCGGCTAATAATAATGATGAGATAGCTTTGGGAGCTTTTTCTTTCTCTACACTTTCAGCTGCAGCAAAACGATATTGATGTATAAAAGCCATTGTGGCACCTAAAATAAATTTAGCGATACAAAAGATAAAAAAACTTTCTATCATTATTGCATAGGCCCCTATCAAACAAGAAATTGAACCAGCTACAGAAGCAAAGATAAATCCAAGTCTTCTTCCAATTATGCTCATTATTTTAGCAGCAAATATTGTAGCTGCAGCAGTTCCAACTACATAAATTGATGGAGGAAGTGTAGATAATGTTTTTATGGGACTTAATTGAGATCCAATAATTCCACTTATAAAAACCGTTACAGTGGCAGCAGTAAAAGCAAATATTTGACTTGATATAAGTAAAAAAAGATTTCTATTCATAACTTTAATTTACACACTTATGTATTAATAGCTAATGTAAATTAATTAAATAGAATTTAATTAGAACTGTTCAGATTCTGTTGAGTCTTTCATTGCTGTAGTTGAGCTTTTTCCTGAACTTATTGTATTAGATACAGCATCAAAGTAGGATGTTCCAACTTCTCTTTGATGTTTAACGCTTGTGTAACCATCTTTTTCTCTAGCAAATTCATTTTGTTGAATTTTTGAATACGCAGTCATTCCTTCTTTTTTATATTTTTCTGCTAATTCAAAGATTGCGATATTTTGTGTATGAAAACCAGCTAAAGTTATAAATTGAAATTTATAACCCATTTCACTAATTTTTTTTTGGAATTGTGCAATTTCGTCATCTGATAAATGTTTTTTCCAATTAAATGATGGAGAACAATTATATGCTAAAAGTTTTCCTGGAAATTTCTCATGAATTGCATCAGCAAACTTTTTAGCTTCTTCTAAGTTTGGAGTTGCAGTTTCACACCAAATCAAATCTGCATAAGGAGCATAGGCTAACCCTCTTGATATTGCTTGTTCAATACCATCTTTAACATAAAAGAAACCTTCTGGGGAACGCTCACCTGTTAAAAAAGATTTATCATTTTCATCAAAGTCATTTGTAATAAGTTTTGCTGCGTTTGCATCAGTTCTTGCGAGAATAATAAGGGGAACATCCGCAATATCTGATGCAAGTCTAGCAGCTTTTAAATTCCTAACCATTGTGCTTGTTGGAACTAAAACTTTACCACCCATGTGACCACATTTTTTTTCACTAGCTAATTGATCTTCAAAGTGAACGCCTGCAGCACCTGCTCTAATAAATTTTTTTGTTAATTCAAATACGTTTAGAGGTCCACCAAAACCTGCTTCTCCATCAGCAATAATTGGTAACATGTAATCGGTTTTATCTTTTTCTTTCATTTGACCATCTGTTAATTCCATATGCTGTATTTGATCTGCTCTTATTAATGCATTATTCATTGCTTCAACTAATTTTGGAGCACTATCATATGGATACAATGATTGATCTGGATACATCTCGCCAGCACTGTTTGCATCTGCTGCAACTTGCCAACCGCTAAGATAAATGGCTTTTAAACCAGCTTTAGCATGTTGGACAGCTTGATTGCCAGATAAAGAACCCAGAGTATTAATGTAAGGCTCAGTATTTAATAAAGTCCAAAGTTTTTCTGACTGTTGTTTAGCAATTGAATATTCAATTTTAATTGACCCTTTTAATCGCTCAACTTCTTCTTGTGTATAATCTCTTTTAATTCCTGCAAATCTTTTTAATTTAAATGATACGTTGCCCTCTGCTGACATTTAATTCTCCCGATATAACTGCTGATAAAAGTTTGACTTATGAGTTTTTTGTCTGATCGCTGTTCTCGACTGAAATATCTTCCATTCCACTTGAACCCCAATCACAATGATCATCTCTTAAATAAATACCACGAGATCTATGCTCTTTTATGTCTTGCTCAGTTATTTGATTATGTGTATTTTTATTTAAATCACTCATATTCACTATATAATTTACAACATTTACAAAATCTATAAAATTTTCAAAAATGCTTGTAAAACAACATAATTTATTGTAAATAATAATTTACAAACTTTACAAATGGTAAAATGAGTCAATTAGATACAAGAATTGGTCCAAAAATAAAGGCTTTTAGACGACAATTAGGTATACAGGCCAATAAATTAGCTGAACAATTAAATATTTCACCAAGCTATTTAACATTAATTGAGGGTGGAAAAAGAAAAATTGATGCCGATTTATTAATAAAAATTTGTGAAGAATTAAAAATAGAACTATCTGATTTAACAACAAAAGCTGATCTTAATTTAGAAAACAATATTTCAGAACTATTGGATGATCAATTATTTGAAGATCTGGACATAGTTGGACCAGAAGTAAGAGATCTTGTAAATACGAATCCTAAAATTGCAAGAGCATTGATTAAGCTGGGAGATAATTATAAAAAAAAAGATCAAGAAATAGTTTCAAAAGTTGAAAATTTATCTGGAAAAATTATTGATAGTAGAAAAGCGGCATTCCCTGGAGAAGTAATTTCAGATTTTTTACAAGAGAATAAAAATTATTTTCCAAAATTGGAAGAATTCGCAAACACAATTTTTGATAAAGTTAAACAAAATAATAGAACTAGATATATATCCTTATGTAATTTTTTAAAATCTGAATATAATATTATCGTAAAAGATATAATTCCAGATGAAGGTAGGCCATTTTCTAAAATTTATAAAAGTAAAAAAAAAGAATTGTTACTTTCTGATTACCTTTCATTAGAAACAAAAAAACTTTATGCTGCAGCTCAAATTGCTCAAGAAGGTGCTTCAAAAGATATAGATAAATATCTATCATCTTTTAATTTTCCATCTTCTGAATCAAAAAAATTAACTAAAGTTGCATTATTGAATTACTCTGGCGCTGCAATATTAATGCCTTACAAATTATTTCATGCTGAATGTAAAGAATTAAAATATGATCTTGAACTTTTGCAAAATACTTTTGCAACATCTTTTGAACAAGTTGCTCATAGAGTGACGTGTCTTCAGGATCCTAAATTGCCTGGTATTCCTTTTCATTTTTTAAGAGTTGATGTTGCGGGAAATATTTCAAAAAGATTTTCATTATCAGGTATTGAAATTCCAAGATATGGTGGAGCTTGCCCAAGGTGGAATGTTTATTCTGCATTCTCAAGACCCGGTGTAATTCAAGCTGCTGTAAGTAAAATGTCTAATGGTGAAAAATATGTTTGTATTGCTAAAACTGTTGAAAAAGGAGTTGGAAGATATGGACAAAAGAAAAGTATTTTATCTATTGGACTTGGCTGCCAAGCAAAATATGCAAAAGATTTTATATATACAGAAAACTTAGATATTAATGATAAAAAATCAGAACTTCCAATAGGTGTTTCTTGTAGAACTTGCGATCGACTAGATTGTTCTCAAAGAGCATTTCCACCTCTTCATAAAAAATTTGACGTAGATATCAATAATAGAGGTGTTTCTGTTTACGTAAATGAATAATTTATTATTCTGAAGTTTTGTATTTACTTTTATTTATAATAAACACAAATAAAATTGGTAAAACTAAAGTTAAAATAGTTACAACAATTAATAAAATCCCTAGCTCTGAATAATCTGCAGTAGATTGAATTTCACCTGATACTTTATCTTTAACTTCCCTTGTAACTGTGAATATTTCATTTAGATATTTTGTACCAAGCGAACTTGCTGATAATGCAAGATTAGTAAACGATGCAAACACCGCAAAAAATGTTGCTTTTAAGTGTGATGGAGCATTTTTGGCAATCCAAGCTAATAAAGGGATCATTGAAACCTGACCTAAAGGAGATTCTAAAGCAGTATTAATAAGTGCTATAAATTTTGCATCTACAACTCCACCCGTTAATGATGCTGTCCAGTTATGAAAACCATAATACATTCCAACACTTGGAAGGAATAATATTGAACCTGCTATAGACAAAATAACTATTATTTTAGCAATTGAATTTTTAGCCATAAAAGGTCTTAAAAGAACTATTCCTGCTAAAGTTAAAACAGATGCTAGTAATGATAAAACTGAGAAAAATTGTTCATTAAATTCTAAAACATCTATTTCAAACCAAGTAAGACCAGGCCCAGGTCCAGGCATTGCTCTAAAAATAAAAATGATTACTGCGGTACCAACAATGGTTAACCTTAAATGCTCTGGTAGTTCTTTAATAAGTTTAAACATTAAGAATAAAATTATTATTACTGATCCAATGAAAACAATTTCTTGAGCAAAGGGAACGTTAAAAGAGCCGATGCTTAATGTAAAAATTACAAATATTAAACTTCCGCCTAGTATCCACCAATTAATTTTTGTTTTCTCTCCTTCTCTTTCCTCTTTAAGTTGAAATCCTTGTGATTGTAATTTTTTTATTTTTTGATTTCTTAAATAAGCTGCTAAAAAAACTCCTAGTATTGAAACTACAGGAATGATTAAAGCATAAATATAAATTGATCCGTAAAGTTGAATTTTATCTGCTTGATCTAAACTGTCAACGTTACTAAATAAAACTACGTTAGCAAGCGCTACCAAAACAGTTCCGCCAATAATGGCAAACCGACCTAGCGTTTGCATTGTAGTGTGCATTGTTTTGATTTGATCTCTACTGTACTCGACTCCCTGATCATCGGTTAGAGGAACAGCTTCAACTGTCATTGCATCAGCCACAACATCTTGAACAACATATCCAACTGGAGCTAGTATCACACTAATTACAAACCATGTTTCAACAGAAAAAATTTCGGCCATAAACTCTGTATGAATAATAAGTCCGTGCATAATTAATAAACTCAGAGCAATTAATCCCGCACCAAAGAAAACCATATAGTTTTTCTTATTCCAAATTAGATCTACTAGATGACCTAATGGCATTTTTAATGCCCAAGGTATTCCTGCCCAAAAACCTAATCCTGCTAAAAATGCTGCTGATAAGTTTAAATAATCTTTAACAAAAAAAACTCCAACTATTCCTGTTAATCCAGAAATACCTGCCGCAACATAAATCATTAAAGGTGGAAGATAAGTCCATTTAAATTGGCGACCTAAGTCTAAAAAAGTACTATCTAGAAAATTTGCTATTCTATTAATCATAAAGAAGTAAGGTAAGAACTATTAAACCTAAAAAAATTATTCCACCAATTATTTTGTAAGTTTTAATTCCTAGCTTATTCATAATAAATTCGTCAATCTTCTTCCAAAAAATTACGATTAGGAATAGCAGAACTATAGGAAGAATTATTTTTATCATTGATATCTATTATTATATATTCTTTAAGAGTAACTAGTATATTTTTTTTATTAAATAATAACTTTTTAGTTTATTTATTTAAAAAATGTAGAAACATTGCAATATGTGCAGCTGTATTGAATTTTTTTTGTTTTATTAATTTCAAAAGTTTATCTTTTGAAACAAAATGAATATTTATGCCTTTTTCAGGTTTAGAGATTTTTTTTAATCTATTTGTATAAAAACCAGTTATCATAGTGGTAATTCTGCCTGGATCAGTATAGCAAGAAATTAACTTATGTAATTTACCTATACATTTATAGCCTGTTTCTTCTAAAAGTTCCTTTTTTGCTGATTGTAATAGTGTCTCTTTTTTTTCGATTAAGCCTGAAGGAAATTCATAGTTAATTTTGTTTATTGGAATTCTTTTTTGAGAAACTATTATGAATTTTTTTTTATATATAGGAATTACTAAAGATAAATTTGGAGTTTTAAAATAATGATAAAATTCTTTTTTTTTAAATTTCTTATTTATTAAGACTATCCTATTTGAAAGATTTATTTTTTTTCTCATTTTCATTTATTTAAGTATACTTTAGTTGGTATATTAATATTATATTAAAGTTTTATTAAAAATATAGAATATCAGTACTAATTTATGAAAAAACTTTGGTCTGCCAGTAATTCACAAATAAAAAATTCTAATCTTGCAAATTACGAAGATTATATAAACTTAAAATTCAATCAAAGGTTCAAAAGGAAATATAGTAATATTTTATCTTGGAGTATTAAAAATTCAGGTAAATTTTGGGAATCTATTTGGGATTACTGCAAAGTTAAAGGTGCCAAAGGCAATATTAATATAAAAAAATCAAAAACATTTTATAAAAACCACTTTCTTTCTGATTATAAATTAAATTTCGCTGAAAATTTATTATCTAAAAATGATAATTCTAAAGCAATAACCTTTGTTAGTGAGAATGGTTATAAGGAAAAAAGGTCTTGGAAAGAGTTAAATATTAATACGAATAAAATTATTAGTTTTTTAAAATCAAACAAAATAAAGAGCGGCGACCGAGTTGCAGCTTATCTTCCAAATATCATTGAAACTGTAGAATACTTTATCGGTGCTAGTGCAATTGGAGCAATTTGGTCATCTTGTTCTCCTGATTTTGGAGTTAAAGGCGTTATTGAAAGGTTTGCACAAATTAAACCTAAGATTCTAGTTATCTCAGATAGATACTATTATAATGGAAAAGAAATCAATGTAATTGAAAGACTTCCTGAAATTGTAAAGAAAATTAAATCTATAAAAAAAGTTGTAGTTTTAAACTATCCTGGAAAAAAACTCACAAAATTTAAAAAAATTAAATCTATTAAATATTTTTATTCAAAAGATATAAAAAATGTAAAAAAAACAAATCATACATTTAAAAAATTTAGTTTTAACCATCCTTTAGCTATACTTTATTCAAGTGGGACAACAGGAAAACCAAAATGTATTTGCCATAGATCTGGCGGTGTACTTCTTCAACATTTAAAAGAGCATCAATTGCATTGTGAAATAAAACCTGGTGATAATATTTTTTATTTTACAACCTGTGGCTGGATGATGTGGAATTGGCTAGTAAGTTCTCTTGCATCAAAAGCATCAATTTTTCTTTTTGATGGTTTTCCAATGTATAAAAAAAATGACTTACTGTTTAGATTGGTAAGTAGAGAAAAAGTAAGTTTGCTAGGTGTTAGTGCAAAATATATTGATAGTTTGAAAAAATTAAATCTTAAAATTAAAAATAAATTAAATCTTAAAAACCTAAAAGTAATTTGTTCTACTGGTTCACCATTATCCAAAGAAGGTTTTGAATACATTTATAATAAAGTTAAGAAAAATGTTCATCTAGCATCTATTTCTGGAGGAACAGATATTGTCTCGTGTTTTGTTTTAGGAAATATATATCAACCTGTTTATTCTGGAGAAATACAAAACAATGGCCTTGGTTTAGATGTCAAAGTTTTTAGCGAAAAAGGAAAATCTAAAATTAATAAAAAGGGTGAATTAGTATGTGTATCCCCCTTCCCTTGTGTACCTTTAAAATTTTGGAAGGATAAAAATAATAAGAAGTTTGAAAAGGCCTATTTTAAAAGATTTAAAAATACTTGGCATCATGGTGATTATGCACTCAAAACAAAAAGAGGTGGCTATATAATTTATGGTAGATCTGATGCAACATTAAATCCTGGTGGTGTACGATTAGGAACAGCTGAAATTTACTCGGAAGTTGAGAAGTTTAAAGAGATTAAAGAGTCTATAGTGGTAGGCCAATCTTGGGATAACGACATTAGAATAATATTATTTGTAATATTAAACAATAAATATGAACTAAATGAAGAATTAAAACTCAAAATGAAAAAACAAATTAGGTTTAATGCTTCACCTAGACATGTGCCATCTAAAATAATTCAAGTAAGCGATATTCCTAGAACTAAAAACAATAAAATAGTAGAATTAGCTGTAAAAAATATAATAGAGGGTAATCAAATTAAAAATAAAGAAGCCTTGGCAAACCCTAAAATTCTTGATGAATTTAAAAATATAAAAGAATTAAAACAGTAATGATTAAAGATATTATAAAAAATTTAAAACCTTCCTCTACTCTTCTTATTAATGAAGTGTCTAATAAAATGGAAAAGGAGGGAAAAAAAGTATTTAAATTTGGTTTTGGTCAATCTCCATTTAAGGTTCCAGAAGATGTAGTTGCTGAACTAAAAAAACATGCACATCAAAATAGCTATTTACCTATGCAAGGATTAAAAGAATTAAGAGATTCTATTGCGAAATACATATCTGCAAAAAAAAAGATTGAATATAAATCAGAGAACATAATTGTAGGCCCTGGATCAAAAGAACTTATGTTCTTACTTCATGTGCTTTTTGATGGTGAGATAATTTTGCCTGCTCCAAGTTGGGTGTCTTATGGTCCACAAGCAATTATTGGAAGAAATAAAGTAAAATGGTTGGAATGTTCAAGAGAAAATAATTGGTTTCCTACAGCAATTGAATTAGAAAAATTATTAAAAGAAAATAAAGATCAAAAATATTTATTAATTTTAAACTCACCTAATAATCCATCAGGCCAAATTTGTAAAAATTTAGATGAATTAGCCGCTCTATCAAAAAAATATAATTTATATTTCTTATCTGATGAAATTTATTCTGAATTATCATTCGAGGATAATTATCAATCAATTTCTAATTATGCTCCTGATAAAACAATAATTAGTACTGGCTTAAGTAAATGGTGTGGAGCTGGTGGATGGAGATTGGGATATTTTATAATTCCAGATAGTTTATCAAATATTACTAATCAGCTAAAGGTTTTAGCAAGTGAAACATTTTCTTCTGTAAGTGCTCCAATACAATATGCAGCAATAGCAGCTCACGAAAATAATCATAATGAATATATAAATAAGTCTAAAAATATACTGAAAGCTGTTGGAAATTATGTCTATGAAAATTTAAAAACAAATGATGTACTAATAAATAAACCACAGGGTGGATTTTATTTAATGCCAGAATTTGTTGGAAAAAAATTTAGTAGTTCAAAAGAAATGTGTAAAGATTTATTAGAAAAAACTGGCGTTGCTTTATTGCCTGGATCTGATTTTGGTTTTAATGAAAATAGAATGTTATCAAGACTAAGTTTTACTGATTTTGATGGAAATGAATTTATGAAAAAAACCCATAATGAAAAAATTAATAATGGATTAATCGAAAAATTTGCACCCAAGGTTGTAGAAGGAGTAATTAAATTAAAAAATTGGTCTACAACCTAATTCTATTATCAATAATATCTAAAATTAGAATGATTATAAAGTAAAAAGATGATAGAATTTTTTATAAATAATAAGGGGGAAATATGAAAAAAATAATTTCTAACATATCTGCCATCTTTTTATTAGTTGTATCAACTCTGTCATTTACAACTGTAGCTAAATCGGCTGAGTTTTTTACAATTGGTACAGGTGGACCAACTGGAGTTTACTTCCAGACTGGAAACGCAATATGCAAAATGCTTCATAAATATGCAACAAGTTCTGAACACGGAAGAAGTAAAGCTAACTCAGACAAAGCATATAGATGTACAGCACCTTCAACTGGAGGATCTAACTACAACATTGGACAAATCAAAGAAGGTGAATTCCAATTTGGTGTAGCACAATCTGACTGGCAATTTCATGCTTACAATGGATCAAGTAAATGGGAAGGAAAACAATATAGCAATTTAAGAGCTGTATTTTCTGTTCATAACGAACCATTTCAAATTTGGGCAAGAAAAAAAGCTAAAGTAAAAGATTTTGCTGGATTAAAAGGAAAAGTTGTTAACATTGGTAACCCTGGTTCTGGACAAAGAGGAACTATGGAAGAGCTTATGAAAGCAAAAGGTGTTGATAATAGTTTCTTCAAATCAGTAACTGAATTAACTTCATCAGAACAAGTTAAAGCACTTTGTGATGGTAAAATTGATGCTTTTGGATACTCTGTAGGATTTCCTAATGGAGCAATGGAACAGGCGGCAACTTGTGGAGCAAAAGCTCTACCTATCAATTTAACTGGTTCAGAAGTTCAAGGATTAATTAGTGGAGCAGATTATTATGCTCAAGCAATTATTCCTAAAGGAACATACACAGGCCAGAAAAAAGATGTTACTACTTTTGGTGTAAAAGCTACAGTAGTTACAAGTGCTGAGGTTTCTGAAGAACTTGTTTACTTAGTTACAAAAGCTGTTTTTGAAAATTTTGATGATTTTAGAAAACAACATCCTGCATTTGCACCTTTAAAAAAGGAAAATATGATAGCTGATGGATTATCGGCTCCATTACATCCTGGTGCACTTAAATACTATAAAGAAGCTGGATTAATGTAATCATAATATGTAATTAATTAAAAAGGCCCAATTTTAGTTGGGCCTTTTTTTTATGATGGTATAAAATTTATTAATGAGTGAATCATTAAATAATATAAAAGATAGAATCCAAGAAGATATCTCTCCAACAAAAAAACTTACTGGCTTACATTTAAAAATTGTAAGTTATATTGCAATAATCTGGTCATTATTTCAATTGTGGTATGCATCTCCTTTTCCATTCATGTTTGATTTTGGAATGTTTAAAGGGTTGCCTGCTAGAGCTATTCATTTAGGATTTGCATTGCTGTTGGCTTTCTTAATTTTTCCAATTAGTAAAAATAAAAAGATTTCACCTATAGATATTTTTATTGCCATTTTAGCTTTGTTTTGCTGCTTATATATATATTTTTTCTACGACCAATTAGTTGATAGAGGTGGAGTTTTATTAACTATTCAATTAGGAAAATTTGAAATTCCTTTAGAATTAATAATTGGTTCCATTGGTATATTAATTTTATTAGAAGCTACAAGGAGAGTAATAGGTAAACCTTTAGTTATTATTGCTGTTTGTTTTTTATTATTTTCCTACTTTGGTAGATTTGCTCCAGAAATAATCTCTCACGGAGGTCTATCTTTAAAAAGATTGGTTGGTTTTCAATGGTTTGACCAAGAAGCTATATTTGGAATTCCAATTGGTGTCTCTGTAGATTTTATATTTTTATTTGTATTGTTTGGTGCATTTCTTGAAACTGCAGGTGGTGGAAAATATTTTTTAGATTTAGCTTTTGCTTTGGTTGGAAAATCGAGAGGTGGCCCAGCAAAAGCAGCAATTTTAGGATCTGGTATGACTGGAATGATATCAGGCTCATCTGTGGCTAACACAGTAACTACAGGAACTTTTACAATTCCAATAATGAAGCAAACTGGATTTTCAAAAGAAAAAGCTGGAGCAATAGAAGTATCTTCGTCTGTAAACGGACAAATTATGCCCCCAGTTATGGGTGCTGCTGCATTTGTAATGGCAAGTTTTATTGGTGTAACTTACTTTGAAATAGTTAAACATGCTTTTTTACCTGCTGTAATTTCATATATAGCACTTTTTTATATTTCTCATTTAGAAGCTTTAAAACTAGGATTAAAAGGACTTGAAGAAAAAGATTTACCAAAATTAAAAGAAACTTTCATTGCTGGATTACACTTTTTAATTCCTATCTTTATTTTAATTTACTTACTAGTTTATATGAGATTAACAGCCTCATATTCTATTTTCTACGCAACCATTGCATTAATAATTGTTAATTTTATAAATAAATTAATTAAGTCACCGAAAGAAATATCTTTTAGTGCAAATTTAAAAGATTGGTATAAAGAAACAATTATTGGATTAGAAAAAGGTGCATTTAATATGATTGCTGTTGGAGTTGCGATAGCAACAGCAGGAGTTATTGTGGGTGCGGTTGGATCAACAGGGTTAAGTACAAACCTAATTTTAGTAATAGAGTCAATTGCTGGAGATAATGTAATAATTTTAATTGCTTTAACTATCCTACTCTGTTTGCTTCTTGGTATGGGATTACCTACGACTGCCAATTATGTTGTTGTTGCATCACTAATGTCTATGGTGTTAGTAGATGTTGGTAACGCGTCTGGATACATTTTTCCTATAATTGCTGTTCATTTGTTTGTTTTTTATTTTGGTTTGATGGCAGATGTAACGCCTCCTGTTGGACTTGCTTCATACGCAGCAGCAGGAATTTCTGGGGGAGATCCATTAAAAACAGGTATTCAAGCAATATGGTACAGTTTAAGGACTGGTGTTTTACCAATTGTTTTTCTTTTTAATCACGAAATACTTTTAATTGGTGTTGATAATTTTTGGCATGCAATATTAGTAATTGTAACTTCTTTAATAGGTATTTTGGTATTTTCCGCAGCTACTCAAGCATGGTTTTTCAAAAAATTAAGATGGTTCGAGATAATTATATTTTTAATAATTTCTTTATCTTTTCTATCTCCTGAATATGTTTTAAACAAATTTCATCCAAAATTTAATTATTTAGAAATTGAAAAATCAAAAAATTATATATTTGAACCTGATAAAGATGTTCATATAAAAATTACAAGACAAACTGAGTATGGAGATAAATACAAACTATTTGTAATAAATAAAAACACTTATGAGGAAAATTATACCTTAGAAAAATATGGGTTAAATATTGCTAAATCTAATGATAACATTATAGTTGATACTTTAGACTGGAAAGGGAATGCAAAAAAAAATGGTATTGAAATGGATGATATTATAAGTGAAATTAAAATTGAAAATTTTGATAGACCAAACAAAGATATAATTTATATATTTTCATTTATTGCTTTAATTATATTTGGGTTTTTAAACTATAAAGAATATAGATTTAGTGACAAGCTTGATTAAATTTCTTTAATCTCCAGTAATTATAAGGCCAAGGTGTTAAAAAACCAACTATAAGCATTATAGGAACTACCCACCAATTTAACATTGCGCCTCCTGTTAAAATATAATCAGTTAAATTCATAGCAATCTCCATACCAATCATGGATAAAAAACTCATGCTTAAGGCAGTTTTTAATGCTGATGAAAGATTAAATTTTTGATTCATTAAAACTATGGTCTCAAGAATTATACTTGTTATCAGACCATTAAAAATAGCTAGTAACATTATCCATAAAACTGGAAATGGAATTTTTGTTAATTGGAAAAATAAAATTGTTCCAAAGTCACCTATTGCACAACCAAGCAAACACCACCCAGTATTCTTGGCAGACGTTATCCAAGTATGTTTACATTTCCAATGAAAATTAGCGACAGCTTCCATATTAACTAAGTAATTCATTATCTTTTTTTTTCAATGGAGCATTTTGTGATTAAATGAGTTGTCTTATTGATATTTGTTTAAGATCAAATTATGCTATGAAAATATGAGAAAAATAGCTCTTTCAATCTCTGAAATCAAAGATATCGAAAAAAGAGAGTTTTTAAGATTAGGGAATTCATTTAAATTAATGGAGCAAGCAGGTGAAGCATGCGCAAAACAAATAATAAAAATTTATAAAAAAAATCGATTCATAATTGTATGTGGTCCAGGAAATAATGGTGGCGATGGATTAGTGCTTTCAAATTGTTTAAATGAACATGGTAAAGAGGTAGATTTATACTGTTTAGGTAAAAATAATTACAAAGGTGATGCCTTAAAAGCATATAAAAAAAACAAATTAAAAAAAAAACCTATCAGTGAACTAAATATCAATCAAGATGCTGTAATAGTAGACGCAATATTTGGTATAGGTTTAAATAAAAAAGTTGAAGGTATTTTTAAAGAATGTATTAACAAAATAAACAATTCAAAACTAAAAGTTATAGCAGTAGATATACCGTCAGGTGTTTATGGTGATAATGGAAAAATCATGGGTGAAGCTATAAAAGCTGATGTTACGTTAGCATTACACGCAAAAAAGCTTGGTCATAAAATGTATCCCGGCTCAAAACTCTCAGGAAAAATAAAAATAATTGATATAGGAATTTATCAATAACCTTTATACTCTTTTTTTGCCTTGTACTACTCTATCTAAAATTAAAGCAACAAATAAAATTGCTATACCAGCTAATATACCTTGTCCAACATTCGCATATTGTAAGGCCTCAAGCACATCTTGGCCTAAACCTTTTGCACCAATAAGAGATGCAACTACTACCATGGCCAGACTTAACATTACTGTTTGATTGACACCTGCAAGAATAGACGGTGTTGCTAATGGTAAATCAACTTTTCTTAGAAGATACCATTTAGATGCTCCGTATGCGATAGCTGCTTCCCTAATTGTTTCTGGAACTCCTCTTAAACCTAAAACTGTAAGTCTAACCACTGGCGTTCCTCCAAATATCATTGTAATAATAACAGCTGCGACTTTTCCTGTACCAAAAAATGCAATCACTGGAATCATAAATACAAAAGCCGGCATTGTTTGCATGAAATCCATTATAGGTCTTATCATTGAATAAAACCTTTGACGTCTTGCACAATAAATTCCAAGAGGTATTCCAATTACAATACTTAAGATTGCGGCAGTTCCAAGTAAAGCGAGTGTTGTCATTGCTTTAACCCAAAACCCTAAAAATCCCATATATGCTAAAAAACCAGCTGAGTAAATTGAAGTTCTGATCCCTGCAGAAAGAGCGGTTAAAACTACAATAGTAGTAATTATTACAATCCAAGGAGTCTGAACAAAAAGTAATTCTAAAAAATCTAATACAGATCTTATTCCTATTGTAATTGCAGTAAATAAAGCATCCCCTTTTATTACTGCATAATCAAATATTTTCTCTACCCACTCGATTGAAGTGAGTCTTATTTCTGGATGTGTTGGAAAATCATTCATAATTTGAATTAGACCTGGAAAACTATAATGGATTACTGAAAACAACATTATTACAGATGTAAAAATTACACTTAATATATAATTTTTCATTTTCATACCTGGACTGATTAATTTATTCGAAAGCCATTCTGAATATCTTTTTTCTAAAATAGTATTAGCTAATACTCCTTGAATTAACTTAACCAATATTAGTACACCAAAACCAAAGATTGTTATCCAAATTGCAGAAGCTTCTATTTGTTGAACATCTATTACATATTCTTGCATAGCTTTTTCTAAAGATTTTATAGCTCTCTCATAAACTTCCACCTTCTCTGGATTATTTTCAATTGCTGCTTCTAATTGTTTATTTCTAAAGTCAATTGTTGACTGAATTTTATCAATTTTTTCTAAAGCATCTTTAGTTATATTTCCAAATAAACCTCTAATAATTTGAACAACAGCAAAAGTTTCTATAATTAAAAAAGCTAAAGCATAATTCCATATATTTCTCATTCCAAACCAAATTGGACCTAATAAAGTGGCAAATAAATTAAATGAAAATGAATAAGAAGGTTTGCTGCCAATTTTTTTAAATTCTTCTATATAATATTCAGAATTCGTTATAACAAAACTACTAATAAGCTCTGATCTAGATAAATTTTTATTTTCTTTACTCATTTTCATTTCCTTCAACAACAGCTTTTAATAGATCAGATTGACTTATAACTCCTATTTTTTGATTATTTTTATCAATAACAACTATTGGTTTATCTTTTGAAATTGAAGTCTCGATTAATTTACTTAAAACATCGTTCTCATTTACTATTTCACTATCATTGTCTAGTGGACCAATTTTAGTTTCATAATCTTTTACAGATTGCATAATTGTTTTAGCTTGGACAACCTTTAATCTTGAAATTCCTTTAACAAAATCAGCTACATATTCATCTGCTGGATTAATTACAATTTCCTCAGGTGTTCCTATTTGAACTACAGCTCCATCTCTCATTATAGCTATTCTATGCCCTACTCTTACCGCTTCATCTAGATCATGCGTGATGAACACTGTTGTTTTTTTCATTTGTTTTGAAAGTTTTATAAACTCTGATTGAAGTTGTCTTCTAATCAATGGATCTAATGCACTAAAAGGTTCATCCATTAATAAAAACTCTGGATCGGCAGCTAATGCTCTAGCTAAACCAACTCTTTGCTGCATACCTCCAGATAATTCATGAGCATATTTGTTTCCCCACCCTTGAAGTTCTACAATATTTAAAATTTTGTTTGCTGCATCTAATCTATCATTTTTACTTACACCTCTTATTTCTAAAGGCATTGCAATATTATCTAGAACTGATCTATGTGGCATCAAAGCAAAATTCTGAAATACCATTCCTATTTTTTTATTTCTTAATTCTTGTAAACTGTCTTTATCAAACTGCATTACGTCTTGATTGTTAATTAATATTTTTCCAGAAGTTGGTTCAAGAAGTCTATTTATATGTCTAACCAATGTAGACTTTCCACTACCTGAAAGTCCCATAACGCAGAATATTTCTCCCTTATTTACATCAAATGATACATTTGAAACCCCTATTACAGAATTATATTTTTCTAATGCTTCTTGTTTTGAAATATTTTTATTTTGAATTGCATCCAAAGCTTCTTCTGAATTATTTCCAAAAATTTTCCAGACGTTTTGAATTTGAATAGCTGTTTCCATATAAAATATTTGTAAAAATAATAATTTAATCGAAAGTATTACCTGGCAACTTTGTGTCGCCAGGTAAATATGATTATTAATCTAAACTTACAGTCCTAACCAACCGTCAACTGTAGATTTATTTTTACTCATCCAGTCTCTAGCTACTTCTGCTGGATCTCTTTTTTTAACAGATACTTGGAATGCCATCCATGAAACATCATCAGCTGTTATTTGGAATTTTTTGAAAAATTCTACAATTGCTGGTGATTTTTTTTCTAAAGATGTGCCCCAACCGATTTGGATTTTTTTAAGTGCATCTTTAGATGCTACATAAGATTTTTTATACCAATCTGGGTCTGCTTTTGGCTGTATCATTTTATATTTAGCCGGATCATGTTTAGGCTCTTCTAACATTACTACATCTGCCATTCCCCAAATTGCATGAGGTTTGTAACAATAGAATGCATAACCTTCGCCTTTTTTAATTGAATCTAGAACTCTAGCGTTTTTAACTGCTTCAGCAGCTCTTATAGGTTCAATTCCAGCATCAAGTAATTTATAATCTCTTACTTTAACTTCATTAACATTTGCTGAAGCCCAACCATCTGCACCAATCCAAAACTCACCTTTGCCGTTCCCATCGCTATCCATAGCTTTAACAACTTCAGGTCTTCCTAAATCTTCTATTGCAGTAATATTCATTTTCTTCGCAAACTGTTGTGAAACACAATATCCTTGGTTTCCTTCATAAGAATTACTACTTAACTTAAGAGTTCCTTTTGGAACTAAATCATTAGTGTAAGCTTCTTGGTTTGGTAACCAAATATCAGGATGAACTTCTATTTCACCTTTGCTTCTGTCAATTGCGCCGTAGATTGCAGTATTGTTTCCTGGAACTAATTCTGCTTCTCCACCCATTTTATCGATAACAACTGCGGCAAGTAAATTTGCTATAGCAGTTGCACCTGTCCAACCTGGATCTCCTATTTTAACTTTTTCTGCAAAACTTGAAAAAGGTACAAATAAAGATATCAAGGCTGCAACAAGTATAGTTTTAATTGTTTTCATTGATTCCCTTTCTGTTGAATTAAAATTTATAAAGTAATTTTAACTATGTTATTTTTAAAGAGTCAATTTATAAGAAAGGCTAAATTTAATATTATTCTAGAAAATTTTTTACGCTTTCATTGAACTTTTTGGGTTCTTCAAGGTGAACATTGTGACAACACCCTTTAAAGATTTCTAATTTACTATTTGGTATATTTTTTTTTAGTGTATCAACTTGTTCGAAATTATAGGAAACATCCTTGTCACCCCAAATGATTAAGGTATCTTGTTTGATATTTTTTAAATCTTCATATCCTCTCCAATTTTTCATGGCAATAAGAGCATTATCAGCAGTTTCTATAGAAATATTTTTAACTGCGTTTTCACAAAAATAGTAATATTTTGCTTTATTGCCTTCTACAAACCATTTTTGTGGAACTCTACTTATCGTTTCCTTTAATCCGTCTTTTTTTAATCTTTCTCTAGTTGTTTCTATTGGCTCAAATCTTCCAGGAATATCTCCTATTGAGCCAGTTGCAAAACAAATTAGTTTTTTAATTCTATCTCCAGAAATTTTTATCATTTCTTGGACAATCATTCCTCCCATTGAATGTCCCATTAAATGAAATTCAGATATTTTTTTTTCATCTAAACATTTAAATATAAATTTTCCAAATTTATTAATGCTATCTAAAGATTGAGCCTTGTAGCTTTCACCAAAACCAGGCAAAGCAGGAGTTATTACTCTAAAATGTTTGCTTAAAAATTTTTTTTGCAAATTCCACATTTCTGAAGAACCTAAATATCCATGAACTAAAACTAAAGGAAAACCTGAACCAATATCGTCGATATATATATCTTGCATAATTAAATTTTAAATATAGTTGTATACTTAAATGTTTAAAACAAAAATCAATATTTAAAAAATACTTTCATGATTGGAATTTTAGGAGGAATGGGTACTCAGGCTGGTTTAGATTTTTGCAATAAATTAGCAAAATTAAATCGTGGCAAGTTAGATCAACAGTACCCGATGTTTGTGCTTTATAATAAATCTAACACTCCAAAAAGACCTGAAAATTTAAAAAAATACTATAATGTTTTAAAAGCTCTTGTTGATGGTTGTAAAATGTTACAAAGAAATAAATGCAGGTTCATTGTTATGCCATGTAACACTGCACATTATTGGCATAAAGATATACAGAAAAAAATTAAAATTCCTTTATTAAGTATGCCAAAAGAAGTTTATCAATATTCAAAAAAAACATGTAAGAAAAATTCCACAATTGGCATTTTGTGTACTGAAGCTACACTTAAAACAAAAGTTTATAACAATTATTTTGATAAAAATTTTAAATTAATTAGTCCTGAAAAAAAACTACAAAAAAATTCTGTTAATAAATCAATTAAATTGGTCAAAATGGGAAAAATTAAGGAAGCAGAAATAGCGCTAAGAGCAGCTGTTAAACATTTAATAAAAAAAAAGTGCAAAAAAATTATCTTGGGATGTACCGAATTACCAATAGCTATTTTTGCCTATAAATCATTCATAAAAGCTAAACAATCAAAACTTTTTATTGATCCAAATTTATTATTAGCTGAAGTTTGTATGAAAAAATATAAAAAATAGATTATTTTTTTTCATTCACAACAAAAAAAAGCTTCCGGGGGAATGTACCTTCCTCAAAATTTTCTAAAGAAATATTTTTAAATCCGTCAAGTAAAGAATTTATTTTTTCTTTTGAAAAATATTGAACTATAATTCCATCGTTTTCATAAAGATTTTCACCTCTATAGATTCCGTTTTGAAAATCCCCATCATTTGTATGACGCACAGTATAAATATTAACACCGCCTGGTTTTAAAATTCTTTGAATTTCTGTATTTATTTTTTTTAAGTCATCCATTGTCAAAGCCATACAGTAAAGCATATGAGAATAGCATGCATCTAATGAATTATCTTCAAAAGGAAGTTTTTTGCGAACATCATGAACTCTAGTTGAAATTCTATTTAATAAATTTTTAGATTTTGCTTTTTCATTAATAATGTTTATTCCTACCTGGCTATAATCTAAAGCTTTTATGTTTAAAAAATTCTCTGCAAAAAAAATACTATCTCTTCCAAGACCCGCTCCTAATTCTAATATATTTTTTGATTTTTTTTCTTTAAAAATTTCTAGAGCTTTCTTCGCTGAAATACTTGGCTCTAAACCAAACATTTCCGGTTTATTTGAGAAATTTTTTTCCCAAATCTGATGCTGTTGATTTAGTATATTTTTATCCAATCTATTTTGAAGGATCTGGAACCTTTCTTAGATAAGGTTTAACAGCATTCCATCCGTCAGGAAATAATTTTTTAGCCTCTTCATCCTTAACTGCTGGAACAATAATTACTTCTTCCCCCTTCTTCCAATCTGCAGGTGTAGCAACTTTATGTTTTGCTGTTAATTGCATTGAATCTATAGCTCTTAATATTTCAAGAAAATTTCTACCTGTTGCCATTGGATAAGTTAAGAATAATCCTACTCTTTTGTCAGGTCTTATAATAAACACTGTTCTAACTGTTTGGTTATCAACCGCTGTTCTTCCCATTGAAGTAACGCCAGCATCACCTTCTAACATGTTATATAATTTTGCAATTTCTAATTTTTCATCTGCAATTATTGGGTATTCAGGTTTATGACCTGTCACATCATTGATATCTTTTAACCATTTAACGTGATCATCTACAGGATCAACGCTTAATCCTATTACTTTTACATTTCTTTTATCAAACTCTGGCTTCATTCTAGCCAAAGATCCTAATTCAGTTGTACAAACTGGGGTAAAATCTTTTGGATGAGAAAACAAAACTCCCCAGCTATCTCCTAACCATTCATGAAATGATATATCGCCTATTGTTGTTTTTGCTTTAAAATCTGGTGCTAAACTATTTATTTTTAATGTCATTATAATCCTTTTTTTATATTTTAATTTTTAATTATATAAATCTTGTCTATTTTAACAATGTGATAAATTAGATAAAAATACAACTCACGGATGTTTAAAAATAATTATATTTGATGATAGGCTAATTCAATTAAAAAAAGGAGAAAATATGGAAAAAGAAATGCTTGCAATAGCAAGAATTAAATCTGGTGAAGGAAAATTTGAAAAGTTCATGGGATTTATGCAATCAGATGAAGGAATGGCAGTAAGAAAAACTATTGCTCATGTTGAAAAAACAGTTCCTGCAATAGCACCTGATAAAAGTTATGTTATGTTTAAAGTTTCAGTTCATAATGAAGAAGAAATGAAGAAATTTGCTTCAGGTAATAACCCGATAGCAAAACCTATTTTCGATGAATGTATCGAAATTGTTCAAATGTATGAATTGAGTAAAGTTAATCTATAAGGATTAATAAAAATGACTGGATATGCAATTACTCAAATTGAAGTAACTAATCCTGAAGATTATAAACAATATTTAGCGAAAGTTACGGATATAGTTACAAAATTTGGTGGAGAATATTTAGTAAGAGGTGGTGAATACCAATGTTTTGAAGGTGAATGGAAATATCCTAGAACAGTGGTGATTAAATTTCCTTCTTACGAAAAAGCTTTGGAATGGTATAACTCTGAAGAATACAAACCTGTAAGACAGATACGGTTAGACAATTCTGTCGGTAATTTTATAATAGTGAAAGGAGCAAAATAGTATGTCTATATTAGAAAAATATTCTGCTGCAATGGCAAATAAAGATGAAGCAGCTATGAATGAACTTTTGCATGATGATTTTAAATTTACAATGCATAAATCAGGTAATGCTTTAAAAAAAGCTGATGTTATTAAGTGGGCTATGAGTGGTGACATTAAACAAGATAAGACAAGAGTGGTTTATGAAAATGATGAAGTTGGCATACACCATGCATTTGTAACATTTGATGATGGAAATGTTGAAGCTGTAATGGCAGTTTATAAATACAAAGATGGTAAAATAATTTCTTTAGAAACTGGTGCAACGCCAATGCCTAAGTAAAGATTATTAATGAATAAAGTAATTGGTTTTGTAATGGTTGGGACTAATGATCTTGAGAAATCAAGTAAGTTTTACGATGCTATATTAGCTCACCTTGGAATGAAAAGAGTTACAATAACAGAAAGATATATTGGTTATGGTCATTCAAGCGAAGGTGGTGGAGTAAAATTTTATATTACAAAACCACATAATAAAGAAAATGCTACTGCGGGAAATGGTACAATGGTTGCCTTGTCAGCTGAAACAAAAGAAGCAGTAGACAAATTTCATAAGACAGCATTAGAAAATGGCGCTACTGATGAAGGGGCTCCAGGGCCAAGATCTGATGGAAATTATTATGGCTATATCCGCGATCACGACGGTAATAAAATTACAGCTAGATGTGTTTTAAATTAAATGAGTAGTATTGATTTTTATTTCTCTATTGGAAGTACATACACATATCTTTCAGTAACAAGAATTTTAGATGTTGAACAAAAGCATGGAGTAAAATTTAATTGGAAGCCATTCAGTGTAAGAGCAATTATGAAGGAGATGAATAATATTCCTTTTCCAAAAGATAAAAAAAATAAAGTTGATTATATGTGGAGAGATATAGAAAGACGTGCGGAAGAATATGGTTTCTTTGCAAAAACTCCTGTTCCTTATCCTTTAACGCAATTTGATTTAGCTAACAAACTTGCAATACTTGGATTAAAAGAAGGCTGGGGAGTTGATTATGTTCAAATTACTTATAAAAGATGGTTTCAGGAAAATAAAGAACCAGCAACAGAACCTAATATTTCAGAAATATGTTCTAAGCTTAAATTAGACAAAGAAAAAATAATTTCAAAAGCAAATTCTGAAGAGATAGAAAAAGAATTTTTGGCAAATACTGATACCGCAAGAAAAAATAAGATTTTTGGTAGCCCATCATTTATAGTTAATAATGAAATCTTCTGGGGAGATGATAGGATGGAAGATGCTATAAAGTGGTCAAAAAAATAATGGGAAACATCACAGCTTATATTATTTTAATAATTGCAGTAGTTTTAGGTACTGCAGCAAATGGTTTTGCAAAAGGAGCTCAGGGATTTACAATATTAATACCAAGTTTACTTACGGCAATATCTATTGTTGGATGCATGTATACTTTATCTCTAGTTATGAAAACAATTCCAGTTGGAATTACTTACGCTTCATTTGCTGGATTATGCATTATAGCAACAACAATAGTTGGAATTTACAAATTTAATCAAATGCCTGATCTTTATACAATCTTCGGACTCTTTTTAATTATAACTGGTGTTTTAATTGTTAATTTATTAGGAAAAGCCAATTAATGAAACCTCTCACTGGATATATTTTTTTATTTGTCGCCATATCATGTGGAATAGCAGCAAATAGTTTTGCAAAAATATCTGATGGGTTTTCAAAATTAACTCCAAGCATTGCATGTTTGCTTTTAATGTGTGTAACCATGTTTTCACTTGCAAAAGGAATGTCAGCAATTCCTGTTGGTTTTGCGTATGCTACTTATAGTGCTGTTACGGTTGCCTCAATACTTATATTTGGAATTATTAAATATAATCAAATGCCAAATATATATGGTTTAATTGGAATTTTTTTAATTATAGCTGGTGTCTTAATCGTAAATTTACTAGGCAAAGTAAATTGATATGTTCAAAAAAAAATACTCAAACTTAATTTTTGTTTTAATAATGGGTTTTGGAATGAGTTTGTTTATGACTTTGATAATTACATATATTAATACAGGTATGGATGGTGATTACCCAAGAAGATTTTTTAAAGCTTGGTCAGTTGGTTTACCAATTGCAATAGCTACTTCTTTATTGGTAGGACCTATTGCAAAAAGATTCGTTGAAAGAATTACAAAATAAAAGGAGGAAATATGTCAGAACTAATTGCATTTATTGGCGTTGGAAATATGGGAAATCCAATGGCACAAAATTTAGTTAAAGCAGGAAAAAAAGTTAAAGTTTTTGATGTTTCAAAAAACATGATTGATAAAGCAAGAGAAAAAAAATTAGATGTTGTTGAAAATTTCGACTCTCTAATTACAAATGAATTAACAACTGTAATCACAATGCTTCCTGAAGGAAAAAATTCAAAAGAAGTTTATCTAGGAGATAAAGGTTTAATCAATAAAGTATCAAAAAATTGTCTTCTTATTGATTGTTCTACCATTGATATAAAAACTTCCATTGAAATAGGAAAAAAAGCCACCGAAAAAGGAATTAAAATAATTGATGCTCCAGTAAGTGGTGGTGTTATGGGTGCTGAAAAAGCAACTTTAAATATTATGGTTGGAGGAAGCAAAGAAGCTTTTGATATTGCTCTACCTTTATTAAACATAATGGGAAAAAATATATTTCATGCTGGAGAGTTAGGAAGTGGAAATGGTGCAAAAATTTGCAACAATATGTCTCTTGGAATTACAATGATCGCAGCCTCTGAGTCTTTGATGTTAGCAAAAAGACTAAACATAGATATTAAAAAAGTTCATGAGATCATGAAAAATGCATCAGGAAATAGTTGGCCCATATCACTTTATCCACCTCTTCCAGGTTTAATTGAAGGAACCCCATCAAATAATAATTATCGACCAGGATTTTCCGCCGGCATGATGAATAAAGATTTAAAGTTAGCAAATGAATGTGCAAAGCAAGTTAATGCTTCTACTCCACTTGGAGCAATGGCTTTAGAAATCTATAATAAATTTTGTGAAGAAGGAAATGATACGAAAGATTTTTCAGCAATCTCAAAAGTTGTTGGTGGTGATGCTTGGAATTACCCAATAGATTAATTATTTATAAATTTCATCTACTTCAACTTGATAAGCATCTACTAATTTATTGTTTTTATTTGCTAATCCAACTACTGAGATCATTTCTTTTATCATTTCATCGGTTGCACCTTTTTTTTTAGCTGCATATGAATGAGATCTTGTGCAATATTCACAACCATTAGTTATTGATACTGCAACATAGATTAATTCTTTAGTTATAGGATCTAATGCGCCTTTTCTCATTACTTGTTTTAATGAATTCCATGATCTTTCTAATTCATTAGGATCATTTGCTAGCATCTTCCAAAAATTTGGAATTTCTGTAATTCCTCTTGACCCTTTTATATCATCAAATACTTCTTTAACCTTTCCTGTAGCTTCTTTTTCCTCGATAGTTTTAAACATTGGCATTTTTCCTCCTTATTTTTTCACTATAAATTTATTTCCCTTTTTTAATTGGATCAAATAAAAGTTTTTTGTGATTATATTTATAATTTTTATTATTATAATGGAGTGAATTAACAACCAGTATTCTTGAATTTTCTACATCAATTAAAATCATATTCCCGCCATAGCCGCCCATACCAAATATAATTTTGTCTTTTAATCCTGGAAAATCCATATGAAATTGACCCCCGTATGATTTTGAACGATTAAATAAGGGCTCTTCTTTTTCTTTGCTTCCTTTTGGTATTCTTCTTTTATAAATTTCTTTTAAATATTTTCCAACACAAGTATCATTCTGATAATCATCCATTATAGCTTTTGCTATTCTAAGATAGTCAAATCTCGTTGCCATTATGTTAGGATGTCCATTTCCCCAATTTTCATTTAAACTAGTGTAGCCATAACGAATGCTATTTTTGATCTTTATTTTATCGTCGAAAACTTTGCTATAAAATTTGTCATAATCTTCACCAATTTTAAATTTCATATAGTTTAAAATTAACTGAGTGACAAATCCATTGTAATTGTATGTTTGCTTAGATTTTTTTGTATTTTGGTTGTTAAAGAAACCGCGCATGGTTGTTGCAATATCTCTATCTTCATATGCACCTAATTTGCTAGTACCATCTTCAAATTCATCAATATATTTTTGATCACCAGTATTCATGTTTAAAAAATTAATTAATTTTTGATCATGATAAAGTGAATCTTTTATTATAGGCCAGTCATTTACTCTAGCATCAACTCCATCAATATAACCCTCACATATTGCGTGACCTACTAAATAAGAAGTTACTGACTTACCCATTGACATTGAATAAAATTTTGTTTCATTATTCAAAAACTCTCCCAGTCTTTCTTTGGGAGAAAGTTCGTCAATTAATACTTCACCATCTTGATAATATAAATAACTAAGGATACCTTTGGTTTTCATTTGCTTTTTTACAAATTTATCTTCAATTAAGTTGAATTTAAAATCGTAGGAACTATTTGTCGGTTTAAACTCTTTTAAATGTTGACTTCTATCTCTATATGAATATTTCCATAAATAATAAATCAGCGTATCTCTGTTTGGGTTTGAATGATAGGCAATATTAGTAGCTGATAATGCTTTATTTTTTATTTTGATATTTAGATTGTGAGATCCTTGCTCATTTAAATATTGATGATGTCCGTTTTCAGAAAGCCACTTACTAAAAAACCAATTTAAACTCTCAGCAAATAGATTGCTTGAAGTTAATAAGCTTAAAGTAATGATTAGTAATATTTTTTTCATCTATCTATAATCATTTTTTCTCCTGTGCCATTCCAATAGCCTGTCTTATAGACTTCAGCATCTTTTGAATAACCTGTAAATTGAAGAGCCTCCTGTCCCCAAATATTACAAGTAATGTTTATGTTTTTTCGCTGGTCCATTGTACCAATAGAGATGTGTTGATTCTCACTACTAGGAAGTTTAATCCCAACTTGTGTACCGCAGTTAGAACAAAATAGGTTTATCATTGGTCTACCGTGTTCAGTTGTTGTATCTTCATAAGAAGCGGGACGATCACCAAGAAACTTAACATCATCTTGCTTAAACAATACAAATGATCTAAATGCGCTGCCACTTGTTGTTTGACACCAGTTGCAATTGCAATTAACCTTCCAAGTTGGCTCACCAGTTATTTTATAAGCAACTTTTTCACATCTACAACGTCCACTATATTTTTCCATTATTTCCTCCTTTTATTTTTTTCATTAGTTATAAATTGATTCTATTTTTGGCATTAAAGTTAATAATTCTTTTGTGTATTCATGTGATGGATTTTTAAACAACTCTTCAGTTTTTGAAATCTCGCAAAGCTTTCCATTTTTTAATACCGCTATTCGATCACACATTTGTCTTACCACGGGTAAATCATGACTAATAAATAAGATTGTCAGATTTAATTGTTCTTGTAAATCTTTTAATAAGTTAAGTATTTGAGCTTGAATACTCACATCTAGAGCAGAGGTTGGCTCATCACACACAAGAAGTCTCGGTTGAGTTGCAAGAGCTCTTGCAATAGATATTCTTTGTCTTTGTCCTCCTGAAAATTCATGAGGATATCGTTCAGCCGATTGTTGAGTTAATTCAACAGACTCTAATAAATCATAAATATAACTATCTAAATCTTTAGAGCTTATTGAAGGGTTATGCAGTTTTATAGGTTCTGAAACTATATCTTTAACTTTTAATCTTCCATTTAAAGATGAATAAGGATCTTGAAATATCATTTGAATTTGTTTTCTAAACTTCATCATTTCTTTATTACTTTTAATTTTAGTTATACAAACATTGTCAAAATCAATATCTCCTACACTTGGGCTATATAAATTAACAATCATTTTTGCTATTGTTGATTTGCCACTTCCGCTTTCTCCAACTAGACCAAAAGACTCACCTTCTTTTATATTAAATGATACATCGTCTACAGCCATGACAGAATTTTTAGAACTTTCGGTGAAAAAATTATCATCAAACGTTTTGCTTAAATTTTTAACTTTAACTAAATCCTGATCAATAATTTCTTTTTTTGTCCATCTGTTTAAAATTTTAATATTAGTTTCACCTTCAGTTTTGTTTTCCTTTTCAATAATTTTAAATCTATTTATTTTTTTATTCGTAGGAGGAACAGAGCTTACAAGTGCTTTTGTATAAATCTCTTTTGGTTTTGTTAATATTTCTTTAGTAGGGCCAATCTCTACTAAATCACCATTTTTCATGACTGCTACCCTGTCTGTTGTTTCAGAAATTACTCCCATATCGTGAGTGATTAATATAACTGCTAAATTTCTTTCCTTGGTTAACCTTTTGATTAAATCTAGTATTTGAGATTGTATTGATACATCTAATGCTGTTGTTGGCTCATCAGCTATAAGAAGTTCAGGCTCACAACAAAGAGCTAATGAAATAACAACTCTTTGTCTCATTCCTCCTGAAAATTGATGAGGATAATTATTAAATCTAGTTTCAGCATCTTTTATTCCTACCTCTTTTAATAAGCTAGTAGCTTTGTTTTTTGCTTCTTCGGTAGTTAATTTCAAATGAGTTTGGATTGTTTCTATTAACTGATCTCCTATTGTAAGTATAGGATTTAAAGATGTTTGCGGGTCTTGAAAAATAAGACCTATTTTTTTTCCTCTTAATTTAAGAATATTATCAGGATTTTCATAAATATCTGTTCCATCTAAAATTATTGATCCTCCGGATACTTTGCCAGGTTCATCTATAAGATTTATTATTGCGTTACCAACTGTACTTTTTCCAGATCCGGATTCTCCTACTAAGCCAAGTATTTCACCTTTTTCAACATTTATATTTACTTCTTTTGCTGCATAAACTGTTTCTCTTCGCATCTCATAGTTAACGCTTAAATTATTTATTTTTAAAAATGACATTAGTTTAATTTTGGATTGAGAGTATCTCTCATCCAATCTCCTAAAAGGTTAATTGAAAATGCTAACAAAACTAAAAAAATTGCTGGAAAAAATGTAATCCACCATTCACCTGAAAATAAAAAATCGTTTCCTAACCTAATTAATGTTCCTAATGAAGGCGTTGTTGGGGGAACGCCAACTCCTAAAAAGCTTAATGTAGCTTCAGCTATTATTGCAAGCGCAAGTCCTATTGTTCCAATTACTAAAACTGGCCTCATTATATTTGGTAAAATATGTTTAAACATAATAATTATATTTGAAACACCAATAATTGTTGAGGCAGAAACATAATCTTTATTTTTTTCTACCAAAGTTGCAGCTCTTGATACTCTTGCAAACTGAGGCCATTCGGAAATTCCAATTGCGAAAATTAAAACATAAATTGCCATTTCATCATGCAATTCCCTTGAAATAATTCCACGTGCAATTCCATCAACTAAAAGAGCCATTAAAATACTTGGTACAGTTAATTGTACATCTGTTAATCTCATAACAATCATTTCGTACCTTCCTCCAAAATATCCCGCACTTAATCCTAGTCCTACCCCCAAAACTAAGGCAAATATAACTGCAGAAAAACCTACAATTAAAGAAATTCTAGATCCATAAAGAATTGTTGCCAACATATCTCTACCTTGACCGTCTGTTCCTAAAATAAATTTAGCAAGACCATCCTCGGTCCATGAAGGTGGGGTAAATGCATCCATTAAAGATAATGATGATGGATCAAATGGATTATATGGCGTTACAAGTTCAACAAAAAAAGAACAAAAGAAAATTATAATTAAAATAATAGTAGATAATATAGCTGTAGGTGATTTTATAAAACTAAAGTAAATATCGCTATCTTTTATTCTATTTAAAAATGTTAAATTTTTATTATCCACTTACTGCCTCCGCTTTAACTCTAATTCGTGGGTCAATGAAGTAATACAAAATATCTACAATGAAATTTATCATTACAAAAACAAATGCTATAAAAACCAAGTATGCAGACATAATTGGTATATCTACGAATTGAACAGCCTGAATAAATAAAAATCCCATGCCAGGCCATTGAAAAACAGTTTCTGTTATTATTGAAAATGCAATTAAGGTGCCAATGTTTATCCCTGCAATTGTAATTACAGGTATTAATCCATTTTTTAATGCATGTTTATAATGAATACTTTTTTCACTTATACCTCTAGCTCTTGCAAATTTAATATAGTCAGTTTGCAAAATTTCCATCATTTCTGCTCGAACAAGTCTAATGATGTAAGTCATTTGAAAGAGGCTAAGTGTTACAGAAGGAAGAATTATAGCTTTTATTCCAGATAAAGTTAAAAAACCTGTAGACCAATAACCAAGACTGACAACTTCTCCTCTACCAAAAGAAGGTAATACTCCCAAAATCACAGCAAAAAGATAAATAAATAGTATACCAATTACGAATGTGGGGAGTGAGACGCCCAGTAAAGAAATGGCTAATATAGCATCACTCAAAAAACCTTTTCGATTTATACCTGTATAAACGCCTAATAGCGTGCCAGATACCAATGCAATTAATGCAGAAATTAAAACAAGCTCAATCGTTGCTGGCAATCTCTCAGAAATTAATTCAGAAACTGGTCTTCTTAATTGGTAAGAAATTCCGAATTCTCCCTTTGTTGCATTTACTACGAACCTAGAAAATTGAATATGTATTGGATCATTAAGTCCTAAAGACTCTCTTAGTTCGGATCTTTCTTCATCTGATGTTTCTTCTCCAACCATATTATTAATTGGATCACCAACAAAATTAAACAATGAAAAAGAAACAAAAGCAACAATCAACATCACGATCGCTGATTGAAACAGACGTTTAAAAAAATACTTTATCAATTTATGAAAACTTTAATTACAAGCCCTTTTTTAAAAAAAGGGCTTGTAAAATATTAATTTAATTTACTCTAGAAAACCTAAATAATGGTTCATTATTAGGTCTTATAGGAACATCTACGTTTGTTTTAGATGCCCAAGAAATTACTTGGTGGTGTAAAGGAAGATAAGCAATATCATCTTTTACAATTTGCCAAGCTTTAGCTATAGCAGCATTTCTTTTTTCTAGATCAACTTCACCTTCCATTACTCTAATTGCAGCATCTACATCTGCATTACTAAAGTTAACTTTATTCCAGCTAGCTCCAGATTCATATAAATAATGGAACACATAGTGACTGTCTAAAGTTGGAACACCCCAACCTAACATATAAAAGTCACCTTGGTTGTCTTTAAGTTCTTTGAAATGTTTACTTTTAGTTTGTGCAAAAAGGTTTACATTAACACCTATTTTTCCAAGCATACCTACAACAGCTGTGCAAATAGCTTCGTCATTTACATATCTGTCATTAGGACATCTAAGTTCAACATCAAAACCATTTGGATAACCTGCATCCGCTAATAATTTTTTAGCTGCTTCAACGTCATAAGGTAATCTTTTATCAAGTGCTTTGGTATAACCAGTAACACCTGGGAACGTTATAATTCCAGCCGGTTCACTCAGACCTCTCATAACTTTTTTCTTGATAGCTTCTATATCAATTGCTTGGTAAAGTGCTTGTCTTACTTCTTTTTTCTTAAATGGATTATCACCAGTATTTCCTGATCTTAATTGATCAGCAGCTTGATCCATTCCAAGAAAAATTGTACGCATCTGTGGAGTACTTTCAACTTTATGTCCAGCGGAAGATGAAATACGCGCCAAGTCTTGAACAGGTGCATCAGTTACTATATCAATTTCTCCTGATAATAGTGCAGCAACTCTTGTTGCAGCATTTTTTATCGGAAGTAATTGTATTTCAGTAATATTATGCTCAACATTACCCCACCATTTTTTATTCTTTTTGAAAACTGTTTTTGTATTTGGTTCTCTTAAAGTAATTTTAAATGGACCAGTACCCATTGCATTAACTGCTGAAAATGTTTCTTGTCCAGCATCCCAGTTTTGAGGAACAACTGCAAAATTTTCACTTGCCCATTGCTTAGACATAATGAATATATTTGACAATTGGTTTAAAAGAATTGGGTTTGGCTTACTAGTTTTTATTTGAATTGTATAGTCATCAATCGCTTTAACGCCTGAAATAGTACTAATATATTCTTTAAAGTCTGATGTAGGTTGTTTTGCTCTTAATATACTAAAAACAACATCTTCAGATGTCATTTTTTGTCCATTAGAAAATTTTACATCGTTTCTTAAAAAAAAGTACCATGTATTTGGATCAACTGCTTTCCATTTGGTTGCTAGTTGAGGTCCAATTGACATGTCCAATCCTCTTGTTACAAGAGCTTCATAAACTTGTCTTGATACTTGAGTAGTTGGACCTTCGTTTTGTGCATGAGGATCTAGTGTTAAACTATCTCCTTGCATTGACCATTTAATTACTTTCGCAAATGAAGTATTTGATGCAAAAATAAGAAAAACAGCCAGGAGAATTCTTGATATAAATCTTAAATTCATTTTCCCTCCAATATTTTTTTTTTAAAAGTGTAGTTATAATTATTTAAAAAGGAAAGATGATTTATTGTGCGAGTTTTTTGAAGTTATTGTAGAGTATTTGCGAATATTTATTCATATTTGCCATATTTTCTTTAGCTGCCAGATCAAACTTTTCTAATGCATCATGGCCAAGTTCTTTTTCAAGTGCCGACTTATATTCTGGTACACATCCCCACTCATTAACTGTTGTGTCTTTAATTTCGATATGAAATTGTATTCCATAAGCATGTTTTTTATATCTAAAAATTTGATACTTAGTAACTGCAGAAGATGCTATTAAAGTAACATCTTTCTTTTTTTCTAAATCTACAACTTCGTATGAATGCCATTGTAAAGATTTGATTTTATCTGGAAAGCTTGAGAAAAGTAGATCATTATTTTTTGATTTAATAAAATCTATTTCCAAAATACCGATTTCTGATGGTTTAGATTTTACAACTTTTCCACCAACAACTTCTCCTAAAAGTTGGCAACCAAGACAAAAACCTAAATAAGGTTTTTGTAAATTAACAACAAATTCTTTTATTGCTTTTTTTTCATCAACTAACCATGGATGTTTTTTTTCCATCCAAGTGTCCATAGGACCCCCCATACAAAACATAGCGTCAAATTTTGAAAGATCATTTGGAATTTTTTCTCCTTCGTCTAATTCTATTGTTGTTAGCTCAACTCCATCCTTGATCATTAAATCTTTTATATAACCAGGATCTTCTATTTTGATATGTTGTAGAACTAATATCTTCATTTTTTTTTATCTTAATGCAGGTTTTAAAAGTTCTAGAATTTTTTTGTGGATAGATTTGTTAGCAGAAATTAAAACATTGCCAGCTTTATTTGCACTTTCATTTTTCCAAGTTGTTGCTATGCCACCTGATGCTTTTATGATTGGAATTAGTGGATGAATATCCCATATTTTATTTTGACATTGCATCACTACATCAATTTTTCCTTCACATAGATGTACATAACTCAAAGCATCATTACATGGAAACTGCATAAGTTTTAAAAGCTTAGGAATTTTACTTTGTTTTTTTAGAGATAACCATCCGTGGAATGCTCCTGAAACTTTCATATTACTAAAACTTGCTTTTTTATTAACCGATATTTTTCTTCTTTTTCCATTTTCTACAACATAAGCTATTTTTCTTGAAGTATTTAAATAATACTTTTTTAGTTTTGGGAAATTAGCCAATCCGACAACTGGATTCCCATTGTAGTTAAGTGAAATTAAATTACTCCAAGTTGGATTACCAACTACAAACGATCTTGTTCCATCTATTGGGTCGATGATCCAAGTAAAATCACTTTTGGTTTTTTTATAACCAAACTCTTCACCAATAATTTCATGAGTTGGAAATTTTTTTTTAATTTTAGATCTTATAAATTTTTCAAAAGCTCTATCAGCTGTAGTAACTGGATCATATCCTTTTCCTTTTAATTTATTATCAACTTTGAAAGGCTTATTAAGTTTGGAGTAATATAACTTTGTCATATCCTTTGCTAATCGGTTTAAAAAATTAGCAAAAACTGTGATGTTTTTTGAATTCAATTCAGACATTAAATGATCACATACTATTTTATTTATCTTGATTAAAGGATAATTTTAAATAATGCTCGAAAAACCTTATGAAAATTGAACTAAGTAAAAACAAAATTTTTATAAATAATGGAAATTCTGTTCAAGAAATACATCCTTTCTGGCTTAGAGAAAGAGTCGATGGTGATGAGTTTTTAGATAAAGGTACACAACAAAGATTATTTGATCCTTCAACTATGACTGGTGAAATAATTATTAAAAAAGCTGAAATTAAAAATGGTTTTCTTGAAGTTGATTTTAACGATGGTGTTAGCTCTAAACTGGATATAAATAAACTTGAATCTGAATTTTCAAATAAAGACACAGTAATAAAATCAATTACTAAAAAAAAATGGGATTCATCATTAAGAAAAATAAAAAATTTTACATATAAAGAAAATTTTTATGAATCGAAAGAAATGCACGACTTATTAATATCTTTTTATGAATATGGTTTTGTTATTATAAAAAATGTTCCTACAGAAAATAATTATATTGTTAAATTTGCAAATTCTATTGGTAGTGTAAGAAGAACTAATTTTGGTGAACATTTTAATGTTAAATCTAAGTCAAATCCAAACGATTTAGCTTATACTACTTTACACTTAAGCCCACATACTGATAACCCTTACAGAAATCCAGTTCCGTGTATACAGTTATTACATTGTATAGAAAGTGAAGTTAGTGGCGGACTATCAACACTTGTAGACGGTTATACAGTTACAGAAAATCTTAAAAAAGAAGATCCAGAAGCATATAAAATTCTTTCTGAAGTAAAAGTCAGATTTAAATTTACTGATAAAAGTGTGGTATTAGAAGATTGGTCAGAATTGATTCATTTAGATGAAAATAAAGAGTTTAAACAAGTAAGATTTAGCCCAAGACTAGATTATGTTCCAATGTTAGAAAAAGATAAATTAGATTTATATTACAAGTCTCGAAAAAAACTGTCTGATTTATATAACTCTAAAAAAAATAGAATAGAATTTAAACTAACCTCGAAGGATCTTATGATGATGGATAATTATAGAGTTTTACATGGAAGAACAAAATTTGATCCAAGTGAAGGAAAAAGATTTCTACAAGGCTGTTATATAGATTTTGATAGTACTGAAGGTAAATTAAGACATTTAAAAAGAAAATTCAAAATTTGACACTTCGTGACTCATTAATAGCGGCACTAGTTCCAATTTTCTTAGGATTTGGTTTTGTTATAGCAAAGCCAGCGATGGAGCACTTACCTCCTTTTTTATTAATGGGTTTGCGATTTACTTTTGTGGCATCACTTTTAATATGGTGGTTTCCAATACCAAAAGGCTTTCTTAAAAAAATATTTATTGTATCTCTAATAGCAAATACTTTGCAGTACAGTATTACCTATACTGGTTTAAGTTTAATAGATGCCTCAGCTGCTGTGTTACTTGTTCAAACAGAAGTTCCTTTTGGAGTAGTTTTTGCTTATTTTTTACTTAAAGAAAAACCAACAGTAAGAGCTTTGATGGGAATAAGTATTGCATTTGTTGGTGTTTATATTTTAACCGGCTCACCTAATTTAGACGGAAAATTTTTTGGTGTAACTTTAGTAATAATAGGATCGGGCGTTTGGGCTCTAGGACAAGTTCTAGTAAAACCATTAAGTAAAGAATTAAATCCTTTAGCGCTAGTTGCATGGCTAGGTTTTTTTTCTGGCCCAATATTAATTGGACTTTCAGCTATATTTGACGGTAATACAATTAACTACTTTAAGAATGCACCTTTTGAAAGTTGGATGATTGCATTTTATTTAGGATTTATTATGCAGCCAATAACATACGGTTGCTTCTATTATGTTTTAAAAAATAACCCTTTGTACAAAGTTTTACCTATAGTAACCATGGGTATACCTCCTACTGGACTATTAGCTGCAATTTTTCTTTTAGGAGAAGAACCAACTAAAGAATTATTTATTGGTGGAGCTGTTATTATTGTTGGGGTAATGTTAATAGTATTTACTAAACCAGATAAAAAATAATCAACCGAGTTTTTGTAGTATAGGAAAATATTCAATTAAATAAAAACCTAAAACTTGTAATTGATTTGTTAGTATCAAAATTCCAGTTACTAATAATAAATACCCACTTATGTTTACTACAAGTTTCATATTTGATTTTAATTTTTTTGATACATTTATAAATTTTTGTATGAGTAAACCTGAAATTACAAAAGGAATTGCTAATCCTAATGAATAAAAAACTAAAAGAATTATACCTTTCGATAAAGATTCTTCTGTTGTTGCTAAAACTAGAATAGATCCCAAAATTGGCCCTATACATGGTGTCCACCCAAAACCAAATGCCATTCCTAATACAATAGGTCCAAAAAAAATATTATTATTTGAAACTTGAAATTTTTTTTCATAATTAAAAATTTTCACATTCAAAAAACCTAAAATATGAAATGAAAAAATAAGTATTACTATTCCTGCAATAATTCTTAATTCATTAGAATAACTTAAAAATAATTGACCTATAAATGTAGCTGCGGCTCCAAAGAGTATAAATACAATTGAAAAACCAATTGTAAAAAATATTAATGGATAAACTTTAATTTTTCTTTCCAAAAGTTCATCATATGTTGTTCCAGAAATATATGAAATATAACCTGGTATTAATGGTAATACACATGGAGACAAAAAACTTAATAATCCTGCTCCAAAAGCTATAAATAATTCAGTCATAAATTTTTACTAATTAGATAGATACTACTTTAGAAACTTGTTCTCCTAAGTTATCAATAGATAATTTCATTATATCGCCAGATTTTAAAAAGACCTGTGGCTTTTTTCCCATACCTACACCTGGCGGTGTACCTGTAGTTATAATATCGCCTGCCTGTAAAGACATGAATTTACTCAAATAAGAAGTAATGAAATTTACATTAAATATCATATTATTCGTATTACCTGTTTGCATTCTCGTTCCATTCACATCTAAGCTTAGATTTAAGTTATTAACATCCGGGATTTCATCGCTTGTAACAAAATAAGGTCCAATTGGACCAAAAGTATCATGTGATTTTCCTTTTACCCATTGTCCTAGCTTTTCTATTTGCCATTCTCTTTCGCTTAAATCATTAACTATGCAGTATCCAAGAATATGATTTGGCGCATCTTTTTCTTCAATATTTTTTGTTTCTTTTCCAATAACAAAACCCAATTCAACTTCCCAATCTAATTTTTTAGAATAACTAACTAGTTCAATGTTATCATTTGGTCCAGTTATACAGCTAGGTGCCTTCATAAATACGATCGGCTCTTTAGGAATTTCAAGACCAGTTTCTTTTGCATGATCAGAATAATTCAAACCTATTGCTACAAATTTTCCTGGATTTTTTATACAAGATCCAATTCTTTGATCTTTAGATATAATAGAAAGTTTTGATAAATCTAAGCTTTTAATTTTTTGAATTGTATTAAAATTTAATGTCTCAGGTTTCAAATCTGTAATTACCGAAGATAAATCTCTAAAGTTATTTTGATCATCTATAACTGCAGGCTTTTCAAAACCAAATTTACCTATTCTTAATAATTTCATTTGTTCTCTTTTTTTTATGCAATTTAATAATTAATATTTCTTCCTAGTCTTGCAGCTCCTCTCACACCACTTGCATCGCCAAACTTGGGTTTTAAAAAAATTCCTTCAAATTCGTTCCCAGCAACAAATTTTCTTACTTTTGACTGAATTTCGTTAAAAAAATCAATTTCATTTGATAAACCACCTCCAAAAATAAAAACATCAGGATCTAATATATTTACAACCGATGCTATTGCCATCGATAAATTATCCTTGAATTCTTCAACTATTTTTTCAGCATCTATATCATGTTTTCTATACAGTTCAAAAATTTCATTGGCTCTAAGATCTTTTTTAAATTCTTTCTTAAATTTTTTTAGACATGCTTAAGCCAGATATTGAACTTTCTATCTCTCCTTCTCTTAAATTAGCTTTTTTTTATAATCGTTTCTTTTCCGATCAACGGTAGTTGATTATGCCCCCATTCACCTGTTATACCATGAGGACCTGTTACAATTTTTTTATCAATTACTAAGCCTCCACCTACGCCAGAACCTAAAATTACACCAAAAACAATCTTATAATGTTTTCCAGATCCATCTATAGCTTCTGATAAAGTAAAACAGTTTGCATCATTTTCACAAAATACTTCTCTGCCAATTGCTTGTCTTAAATCTTTTTGAAAAGGTTTATTATTTATCCAATCACAATTTGGAGAGTTTTTTATTAAGCCTGTTTGAATAGAGTGTATGCCTGGATGACAAACTCCAATGGGTAATTCTTTTTTTGTTTTCTTTTTCAATTTTTTTTACAATATCACTAATACTTTTTATTACTGACTCGTAGTTTTTTGGACAATCTATTCTTGATCTACCGGACTCTTCTCCATTATCATGTAGTAATATATATTCTATCTTTGTTGCACCAACATCAATTCCTATTTGCATAACTTATTTCAATATTTTTTTTATTTCTTTTAAAGTAAATTTTTTTGGTATTTTGCATGTTGTTTTTATCTTTTGTTTTATACCTGTAACTGATGCTTTCATAGTAGATTGGATAATATCTAATACGTGTAAAGATAGTTCACCATTGCATCTGTTTACTTTTTTATTTTCAATACAATACGCCATCTCTGCTAGTCCTACACCTCTATAATTAGCATTTATTGATGACTCATTTGCTCTTAAACTTTTTGTTCTTATATTAATTTTTCCAAGTGGCATTTTTCCAGTTTTATATTCTTTCCAAGGTTGACCCAGTTTTTTACATACAAATACAGATCCACCAAACATATTAGGATCTGGAATAATTATAGATCCTTTTGTTGCATATAACTCTATATGGTTTCTTTGATGAGCAATTACATCGAATGACAATGTTAATCTAATTATCGATTTATTTTCAAAAACAATAGTTGATAGGTATGTTGTCGGACATTTTACTTTAAACTTTCTTCTTTTTTTAGGCCCTATTCCTATAGTTCTTGTTTTTACACCTTTCATTAAACTACCGCTTACTTCTTTTGCTGGACCTAACAAATTAACTAAAGCAGTTAAATAATATGGACCCATATCAATTACTGGTCCTCCTTCTTTTTTTGCAAACCATGGTTCAGGGTTAGGATGATAAGATTGAACTCCTGGGAAGGCAAAAATTGCATTTCCTAAATTAATCTTACCAATCAAATTTTTTTCTATGAGTTCTTTAGATTTTTGATTTCCTCCTCCTAAAAATGTATCTGGCGCATTGCCTATATATAATTTTTTTTTCTTTGCTAATTTTAACAACTCTTTT
>CACIBQ010000003.1 GCA_902584915.1 uncultured Pelagibacteraceae bacterium
ATTCAATACATCAAGGAAATATGTCAACGTTAAACTGTGTTGAAGAGCAAATGTTGGCAAAAAAATTGATTAAAATGCACAAATGGTCACAAGCTGCTAAATTTGCAAGAACCGGAGGTGAAGCAAATGCTATGGCGATTAGAATTTCAAGAGCATTCAATAAAAGAACCAAAATTGCTATTTGTGGATATCATGGATGGCATGATTGGTATCTTTCTTCAAATTTAACAAAAAAAAACTCACTTAAAGATCATCTCTTATCTGGCCTAAATACTGATGGTGTACCCTCAATTCTAAAGAATACAGTTTACACTTTTAACTATAATAATTTAAAACAGTTTAATTCAATTATAAATAAGCATAAGATTTCATCAGTAATTGAGAACAACCTAAAATCTACTGGTCTATTTAACCCTTTAGAGAGAAAAGCATTTTTACAAAAACCCGATGTAGCTCACTTGAAGCCTAGATTTGAAGACTGGTCATTAATTAAAGCACAAGCACTAATTACAGGTAAAGTAGAATATAGGGAAGGCAAAGTAAGAGTAGAATTTAGATTATGGGATGTTTTAGCCGCAAGAGAAATGTTAGCATTAGCATTTACTACCGTTCCAAACAATTGGAGAAGAATAGGTCATATAATTTCAGATAAAATTTATCATAGATTAACAGGTGAGAAAGGATATTTCGATACAAGAATAATTTATGTATCTGAAAAGGGTCCTAAAACTAAACGAATAAAGAAACTTGCTATTATGGATCAAGATGGGTTTAATACAAAGTATCTTACCTTAGGTAATGAGTTAGTATTAACTCCAAGATTTAACCCAACTAATCAAATGGTCACATATCTTTCTTATTTTAAAAATCTTCCAAGAGTTTATTTATTAGATATAGAAACTGGAATACAAGAAGTAGTTGGTGATTTTCCAGGAATGACTTTTGCTCCAAGATTTTCTCCTGATGGAAAAAAAATAATTATGAGTTTTGCTAAAGATGGAAACTCTGATATTTATACAATGGATTTAGAAAATAGAATTGTTGAAAGAATAACAAATCATCCATCTATCGATACATCTCCATCTTATTCTCCAAATGGCAAGTATATAACTTTCAACTCTGATAGAAGTGGCTATCAACAGATATATGTCATGAAAAGTGATGGCTCTAATGTAAAGAGAGTTTCTTTTGGAAATGGGTTGTATGGAACGCCAGTTTGGTCTCCACGTGGTGATTTAATTGCATTTACAAAACTTCACAAAGGGAAATTTTACATAGGTGTAATGAGAACAGATGGAACTGGAGAAAGATTGTTAACAGAAAATTACTATCAAGAGGCTCCATCATGGTCTCCAAATGGTAGAGTATTAATTTTTTATAGAGAGACAAAATCTAATAGTGAAGGAGAAGGCTTTTCAGCTAAATTATGGTCTATAGATCTTACAGGCTATAATGAAAGACAAGTTATTACAGAAACCGATGCATCAGACCCATCTTGGTCCTCATTGTTAACTAATTAGCCAATATCTTAAAAAAATAGCAATATTTAATGATTTCTTATCTTGAAAGATTTAAATATTTGTGAAATTAATACGTTAAAAAAAAGAATTTAAGGAGCAGTATGATATTTACAAAGTCAACTTACAATTTAATCTTAGCTTCAATTTTTGCACTACTTTTATCAGCTTGTGCAACTCAAAAAGCAGCAAAAATTGATTCACAACTTCAGGGCGACGTTTATACAGGAACAGACACAGTTGAATATTTAGCTGACGGTGTTCCAGACAGAGTGTTCTTTGCAACTAACGAGTCAGTTTTAACTACTGCTTCAAGAGACACTTTAAGAAAGCAAGCAGCTTGGTTAAGAAAAAATTCTGACATCAATGTAGTTCTAGAAGGTCATGCAGACGAAAGAGGAACTAGAGAATATAACTTAGCATTAGGAGAAAGAAGAGCAAACGCTGCGAAAGACTATTTGATGACTTATGGTATTTCTGAAAATAGAATTTCAGTTATTAGTTATGGAAAAGAAAGACCTGTTGATTCTGGCTCAAACCCATTGTCATGGTCTAAAAATAGAAGATCTGTAACAGTAAAAGCAAACTAAACAATATTATTTGTATTTAAAGACCCATTACTTTAAAAAAAGTAGTGGGTCTTTTTTTTGCCATCATTATATCTAAAAACTATTCTTAATTATGATTAGAAAATATTTATTAAACTTATTGTTAATAATTATTTTGTTTAATGTAGGTTCCAACAAATCGTATTCTGACAATCATAACTTAATACAAATTTTAGAGGCCTTGCAACAAGATATAAAAACACTGGAAAGAGCAGTGTACTCTGAATCTTTTGAAAAAAAAAATATAGATAATAATGAAGAGGGAACATTTGCAGGCAACAATTCAGAGGAAGCTTTAACAAGGCATCTTTTAAAATTATCTGAAATTGAAAATCAATTTAGAGATTTAACAAATAAATTTGAAGAGATTAATTTTAAGCTTGATAAACTTTCTAACAGGCTGACAAAGCTACAGTCTGATAACCAATTGCGTTTTGAACAAGTTGAAAAAACAATAGGAAATGTTGTTAGCAATGGTGTAGCTAGTTTACAAACAAATGAATATGACTCTGATAAAAATAAAATTTTGCCTGGAACTTCTGAGCCACAAGATTTAGGAAGTATTTCATATAAAGATATGACCACGTCATCAACTACACAACAAACACAATCCATTGACTCAACTTCAACTGTAGTGTTAGAAAATGTTGAGAATATGGAAAAACTTTTACCAGACACTTCAACTGAAGAACAATATGAGTTTGCAAAGAGCTTTTTAAATGTTGGTGATTATAATACCGCCGAAAGAGCGTTAAAAGAATTTGTACAAACAAATCCAAATCATGAACTTGCTGGAAATGCTCAATATTGGTTTGCGGAAACTTTTAGAATAAGACAGTTATACGTAGATGCAGCATCAGCTTATTTAGAAGGTTATCAGAAATATCCAGAAAGTGAAAAAGCACCTGATAATTTACTTAAATTAGGTGTATCATTAGTTCAAATTGGAGAAAAAGATCAAGGCTGCATGATGATAACAAGTTTAGAAAAAGAATATCCAAAAGCATCCCAATCTATTCTTCTAAAAGCTAAATATGAAGAAAAAAAGTTTGAGTGCAAAAATAATACCTAGAAAATTAAATTTTAATAAATTTCTTAAAGATAAAAAGATTTTTAAAATTTATAAAAATTTTGAAAAAAATTTTGAAAATTTGAAATATCCAAATAAAGTAGCGGTTTCTGTTTCAGGAGGGTCAGATAGCTTAGCATTATCTTTTCTGGTATTATGCTATAAATTCAAAAAAAAAATAAACATACATGCTTCGTTTTACTTAATTAATCATGGATTGAGAAATAATTCGTACGAAGAAGCTATATCTGTAAAAAATATTTTAAAGTTAAATGAAATAGATTTAAAAATTTTACATTGGAAAGGAAAAAAACCAAAGTCCAACATACAAAGCTTAGCAAGAAAGAAAAGATATGAGCTTTTATTTAATGAATGTACAAAATCAAATATTAAAATAGTTCTTTTTGGACATCATCAAGAAGATATTTATGAAACTTTTTTTAGTAGATTGCTCAGAGGATCTGGAACAGAAGGGCTGTCATCTTTCTCAAAAATTGAAAATAGATTTGATCATAAAAATAATAAAATTAGAGTGTTTAGACCCTTGTTAAATTTAAATAAACAAGATCTAATTTATATATCAAAAAAAGTATTTAAATTTTACATTAAAGATCCATCAAATGAACAAGATAGATTCCAGAGAGTTAGAATAAGAAAATTAATTTTAAATTTAAAAAATGAAGGGTTGGATTTAAAAAAATTAAATCTTACTATTAATAATTTGGCCTCTACTACTGAAGCAATTAACGAAATAGTTGAATATAACATTAGAGAAAATGTTGCTTTTTTGTTAAAAAATAAATATTTAATTAATTCAAAATTTTTTTTAATGCCAAAAGAAATTGTATTTAGATCTTTGTCGTTATTATTTAGAAAAATATCTAAAAAACATTATCCTCCTCGAGGAAAAAAAATGATTAATTTGATTAATGATTTAAATTATAAAAAATATACTAAATTGACACTAGGTGGCACAATTATTGAAAAAATACATAATTCTGTATTAGTTTCGAGGGAAAAAACAAAAAAACATTAGATTTGCCACATTTTGACACTTGTTTAATTTATAATAACACTTAATTAAGTTATATAATTAATTATGAATTTAAAAAATTTAGCTATGTGGGCAATTATAGTCTTATTAACTTTAGGGCTATACAATATGTTTAAAAATCCGCAAGGATCATTTAACAACCAAAGCAATAAAATTATTTTTTCAGAATTTTTATCTGAAGTTGAAAATGGTCGTGTAGTTCAAGTAGAAATACAAGGTAATAATGTAAACGGTGTATTTTCAAATGGACAAAAATTTTCAACGTATGTGCCTAACGATCCCAATCTAATTGAAAAACTATCAGAGAGAGGTGTAAGCATTTCAGCATCGCCTTTAGAAGAAAAAATGCCTTCGCTTTTAGGTGTTTTACTTTCATGGTTTCCAATGCTTCTATTAATTGCGGTGTGGATTTTCTTTATGAGACAAATGCAAGGAGGCAAAGGTGGAGCAATGGGATTTGGAAGATCAAAAGCAAAATTAATGAATGAACTTAAAGGAAAAGTTACTTTTAAAGATGTTGCTGGCGTAGAAGAAGCAAAAGAAGAAGTTGAGGAAGTGGTAGAATTTTTAAAAGATCCAAGAAAATTTAGTAGACTTGGAGGAAAAATTCCAAGAGGATGTTTATTAGTTGGACCTCCCGGAACAGGTAAAACTTTATTGGCTAGAGCAATAGCTGGAGAAGCAGATGTACCTTTTTTTACAATATCTGGTTCAGATTTCGTTGAAATGTTTGTAGGTGTTGGCGCATCTAGAGTTAGAGACATGTTTGAACAAGGAAAAAAACACTCACCATGCATTATTTTCATTGATGAGATTGATGCAGTAGGAAGAAGCAGAGGAGCAGGACTTGGAGGTGGAAATGATGAAAGAGAGCAAACTCTAAATCAGCTTTTAGTAGAAATGGATGGTTTTGATACAAACGAGGGAGTTATAATTATTGCAGCAACAAACAGACCTGATGTTCTTGATCCAGCTCTTTTAAGGCCGGGAAGATTTGACAGACAAGTTGTAGTCTCAAATCCTGATATTATTGGAAGAGAAAAAATATTAAAGGTACATGCTAAAAAAATTAACATGTCACCAGACGTTAATTTAAGAACAATTGCTAGAGGTACTCCAGGATTTTCAGGAGCTGATCTTGCAAATCTAGTAAATGAAGCAGCTTTACTAGCTGCTAGAAAAAATAAAAGAATAGTAACTTTTCAAGAATTTGAAGAAGCAAAAGACAAAGTAATGATGGGTGCAGAAAGAAGATCAATGGTAATGACCGAGGATGAGAAGAAACTTACTGCATATCACGAAGGTGGTCATGCTATTGTATCATTTAATTTAAAAAATTCTGATCCTATCCATAAAGCTACTATAATTCCAAGAGGCAGAGCTCTAGGAATGGTTATGAATTTACCGGAGAGAGACAAATACCAATATACCGTTAAAGAATTTAAAGCAAAAATAGCCATGTGTTTTGGTGGAAGAGTTGCTGAAGAATTAATATTTGGAAAAGATAATATTACTTCAGGAGCTGGTGGAGGATCTGGCTCGGATATAAATCAAGCTACTAAAATCGCAAAGGCAATGGTTACAAAATATGGAATGAGTGAAGAGTTAGGACCGATGGAATATGGAGAAAATGAAGAAGAGATATTCCTAGGTAGATCAGTAGCTAGACAACAAAATATGTCTGAAGAGATGACTAGAAAAGTTGATATAGAAGTTAGAAAATTGATTGATGAAGGCTATAATAAAGCTACGAAAATTCTTACTGAAAAGTTAGATGATCTTCATAAGATAGCTAAAGCTTTACTGACTTATGAAACTTTAACGGGTGATGAAATAGAAGATCTTATTAATAAAAACAAATTTCCACAAAGTAAACAAGATCTAGAAAATGATAATGACAATAAAGACTCTGCACTAGGGTCTATTGGACTAAAGCCAAAAATAGTTCATTAATAAAATGATAAAATATTACACAAGAGCGTGTAATTTTTATTACGGCAGTATATCAGAAGATAAAGTAAAAAAAAAATTTAGCCTTCCCCTTAATGGAAATAAATTAATTTCATTTGATACAATTGAATTGATAAGTAGGAAAACAAAAAAAAAAATTAAAATTAAAAATATTAAAAAACTTCCACTAAAACTAAAAAAAAAAGTAATTAATGATTTAAATAAAATTACAAAAGTAAAAAGAATTTCGAAAATAAAATTTAAATCTTTTCCATTATTAATGGGTATATTAAATGCTACCCCAGATAGTTTTTCTGATGGAGGAAAATATCTAAAATCTTCTTTAGCTTTCAAGCAAATAAAAAAACTTCACAAAGATGGTGCAGAAATAATAGATATAGGTGGAGAGTCAACTCGACCAAATTCAGATACAATAGATAGCGTAACAGAGTGGAATAGAATTGCATCAAAATTAAAGTATGCAAAAAAAAATAATATTATTGTTTCACTAGATACCAGGAAAAGTTTTATATTAAAAAAATCTTTACCACTTAAGGTAAATCTCCTTAATGACGTGTCAGGATTAAAACATGATAGTAAAATGATAAATATATTAAAGACATCAAAAATTCCGTTTGTTTTACATCATATGCAAGGAACACCTAAAACAATGCAAAAAAATCCAAAATATAAAAATGTAATTCTAGATATATATGATTTTTTTGAAAAAAAATTAGAATTTTTAAAAATAAATAAAATTAACCATAAAAATATTATTTTAGATCCAGGCATTGGATTTGGAAAAAATTTGAAACATAATATTACTATATTAAATCAAATTTCTATTTTTCACAGCTTAGGCTTTCCAGTAATGTTAGGCTTATCAAAAAAAAGATTTATAAAAGAATTATCAGGAAGTAATGATAGTGAACAAAGAATAGGTGGAACAACATCTTCATGTATATATGCAATATTACAAGGAGTACAAATTTTAAGAGTACACGATGTTAATGAAATAAAACAAGCAATGAAAGTATTTAATAAACTTATTTTTAATAAATGAGCAAAAGATATTTTGGTACAGACGGTATCAGAGGAACAGTAAACCAAAACAAAATTAACGGTGATATGTTTTTTAAATTTGGTCTTGCTGCAGGAACATATTTTAGAAATTTAAAAAAGAAAAAACAAACCGCAATTATTGCTAAGGATACAAGACTATCAGGATATACCTTAGAGCCAGCTCTAGTATCAGGATTAGCTTCAGCTGGAATGCATGTTTTTACTCTAGGCCCTCTGCCCACCAATGGGCTTGCTATGCTTACAAAAAAAATGAATGCTAATTTAGGAATTATGATAACAGCATCACATAATCCTTTCTATGATAATGGACTAAAGTTATTTGGACCAGATGGATTAAAATTGTCAGATAATATAGAAAAAAAAATAGAAAAATTAATTGATACAAAAATTTCAAAGAATTTAATTAAACCAAATATTTTGGGTAGAGTAAAAAGACTAGAAAATGCAAATGAAAATTATATCAATATCTTAAAAAAAAATTTCCCAAAAGATTTTTCGTTAAAAGGTCTTAAAATTGCAATTGATTGTGCAAATGGAGCTGGCTATAAGTCTGGACCTAATATTCTAAAATCTTTAGGCGCCAAAGTTTATTCCGTTGGAACCTCTCCAAATGGCTTAAATATAAACCTAAATTGTGGTTCAACTTTTCCAAATAAAATTAGATCATATTCAATTAGAAAAAAAGTAGATCTGGGAATTTCTTTGGATGGAGATGCAGATAGAATTATAATATGTGATGAAAAAGGAAGGATAATTGATGGAGATCAAATTATTGCTATGATTGCTTTACGATGGAAACAAAAAAGAATCTTAAAAGGTGGAGTTGTAGGTACACTAATGTCGAATTATGGTCTAGAAAAATTATTTAAAAAAAAAAAAATAAAATTTATTAGGACAAATGTTGGAGACCGTTACGTCAAAGAATCAATGAAAAAAAATAAGTGTAATTTGGGTGGCGAACAATCAGGACATATTATTTTGGGTAATTTTGCAACAACAGGAGATGGTTTGCTTGTTGCGTTGGAAATTCTTTATTCTATGAGAAAAGGTAAAAAAGCGAGCGATCTATTTAATAATTTTAATCAAATACCACAGCAACTAGTCAATGTTAATGTAAAAGATAAATCAGTTATTAACTCTAAGAAATGTAAAAAATCTATAATTAAAGCAAAAACTCTCTTAAAAGATAATGGTAGAATTTTGGTTAGAGCATCAGGAACAGAGCCAAAAATAAGAATAATGTGTGAATCAATTAATAAAAAATTAATGGCAAAGTGTGTTAAATTAGTAAAAAAATCTTTTAATTAAATTGAAAATAAAATCAAAAATATTGATTATTGCTGGCTCAGACTCTTCTGGTGGTGCAGGTATACAGGCAGATATTAAAACAGTAACTTCCCTAGGATCATATGCAATGACCGCATTAACAGCAGTTACATCGCAAAACACCATGGGAGTTTCATCAATATTTTCAGTATCACATACAGAAATTTCTAAACAAATTGAATTTACATCAAAAGATATTAGACCAGATGCAATCAAAATCGGAATGCTGGGAAATACTAAAATTATAAATACCGTATTAAAATCTATATCTAAAATTAAAGTTAAAAAAATCATTTTGGACCCAGTTATGATTGCAAAAGGTGGAGCTAAATTGATTGACAAAAAATCAATTAATATTTTGAAACACAAATTGTTAAAAAAGGTATCATTAATTACCCCAAATATTCCTGAGGCTGAAATTTTAGCAGGTCATAAAATTCTTTCAAAAAGAGATATGATTATTGCAGGAAAAAAGATACTAAATATTGGTGCAAAAAGTGTATTAATTAAAGGAGGACATCTCAATTCAAAGATTACGTACGATATATTTTTAGAAAAAAATAAAACTTTTGTTTTTAAAAATAAAAAAATTAATTCAAAACATACCCATGGAACAGGATGCACACTATCTTCAGCAATAGCCACGTATTATTCATGTGGAAAATCATTAAAGAAATCTTGTGAAAAGGCAATTAAGTATGTAAACCAAGCAATAAAATATGCTCCGAAATATGGAAAAGGACATGGACCTATTAATCACCTCAATTCAATTAACATAAAGAAAAAATTTTGATGAAAAATGTTGTAGTAGTTGGATCTCAATGGGGAGATGAAGGAAAGGGAAAAATTGTAGACTGGCTTTCAAGTGAAGCTGATGTTGTAATAAGGTTTCAAGGAGGTCATAATGCTGGACATACTTTAGTTATAGATGGCAAAACATACAAATTAAGACTTTTACCCTCTGGAATTGTTAGAAAAAATAAAATATCAATAATTGGTAATGGAGTCGTAATAGATCCATGGTCCTTAATTGAGGAAATAAATGAAATAAAAAATAAAGGCGTAGATATAAATGAAGAAAACTTACTTATTTCTGAGTCTGCAACTTTAATTTTACCAATCCATAGTGAGTTAGATTCTATTAGAGAAGATAATACAAAAAATCCAAAAATAGGCACAACTAGAAGAGGGATTGGACCAGCATATGAAGATAAAGTTGGACGTAGATCTATTAGAGTTATTGATTTGTTGTCAGAGCAAAATCTTGACGCAAAATTATCAACTCTTCTTGAACATCATAATTTTTTAAGAAAAGGCATGGGTAAAGAAGAATATAGCAAAGATAAGCTTAAAGAAGATCTTTTAAAAATTGCTCCAAAGATATTAAAATATAGTAAACCAATATGGAAAAAAATAGAGGAGTTTAAAAAAAATAATAAAAAAATATTATTTGAAGGTGCTCAAGGAATTTTATTAGATGTAGATCACGGAACTTATCCTTTTGTAACGTCATCCAACACTGTTGCATCTTCGGCCGCAACAGGATCTGGATGTGGAATTAATACAATAAATTATATATTAGGAATAACGAAAGCTTATACTACTAGAGTAGGTGAAGGTCCATTCCCCACGGAACTAAAAAATAATGTAGGAGAAAAACTTGGAGAAAGAGGAAAGGAATTTGGAACTGTAACTAGCAGAAAGAGAAGGTGTGGTTGGTTTGATGGAGTGCTTGTTAGGCAAACAATCAAAACATCAGGAATCAATGGAATAGCTTTAACAAAATTAGATGTACTTGATCAATTTGACGAAATTAAAGTTTGCGTTGAATATGATTTAGATGGTAAAAAAATTGATTATTTACCAACCTTATCCGATCACCAATTCGAAGTTAAACCTGTTTATAAAACTTTTAAAGGCTGGAATTCATCTACATGTGGCATAAAAAAATTTTCAGACTTACCTAAAAATGCTCAAAACTATATAAATTTTATACAAGATTTTGTAGAAGCGAAAGTGTCAACTATATCTACAAGTCCTGAAAGAAATGATACTATTTTGATTAAAAATCCCTTTAAAGATTAATTGGCTGGTAACAAATTTTTTGATTTTGCTGAATTAAGCATATGTTTTTGTAATTTTTCAAAAGATTTATTTTCAATTTGTCTAATTCTTTCTCTACTAATTTTAAATTTTTTACTTAACTCTTCTAAAGTGCTTGGGTTATCAGCCAATCTTCTTGAATATAAAATTTCTTTTTCACGATCGTTTAAAATTTTAATAGAGTCGGACAAAAGATCTTTTCTTTTTTCCATTTCTTCTTGTTGTGCTAATTTCAATTCTTGATCCATATCAGGATCAATTACCCAGTCCTGCCATTCATCGCCATCTTCTCCAATTGGAGCATTTAAAGAATGTTCTTTTCCTGCCAATCTTCTATTCATTGAAACAACTTCATTTTCACTGACATCTAACCTTTCAGCAATATTTTTTACATCTTCATTACGTAAGTCACCTTCAGTATCAGGAGCGATTTGGTTTTTTATTTTTTTTAAATTAAAAAATAATTTTTTTTGAGCAGTTGTGGTTCCTATTTTTACTAAACTCCATGATCTCAAAATATATTCCTGTATTGCAGCTTTAATCCACCACATGGCATATGTTGCTAACCTAAATCCTTTATCTGGTTCAAATTTCCTTACAGCTTGCATTAAACCTACATTACCTTCTGAGATCATTTCATTTAAAGGCAAACCATATCCTTTGTATCCCATTGCAATTTTAGCAACCAATCTAAGATGGCTAGTAACTAGTTTTTCAGCAGATTTTACATGACCAGTTTTTTTCCAATTTTTTGCCAACATATATTCTTCCTCAGCATCTAACATAGGGAACTTTTTAATTTGAGAAAGATATGCTGACAATCCTCCCTCATTTGAAAGAATAGGTAAATTGTATGTTTTTGATTTACTCATAATTATTTAATAATTTAACTGTTTATTTAATAAACAATTTTTTTTTTACAACATCAAATTAGTTAGGTTTTTCGAGCTCATTGATTATTATTTTTAAATCATCTGGAAGATTTGACTCAAAAAAAAGTTTTTTTTGTGATCTTGGATGATTAAATCCCAATATTTTAGCATGTAAAAATTGTCTATTTAGTTTCAAAATTATTTTATCTATTTCTTCATTTACGTTTTTCAGTTTTTTATATTTTTTTTTATATTTTTTATCTCCAACAATTTGATTACCTTTGAAGTTCATATGAACTCTAATTTGATGTGTTCTTCCTGTTTCAAGTTTACATTCTACTAAACTCATTGTTGGTATATTTTTTCCCTCAAAAACTTTAAGTGTTTTATAATTTGTTATTGCTTTTTTTCCTTTTATAAAGCTTACATCCATCATTTGTCTATTTTTAGAACTTCTAGTTATTAATGTTTCAATTAATCCTGATTGTGGTCTTAATTTTCCCCAGACTAATAAATCGTAAACTCTATCAATTGAATGATTGCTGAATTGTTTTGAAATATTTTCATGACTAAAATTATTTTTAGCAATAACTATTAAACCTGAAGTATCTTTATCTATTCTATGAATTATTCCTGGGCGAAGTTCATCACCTATATTTGATAATTTCATTTTTTTATAATTCATTAAAGCGTTTACTATTGTATTATCATAATTACCTGGCCCTGGATGCATAGATATTCCCGCCGGTTTATTAATTACAATTATATCATTGTCTTGATAAATAATATCCAACTTAAAACTAAATGGTTTTAATGATGTTTTCTTTGGGCTAGGAACTTCTAAGGAAATAATATCCCCTACTTTGATTTTTTTTGAAGGTGATTGATTAATTTTTCCGTTAATTCTTAGCCTATTATCTAAAATTAAATTTTTGATTCTTGTTCTACTTAGTTGACTGCATTTTTCAAAAATAAAAGCATCGATCCTTTTTTTATCTAAATTTTGCTCAACTATTAATTTAATGGTATTTTTCATATATTATAATATTAATACATTATGCGCTCGTAGCTCAACTGGATAGAGCGCCAGATTTCGGCTCTGGAGGTTCAGGGTTCGACTCCTTGCGGGCGCACCATCATTCACCAATATTGATCAAAGTTCCTTTTTTCCTTGCAACATTAAATGAAAAATAAAATAATGATATTGCTATTATCAAATAAACCATATTTAATTTTAAAGCAGTAAATATATTTTCTAAATTTACCACATTGTTAATCAATATATTCCTCGCTTCTTCAAAAATATAAACTAGAGGAAGAGTATATGCAATTTTTTGAAATATTTCTGGTAAAATTTCAATTGGATAATAAATGCATCCGAATGGTGCTAAAAGAAACATAGTTGACCATGCAATATTTTCAAACGAAGGCCCAAATCTGAGAAGACCAGCTGAAACTAATATTCCTAGAGTAATTCCAAAAATATATAAACTTAAAAAAAGAAGAAACAGGTAAATTCCAAGATCTAAAATTGATATACCAAAAAGAGGTGAAGTAAGCAGAATAGCTGGCACCAAACCAATTAAAGCTCTTATTAAAGCTGTAACAATTAATGATATAATTATTTCACTAATTTTCATGGGAGCAATGAATAAATTTGTAAAGTTTCTACTCCAAATCTCCTCTAAAAAAAGCATATTAAAACCAATGCTTGTTCTAAATAGAAAATCATAAAGAATTGCACATGTAAGAATTACACCAACTGCATTATTGTAATATGTGCTATTTATGGCAAAAAAATTTGAAATAAATCCCCATAAAGTTATCTGTATAGATGGCCAGTAAATAAGATCTAATATTCTTGGAAAAGATCTGGTAATTAAATAAAAATGTCTTAAAAAAAGACCATACATTCTAGTAAGATTCATGATTATTCCTTGAAAGTTTTAAAAATACTTCTTCTAAGTTTTTTCTTCCGTGTTTTTTTATTAAGTCACTTGGACTGCCTTTATCAATAATTACACCATCTTTCATCATCAATATTGATTTACATAATCTTGTGACTTCATTCATATTATGAGATGCTAATAAAATTGATATTTTGTTTTCTTTTTTATAAGTTTCCAAAAAACTTCTAACAAAATCACCTATCTCAGGATCTAACGATGCTGTTGGTTCATCCAAGAAAAGTACTTTTGGTTTATTCACCAATGCTTTTGCTAAACTTACTCTATTTTTTTGTCCTGAAGAAAGTTCGCCAGTAACTCTATTTAAAAGTTCATCAAGTCTTAACTTTTCAGTTAAATATTCTATTCGTTCTTTTAAACTTTTAATATTATATAATTTTCCATAAACTGTTAAATTTTGTTTTACTGTTAGTTTCTTAGGCAATTCTATATATGGAGATATAAAATTAATTTTACTTAAAATATCTATCCTATTTGTTTCAAAATTCATTTTATCTATTTTTATTTCCCCAGCTGAAGGCTTTAACAGACCTAAAAGCATTCCTATGGTAGTAGTTTTTCCAGATCCATTAGGGCCTAGTAGACCTAATATTTGTTCTTCTTGAATATTAAATGAAATTCCTCTAACCGCTTCTTTAGAGGAATAGTTTTTTTTTAAGTTTTTAACTTCAACTAAATAATTCATTTAAAACAAGAAGCTCTTTGTAGTCTATCATTTATTACTTCTCCAAATCCTTTATTTGGAATTTTTTCAATTCCTATACTTTTAAATTTTCTTTTTTTTATAATTCTTAAAGTTTTATATAAATTCTTTGCAGCTTCTTTCAGATTATTTTTTTTTGATAAATAGAAATAGTTTTTACTAATTTTTTTTCTTTTTTTTATAAGAATAAAAGCTTCATTTTTATTTATAGCTTTAACATTTAATCTTAATTTTATATATGGTGAATAATGTGTTTTTCCTTGTCCAGGAGATTTAATTTTTGATTTACTATTAAATTGTAAATCTAACCTTAAATATTTTTTTAATTTTTCTTTTGGAATTCCTCCTAACCTTAATATTTCAGGTTTATTTACTAAACTAATTATAGTTGACTCAATCCCAATTTTTGATGTGCCTCCATCAAGTATTAGATCAATCTTTTTACCAAATTCGTCTTTCACATCCTGTTTTGAAACTGGGCTTATTTTTGTAGATATATTTGCACTTGGAGCAGCCAAAGGATAGTTTAATTTTTTTAATAGATTTCTTGTTATAGGATGGCTTGGGAATCTTACCGCCAAGGTTTTTTGTTTGTTTGTAACATTTTTTGAAATTAAACTATTTTTTTTAAGTTTTAAAATATATGAAATAGGACCAGGAGAGTATTTTCGATATAATTTTAAAAAATGTTTATTAATTACACAATCTTTTTTCAGAAATTTAAGATCATAGTAATGAACTATTAGTGGATTTTTTTGAGGTCTTTTTTTTAATTTGAATATTTTGATTGTTGCAGCAGAAGAATATGCATTTGCCGCAAGCCCATAGACTGTTTCTGTTGGTATTCCTACACATTGGTTTTTATTTAGATATTTTATTGCTTTTTTAATATTTGAAAGATTGTTTTTCATATAATAATACCAACTAATATATGAAAGATAAAAATTTACTAGATGATATTGAGTCTAAATCTTTAGATGAACTAAATAATTTGGCTAATAAAATAATAGATAATTTAGAAAAAAAGAGCTTAGAAGATTCTGTTGAAGAATACCAAGAATTGTTAAAACTAAATAATTATATACAAAAAAAATTTCAACAAGAAACAAAATATATATCAAAAAGAACTAAAGAAAAAATTGAACAGATAATAACTTATGGAAAAAAAACTAAAAAAACTATCGAAAAGAGTTAATTTTTTTTTAAATAGATATTTATCAAAATTTAATTCCTCAGAATTAGTTTTACCAATGAAATATGGATTATTTCCAGGAGGAAAAAAAATAAGATCAAAAATTATTTTTGATGTAGGAAAAATATTCAAAGTAAAAAAAAAAGATTTAATGAGCCTAGCAGCATCAGTTGAGACTATTCATGCGTATTCACTCATACATGATGATTTACCATGCATGGATGATGATAGGCTAAGAAGAGGGAAAGCCTCTACTCATGTAAAGTTTGGAGAATCGACGGCAATTTTGGCAGGCAATTCATTATTAACAACAGCATTTGAAATTCTTAGTGATAAAAGTTTTAAAATAGAAGATAAAATCAAGTCTGATTTGATCAATCTTCTTTCAAGATGTTCTGGTCAAACAGGTATAGCAGGAGGTCAATATTTAGATTTGAATTATGAAAAAAAAAAAGTATCCCTAAAAAAAATACTAAATATGGAATTAAAAAAAACAGGTAAGTTATTTGAATTTTGTTGTTTGGCTCCTTTATTAATAAAAAAAAATAAAAAGAATTTAAATTCTTTTTCAAGAATAGGAAAAGATATTGGACTATTATTCCAAATAATTGATGATTTAATTGATTTTAAAGGCAAAACAAGATTTGCAGGAAAAAAAACAAAAAAAGACACCAAAAGAGGAAAAGCAACTATAATTAGTTTGCTTGGATACGAAAATACAGTTAAATACGTTCACAAATTGGAACAAAATATTTACAATAAACTTAGAATACATTCTAATAAAGCAGATGAATTAAAGGAAACAATTAAATTTATAGTGAAAAGAGAAAAATAAATGTCAAAATATAAACTTTTAAATAATGTAAATTTTCCATCTGATATAAAAAAATATTCTAGTTCAGAGCTTAAAATTCTCTCTAAAGAAATAAGAGAAAAAATGATAGAGGCAGTCTCAAAAACAGGCGGACATTTAGGCGCTGGTCTAGGAGTAGTAGAACTGACTGTTGCTCTTCATTATATTTTTGATACTCCAAAAGATAAAATTATTTGGGATGTAGGCCATCAATCATATCCTCATAAAATATTAACTGGCAGAAAAGATAAAATCGAAACATTAAGAACAGGCGGTGGATTGTCTGGTTTTACTAAAAGAGATGAGAGTGAATATGATCCATTTGGTGCCGCTCATAGCTCAACTTCTATTTCCGCCGCATTAGGAATTGCTACCGCAAATAAGCTTTCAAATAAATCTGAAGATGTAGTGGCAGTAATTGGAGATGGAGCTTTAAGTGCGGGAATGGCTTATGAAGCCATGAATAATGCCGGCTCTTCAAAAACAAAAATGATTGTTATTTTAAATGACAACGATATGTCAATTTCCAAGCCTGTTGGAGCTTTAAGAACGTACCTTGCAAAAATTTTATCAGGGAAAATTTATTTTAGTTTTAGAGAAACAATTAAACTAATAATTTCTTCATTCTCAAAAAGGTTCATGAAAAAAGCAGGAAAAGCTGAAGATTTTTTTAGATCAGCAGTTACAGGGGGCACTTTATTTAATTCACTAGGATTTTATTATGTTGGACCAATAGATGGTCATGATCTTGATGTATTAACTTCAGTTTTAGAGAATTCAAAAAAAATGAAGTACGATGGACCTATACTTATACATATTAAAACTGAAAAAGGTAAAGGATATGAATTTGCAGAAAAATCTACAGATAAATATCATGGAGTTTCAAAATTTAACATTCAAACTGGCCAACAAGAAAAAGCAAAGAGTATAGCTCCTTCTTATACAAAAGTTTTTGCCAATACATTAATCAGACATGCCCAAAAAGATAGTAAAATTATAGGAGTCACTGCAGCAATGCCGAGTGGAACAGGCATGGATCTTTTTGCAGAAAAGTTTCCAGACAGGATGTATGATGTTGGGATCGCAGAACAACATGCAGTAACCTTTTCCGGTGGTTTAGCAACCCAAGGTTATAAACCTTTTGTGGCAATTTATTCAACTTTTTTACAAAGGGCTTATGATCAAGTAGTTCACGATATTGCAATACAATCTCTTCCTGTAAGATTTGCAATTGATAGAGCTGGCCTGGTAGGAGCAGATGGACCAACGCATGCAGGTTCATTTGATATAACTTACTTATCAACATTACCAAATTTTGTTGTTATGGCTGCTAGTGACGAATCTGAACTTATTAAAATGATTAATACATCAGTTAAAATTAATGATAGACCATCTGCCTTTAGATACCCAAGAGGAAATGGTATTGGAATAGAACTACCTAATGAAGATGAAAAATTGATTATTGGAAAAGGAAGATTTATAAAAGAAGGAAAACGAGTTGCATTAGTTAATTTTGGTGCGAGACTTCAAGAATGCTTAACTGTAGAAAAAAATTTATCAAAAAAAGGAATTTTTCCAACAGTATTTGATGCTAGGTTTGCAAAACCTTTAGATGAAAATTCATTATGGCAAATTGCAACTAATCATGAAGTGGTAATTACAATTGAAGAAGGATCCATAGGTGGTTTTGGTTCTCATGTAAATCATTTTCTAAATGAAAAAAATTTATTGGATAAAGAAACTAAATTTAGATCTATGATTTTGCCAGATTTATTTATTAATCATGATAAACCAGAAAATATGTATAAAGTTGCAGGTTTAGATTCAACATCTATTGAAAACAAAATTATTGATACATTAAATTCAAAAGTTGTATTAAAAAAAACTAATTAATCACCGCATTGAGCTTTATTCATAAGATAGTGGTCTAACAACACACAGTGCATCATTGCCTCTCCAATCGGTACAGCTCGTATACCCACACATGGATCATGTCTACCTTTTACAGAAATAGAAGTATTTCTTCCTTTTTTATCGATAGTTTTTCTTTTTTTAAGAATAGATGAGGTGGGTTTCACAGCGAATGAAACAATTATATCTTGCCCAGTTGATATACCGCCTAAAATTCCTCCAGCATTGTTGCTTTTAAAAATTGTTTTTTTACCTTTTTTAAAAATTTCATCAGAATTCTCTTCACCAGTTAGTTTTGCAGAATTCATTCCAGAGCCAATATTTACTCCTTTAACAGCATTTATACTCATCATTGCAGACGCAATATCCATATCTAATTTTGAATAAATAGGAGCTCCTAAACCTAGAGGCACTCCTTTTGTTCTTAACTCTATAACCGCTCCACAGGAAGAACCTGATTTTCTAATTTCAAGTAGATATTTTTCCCAGATATTTAAAATTTTTCTATCAGGACAAAAAAAAGAATTTTTTCTAATAAATTTATCGTCCCAATTGTTTGGATTGCTTCCTAAAATTCCAATTTGTGTAACTGCTCCTACTACTTTATATTTTTTTCCTATTTTTTTTTCTAAAACTTTTTTTGCAACTGCTCCTGCCGCAACTCTTGCTGCTGTTTCTCTTGCTGACTGTCTACCACCACCTCTGTAATCTCTTATTCCATATTTCATAAAGTAAGTATAATCAGCATGTCCAGGTCTAAACTTAGATTTAATTGTTTCATAGTCTCTAGATCTTTGATCTTCGTTATAAATTATTAATGATATTGGAGTTCCTGTTGTTTTTTCCTCAAATACTCCAGACATAATTTGCACTAGATCTTTTTCTTTTCTTTGAGTCACAAATTTACTTTGACCTGGTTTTCTTTTATTTAATTCTTTTTGAATATCCTCAGCTTTAATCTCTATATTTGGTGGACAACCATCAATAATGCATCCTATAGCTGGCCCATGAGATTCACCCCATGTGGTGAAACGAAATATCTTTCCAAAAGTATTAAATGACATTAAATATATTATATAAGTTATTTTGTTGAAATTATGAATCAAAAAAATTCACTTGGTGTTGATAAATGCTTCAAGGATATAGCCGACCCAATTAAACTATTTGAAGAATGGTTTAATGAGGCTAAAAAAACAGAAATTAACGATCCAAATGCTTTAGCTTTGGCCACAGCAGACAAATCAGGCACCCCAAGTGTAAGAATGGTTTTATTAAAAAGTTTTAACAACAAAGGGTTTGTATTTTACACAAATTTTAATAGTAAGAAGAGCAAAGATCTAAAAGAAAATCCAGGAGCCTCTTTGTGTTTTCATTGGAAAAGTCTTTTAAGACAAATAAGAATTTCTGGAAATGTTTCGAAAGTTTTAGATAAAGAGGCTGATGAATATTATAAAACTCGATCTTATGGAAGTAGAATTGGTGCATGGGCATCAAATCAAAGTTCAGTTTTAGATAATAGAGATCAATTGTACAAATCAATTGAAGATTATAAAAAAAAATATCCTGATGAAAATAATGTTCCAAGACCAGATTATTGGTCTGGATGGAGTTTAAAACCTACAACTATAGAATTTTGGCTCGATGGAAAAGATAGAATTCATCAGAGATTGAAATATATAAAAAAAGAAGATCAAAGTTGGGAAAAAATTTTACTTAATCCTTAAAAGTTTCTTTCCAAGCTAAAAGATGTTAGATTTTGAAGAATTTCTTTTTCTTTAGAATCATCAAATATGCTTAATGAGTTTGAGGCAAGATTTATAAAATGATCCGCCTTTTTATAACATTCAAAAATAATATTGTATTTTTTGATCATTAAAATAATTTTATTGAATTCTTCATGTGATCTTTCTTTTTTTTGGAAAAATTCTTTTATTTCTTTTTTTTCGTCGGTTCTCAATTTTTGATATAATAAAATTATAGGCAAAGTTACTTTTCCTTCGTAAAAATCATTTCCTATTTCTTTACCAAAAAATTTTAATTCTGAATTGTAATCTAGAGTATCATCAGCTATTTGGAAAGTTAACCCAAGATTTTTTCCGTAAAATTCTAAGGCATCTTTTATTTTATTTTCTTTATTAGATAATATTGAACCTGCTTTTGTTGCCGCAGCAAACAGTGAGGCTGTTTTTGATGAAATTATTTTAAAATATGTTTCTTCCAACATATCTACTTCGCCTTGATATTGAAGTTGTAATACTTCTCCTTGAGAAATTTCAGCAGATGTTGCTGAAAGAAGTTTTAAAATTTCAAGACTCCCATCTTCGACCATCATCTCAAAACATCTACTTAATAAATAATCTCCTACTAAAATTGCAGATTTATTTCCCCAAATATTGTTTAAAGTTTTTTTTCCTCTTCTAATTTCACCATTATCAATAACATCATCATGCATTAGGGTTGCCGCATGAATGAGTTCTACGCAAGCTGCAAGGTTCACATCTCTTGATCCTTTGGAATAACCGCACAGTTTAGAAGCACCCAAAGCAAGCATAGCCCTTAATCTTTTACCGCCGGTTCTAAGATGATATTTTGTCATATCATCAACTAAGTTTACTTTGCTAAATAATTTTGATTTAATTTTTTCATCAACTAAAATCAGCTTATCTTCCACTGAGTTTTTTAGCTCTATGTATGAATTGTTTATTTGATTTTTTAACTGTACAACAGTACCCATTCGAATAAGTTAGTACAATTGCCACAATATTGTACTTATCAATTGACGCACCCTAAACTACAACTATAAGGAGACTTTATATTAAACCAAAAATTTTATAAGCATAAGGATGTTTTCATTTTTCAAAAAAAAAAAAATTGTTCCTCATATCAAGCTTAATGGCGTTATAGGGAATGTTGGTAAATTTAAACAAGGTATAGATTTTTCAGGACAAGAGGAATTAATAAAAAAAGCTTTTTCAATTAAAAAAGCAGTTGCAGTAGCAATATCAATAAATTCTCCTGGAGGTTCGCCGGTACAGTCTCATTTGATACACGATTTTATAAGATACCAAGCTAAAAAAAATAAGAAAAAAGTTATAGTTTTTGCTGAAGATGTTGCGGCATCAGGCGGATATCTTATAGCTTGTTCAGGTGATGAAATTTACGCAAATCAAAGCTCAATTGTTGGCTCAATAGGAGTAATTTATTCATCATTTGGTTTTAAAGATTTAATTGGAAAAATCGGAGTTCAAAGAAGAGTTTATACTGCAGGAAAAAACAAAAGCACTTTAGATCCATTCATGGAAGAAAAACAGGAAGATATTGAAAGATTAAAGAATATACAATTAGATTTACATAAAGATTTTATAGAAGTTGTTGAAAATAGTAGAGGCACCAAATTAAAAAAAGATATTGGAATTGAATTATTTTCTGGAGAATTCTGGTCAGGAAGAAAATCAAAAGAACTTGGTTTAATAGATGGTATTGGAAATGCAGATAAAATATTAAGAGAGAAATTTGGAAAAGATGTAGTAATTAAAAAATTTGAAAAATCAAAAGGCTGGTTAGCTAAAAAATTGTCATCATCTGAAAACTATTCAGATCAAGTCATTAGTGTTTTAGAAGAAAGATCTATCTGGCAAAGATATGGTTTCTAAAAAAAAGAAAACAAAAAAACCTAGTTTGCAATCTTTTCAAGATACAATCCTGAGTTTACAAAAGTACTGGAGCAAACAAGGATGCGTCATAGTTCAACCTTATGATATGGAGGTTGGTGCCGGCACATTCCATCCTGCAACTACTTTAAGATCTTTAGGGCCAAAACCATGGAAAGTTGCGTATGTGCAGCCTTCAAGAAGACCAACAGATGGAAGATATGGAGATAACCCAAATAGATTGCAGCATTACTATCAGTTTCAGGTTCTAATTAAACCATCACCAGATAATATTAAAAAATTATTTCTGAATAGTCTTTCTTTTTTAGGAATCAAGCATGAAGAGCATGACATTAGATTCGTAGAAGATGATTGGGAAAGCCCAACACTTGGAGCTGCTGGCTTAGGTTGGGAAGTTTGGTGTGATGGCATGGAAATTACACAATTTACCTATTTTCAACAAATGGCAGGCGTAGAATGTAACCCAGTTTCAGTTGAAATAACTTATGGTCTTGAAAGACTATGTATGTTCATACAAAATAAAAAAAATGTATTTGAATTAAATTGGAATGATCAAGAAGTACTTTATAAAGATGTTTTCTATCAATCAGAAAAAGAATTTTCAGCTTACAATTTTGAATATGCTAACACAGATAATTTATTAAAAATTTTTGACATTTTTGAAGAAGAAGCAAAATCATTAACTGAAAAAAAACTATCTTTGCCGGCATATGATCAATGCTTAAAGGCTAGTCATGTATTTAATATATTAGATTCTAGAGGAGTTATAAGTGTGGCACAAAGAGCGGAATACATATCAAGAATAAGAGAACTTACAATAATGATAGGTAAAGTTTGGGTAGACACGCAGATTTAATATGTCCGAATTTTTTTTAGAACTTTTTAGCGAAGAGATGCCCTCTAAACTTCAAACTAATGCAAGAAAAAACTTACTTTTAGATTTAAATAAATTTTTTGAAGAAAGCAATATAAAAATAAAAGGAGCCGTATCAGCATTTTCAACCCCAAACAGAATTGCAATTAATTTTACAAATATTTCAAAAGAAGTAATAAAAAAATCTCAAGAAATTAGAGGGCCATCATTAGACTCTAAAACAGAAGCTTTGGAAGGTTTTTTAAAATCTTATAAAATTAACAAATCACAAGTTAGCTTAAAATCAACAAAAAAAGGAAAGTTTTATTTTTACAATAAACCAGAACAAAAACTTCAAACATATGATTTATTGAAAAAAAATTTGCCTTTAATTTTAGAAAAAATCTCTTGGAATAAGTCTATGAAATGGGGTAAAAATCAAATGTTTTGGGGAAGGCCGCTTAAATCAATTCTGGCAGTATTTAATGGAAAAAAAATAGATTTTAATTTTCATCATTTAAAGGCTTCAAATTTAACATTTATTGATAAAGATTTAGAGGAAAAGGTAAAAAATTTTAATAATTTTAAATCTTACATATCTTACTTTAAATCAATTAAAATTATTTTAGATCATGAAAAAAGAAAAGAACTTATTAATAATGAATTAAATAAAACAGCTGAAAAAAATAATATTTTAATAGATGTTAAAGAAAACTTATTGAATGAAATCACCAATATAGTGGAAAAGCCGAAAGTGATATTATGTGAATTTAATAAAAAATTCTTAGAAGTTCCTAAAGAAATATTGATCATAGCTATGCAAAATCATCAAAAGTATATTCCAACTTTTGATAGAAAATACAATTTAACAAATTATTTTCTTGTAGTTTCAAATTCAAAAGATCCAAAAGGATTTGTAAAAAAAGGAAATGAAAGAGTAATTGAGGCAAGATTAAATGATGCAGAGTTTTTCTGGAAAAGAAATAAATCTCAAAATTTAATTAAACAACTATCAGATTTAAAAAAAATTAATTTTTTTAAAGGATTAGGATCTTATTTTGATAAAACCCAAAGAATAAAAAATATAAGTTCATTGATTTCAGATGAACTTATGATAAGCAAAGAAAAAATCGAAGTTGCCGCATCTATTTGTAAAGTAGATCTTAAATCTGATTTAGTTGCGGAATTTCCAGAATTACAAGGAATACTAGGAGGACACTTTGCTGAAGCACAAGGTTTTGAAAAAGAAGTTTGTCAGTCAATCTCAGAGCATTATTTGCCAAGCGGTCATGAAAGTAGAGTTCCAAAAAATCTTTATAGCATTACACTTTCACTTAGTGACAAATTAGATACTTTGGTTGGTTTTTTCGGATTAGGTTTAATTCCTACAGGATCGAGAGATCCATACGCATTAAGAAGATTTACAATCGGCTTAGTTAGATTAATTATAGAAAATAAAATTAAAATAAAGTTAAGAAGTATTATTAATTATTCTTTAACACTTTATAAAGAACAAGGTTATGAATTTGACATTACAAAGGTACTCAAAGAACTGAATAACTTTATTTTAGATAGATTAAAAAATTATTCTAAAGACAAAGATATAAGATTAGATATTATAGAAAGCTCTGTCTTGTCAAATGATATAGATGAACTATACAACGGATATAAAAAAGCAGAGATTTTGAATAAAAATATAAAAAAAGAATTAGGACAGAATGTTGTAGCAATTTATAAGAGAGCATCTAATATTCTGATCAGTGAAATAAAAAAAAATAAATTAGAACTTCATAACTCTGTTGATATAGGTTTATTCAAGAATGAATTTGAAAAAAACCTGTATAAAAAAATACAAGAAATTAAAAAATACCTTTTAAATTTAGGAAAAAATGATGATTTTGAACAAAATTTAAAAGAATTATTTAAATTAAAGCAAGAAGTCGATTTATTTTTTGATAACGTTATAGTTAATGATGAGAATCAATCGATTAAAAAAAACAGGCTGGAACTTTTAAATTTGTTGTGTAAAAGCTTTGATAATTTTTTTAATTTTTCAAAAATTGAAGGCTAATGAAAAAACTAATTTTTAATTTTAAATCAAAAGAAACAAAAAAATTAAAAAGTCCTAAAAATATTTTGGGAGGCAAAGGCAAAAATCTTGCTGAAATGGGTCGATTGGGATTACCAGTTCCTCCTGGTTTTACAATTTCTACAGAAGTATGTCATTTATTTTATAAAAATAAAAAAAAATTAAATTCAAATATTATTAAAGAAATAAATAAAGAACTTACATTAATAGAAAAAGAGGCAAAAAAGAAATTTGGAGATTTGAAAAACCCTCTGTTAGTGTCAGTTAGATCAGGTGCTAGAGTATCTATGCCAGGCATGATGGATACTATTTTAAATTTAGGTCTTAACGATCATACAGTTATTGCTCTTGCAAAAAAAACTTCAAATATGAGGTTTGCCAAAGATAGTTATAGAAGATTTATTCAAATGTTTTCCACTGTAGTTTTGGGTGTTGAAAGTTATTTTTTTGAGGAATTAATTGATAATTATAAACTAACAAAAGGTGTTCTCCTTGACACAGAATTGGACGAACATGATTGGGATAATTTAATTAAAGATTTTAAAATTTTAGTTAGGGAAAAAACAAAAAAAGAATTCCCACAAAATGTTAAAAACCAATTAATTGGAGCTATTTGCTCTGTATTTTTATCTTGGGAAAGTCATAGAGCAAAAGTTTATAGAAAAATAAATCATATCCCTTCAGATTGGGGAACAGCTGTGAATGTACAATCAATGGTTTTTGGAAACATGGGTGATGATTGTGCTACTGGAGTTGTATTTACAAGAAATCCATCTGATGGTGCCAAAGACATTTATGGTGAATATTTGATTAATGCCCAAGGAGAGGATGTGGTTGCTGGCACTAGAACACCTCAACACATAACAAAAAAAGCTAGAACAAATTCTAAGGATAAAAAACCTTCTATGGAAGAAGCAATGCCAGCAGTCTATAAAAAATTGAAAAATATTTTGTTAAAATTAGAAAAATATTACAAAGATATGCAGGATGTAGAATTTACAGTTGAGAATAAAATTTTATGGATGCTACAAACTAGATCTGGGAAAAGAACAGCAAAATCATCAGTTAAAATTGCAGTCGATATGGTTAAGGAAAAATTAATTTCTAAAAAGGAAGCTGTTTTAAGATTAGATCCAAATTCTTTAGATGCTTTGTTGCATCCAACTTTAGATGAAAATGCAGAAATAAATGTAATTGCAAAAGGATTACCAGCTTCACCTGGTGCGGCAAGCGGGAAAGTTGTATTTACATCTGATGAAGCAGAAAGATTAAACGGAATGATGCAAAATACTATATTAGTTAGAGTAGAGACTTCACCAGAAGATATTCATGGAATGCATGCAGCAAAAGGAATACTGACAGCTAGGGGAGGAATGACAAGTCACGCAGCTGTAGTTGCAAGAGGAATGGGTCGTCCATGCGTTTCAGGCTCAAGTGAAATTGAAATAGATTATGAGGGTAAGATTTTTAAAACAAAAAATACTACAGTTAAAGAAGGAGACGTAATTACCATTGATGGCTCAACAGGAAATATTATTATTGGAGAGGTAAAAACAGTAAAACCAGAAATATCTGGTGATTTTTCTAAATTAATGAGCTGGGCCGATGGTTTTAGAAAATTAAAAGTAAGAACAAACTCTGAAACTCCCTTGGATAGCAAAGTCGCTAAAGACTTTGGTGCAGAGGGTATTGGTCTATGTAGAACCGAACATATGTTTTTTGATGAAGAAAGAATATTATCAGTTAGAGAAATGATACTCTCAAAATCAAAAGAGGATAGAGCTATTGCATTAGATAAGCTGCTTCCACATCAAAAGGAAGATTTTTTTGAAATATTTAAAATTATGCAAGGATTACCGGTTACAGTAAGATTATTAGATCCACCTCTTCACGAGTTTTTGCCTAAAAGTAATAAAGAAATAGAAGACGTAGCAAATTCAATAAAATTAACAAAGAACGAAATTCAAGCAAGAATTATAGAACTTCATGAACAAAATCCAATGTTAGGACATAGAGGATGTAGATTAGGTATTTCTTTTCCAGAAATATACGAAATGCAATGCAGAGCTATATTTGAAGCACTAATTGAATTGAAAAAAAATAAAATAAAATCTGCATTTCCAGAGATAATGATACCTTTAGTTTCAACAGAAGCAGAAATAAAAATTATGAAAAATCTTGTTATTAGAACAGCAAAAAAAGTTCAAGATGTACACAAAATAAAAATAGATTTTTTGGTCGGTACAATGATCGAATTACCACGCGCAGCTATTAGAGCTAATGAAATTGCAAAACATGCAGAGTTTTTTAGCTTTGGAACTAACGATTTAACCCAAACTACCTTTGGCATCAGTAGAGATGATAGTGGTAAATTTTTAAATGATTATATTGAAAACAAAATATTTGATATAGATCCTTTTGTATCTATTGATGATGGAGTAGGAGATCTTATAAAAATCGCATCTGAAAAAGGAAAAAAACAAAACAAAAAAATAAAATTAGGAATTTGTGGAGAACATGGTGGAGATCCAAAGAGTATACATTTGTGTTCTAAGATAGGTCTTAACTATGTATCTTGTTCACCTTATAGAGTTCCAATAGCAAGATTAGCCGCCGCACAAGCAGAGTTAATTAAATAATTATTAAATTAATAAGCTCGAATCAAAACTTTTTGAACTGTGAGTTATTGAACCAATAGATATACGATCAATTCCCGTTATTGAAATTTTACTTATATTTTTTAAGTTAGCATTACCTGAATATTCAGTCTCATATTTATTTTTACAAAGTTTCAAAGATTTTTTAAGTTGTTTGATACTCATGTTGTCAAAAAGTATTCTTTTAAATTTGAGTCCTAAAACTTGCTTTAGCTGTTTTATATTTTCTATTTCTACAGTGATTGTTTTTTTTGTTTTTTTTGCTTTCTTAATTAAACTTTCTAAATTGGCACTTAAAGAAATATGGTTTTCTTTAATTAAAATTTCATCACTCAAATTAAATCTATGATTATATCCACCGCCTTTTTTAACTGCATATTTTTCAAGCAGTCTAAGATTAGGACTTGTTTTTCTTGTACAACATATTTTAGTTTTATTTTGAACTTTTTTTACGAATTTGTTTGTTATAGTTGAAATTCCTGATGCATGATTAAGAAAGTTAAGTGCAGTTCTTTCAGCTATTAAAATAGTTTTAGTTTTTGCAGTAATATTAGCGATTACTTGATTTTTTTTTATTTTTTTTCCATCCTTAATTCTTGGACTAAAAACCACCTCTTTTCCAATTAATTTAAAAGCTGCCTTACAAAAATTTAAGCCAGAAATAATTCCATTTTGTTTTGATATTATCCTAGCTGTTATAATTTTATTTTTATAACTAATTAAATTAGTTGTTATATCTCCTTTTGGAGATAAGTCCTCCATTAAGGCTTTCTTAACTATCTTATTAATATATTTTTGATTTATTTTTTCCACTGATCTAACGACCAATTTTTGTCATTCTCTCCACAGACTTTCTTGCTTTTTGTATAGTAATATCATCCATGATTACCTCATTTTTTTCATTTTCTAAAGTATCAAGAATTTTTGGAAGTGTTATTTTTTTCATATGGGGACAAAGATTGCAAGGTCTTATGAATTCAACATTAGGATTGTCTATTTGAACATTATCACTCATTGAACATTCCGTTACCATCATTACTTTTTTAGGCTGTTTATCCTTAACATATTTTATCATCCCGCTTGTAGACCCAGTAAAATCACTTGCTTGAATTACATCAGGTGGGCATTCAGGGTGTGCAATAATTTTTATTCCTGGGTTATTTTTTCTAATTTCATTTATTTCTTCATCGTTAAATTTTTCATGCACTTCGCATGTTCCTTTCCAAGAAATAATTTCAACATCTGTTTTCGAGGCAACATATTTAGCCAAATAGTCATCTGGTAAAAATATAACTCTTTTAACACCTAAAGAATTTACAATTTTAACTGCATTAGCTGATGTGCAACAAACATCTGTCTCTGCTTTAACATCTGCAGATGTATTTACATACGAAACAACAGGTACATCTGGATATTGTTTTTTTAAATTTCTAACGTCTTCTCCTGTTATTGATGATGATAAAGAGCAACCGGCTCTCATATCTGGTAATAACACTTTTTTATTTGGACTCATTAATTTCGCTGTTTCAGCCATGAAATGAACTCCGCACATAACAATTATATCAGCTTTTGTTTTTGCGGCTTCAACTGCCAATGCAAGAGAGTCTGCTGAAAAGTCAGATATACCGTGATAAATTTCTGGCGTTTGATAATTGTGCGCAAGTATGACTGCATTCTTTTCTTTCTTTAATTTATTTATTTTATAAATGTAAGGAGCATGAGTAGTCCATTCAATTTCTGGTACAGTAGCCGATATTTTTTGATAGATTGGATCAGTTACCTTTTTTATTTCTGCAGACATTTCCATAATAAAAACTTATCAACTTGAAATAGAATTGTCATTCATTTAATCTGACGCATATTTTAAGCGGTCATGCTGAAACTGGTAGACAGGCACGGTTGAGGGCCGTGTGGGCCTAGCCCATGAGAGTTCGAGTCTCTCTGACCGCACCAAAATTTAAAAGGGGCGTTCTGTTGCCAGGTGCCCCGAACCCCGTAACTTAATTAATAAATTAATTAAGCTGCAAGTGCATAACTTTCGTTAGCATTTATAAAATTGCCCATTAAGGCGGAACAATACCTGACGAAAGAATAACTTTTAGTCACCCGTCGATCCTAATTCACCCCCATAAGTTGAAAATGGTGGAGGTGGTGGGTACTGCCCCCACGTCCGTAATGGTTATTACGAAATTCGTTTATCGTCATAGTTGGAAAACCAACATTAATAATATAAAACCAATTTTGAGAGATTCAATAATTTATTCATGAAACTAACTAATGAGCAATCCCAAGAAATAAAAGATCAACAATCGCAAGAAAATAAAACAAAAAGGGCTACAGCGCCAGAGCTTGAAAAAATCCTTTATAATGCAATACCTATATTAGATCATGGATTTATTAGAGTGGTAGATTATATGGGCGATGATACCTCTATAGTCCAAGCCGCAAGAGTCTCATATGGAAAAGGGACAAAAAAAGTTTCAACTGATGCAGGACTAATTAAATATTTAATGAGACATTGGCATAGCACTCCTTTTGAAATGTGCGAGATTAAATATCACGTAAAATTACCAATATTTATAGCAAGGCAATGGATTAGACATAGAACAGCGAATGTTAATGAGTATTCAGCAAGGTATTCTATATTAGATAAAGAATTTTATTTACCAGATCCAAAACATCTAGCCGCACAATCACAAAGCAACAGACAGGGAAGAGGTGAAATTCTTGAAGGTGAAAAAGCAAAACAAGTTTTAGATCTTTTAAAAGGAGATGCTGAGCAAACTTATAATAACTATGAAATGATGTTAAATGAAAGATATGATGGATCAGTTATTAACGAAAATGTTGCTGGTCTAGCCAGAGAACTTGCGAGAATGAACTTAACATTAAATACTTATACGCAATGGTATTGGAAAACTGATTTATTAAATTTAATGAATTTTTTGAGACTTAGAGCAGATCAACACGCTCAATATGAAATAAGAGCATATGCAGACTCAATGCTTGATACCCTTAAAAAATGGGTTCCTATAACTTATGAAGCGTTTATGGATTATAGAGTCGGAGGTACGGAGGTTTCAGCTAAAGGAAAGTTGGTTATTCAAAAACTAATTAAGGGCGAAAAGATTTTAATGGAGGACTCTGGTCTATCAAAAAGAGAGTGGAACGAACTAATGGAAGCTTTTAGTCTTAAAGATAAGTTGATTTAATTTTTTCAGCAAAGCTTGTGTAAATTTTTGATATTTCATGATCAGGTTTACTCTCAACTATCGGTGAACCCATATCTCCTTGTTTTCCAACTTCAGGATTAATTGGAATTTCACCCAAAAATTCTTTCTGAAATTCTTCTGCAGTTTTTTTAACACCGCCTTCGCCAAAAATTGCATATTTTTTTCCATCATCTCCAATAAAGTGACTCATGTTATCAATCAAACCAATTATTTTTACTTTAAGTTTATCAAACATTTTTATTCCTCTTTTTACATCTTGAAGAGCAATTTCTTGTGGAGTTGATATTATTATTACTCCATCCATACTTATTTCTTGAGCAAAAGTTAATTGTGTATCTCCTGTTCCTGGCGGCATATCGATAATTATAAAATCTAAATCTTTCCAGGCTACTTTTTGAGTAAAAGTTTTTATTGCAGATGTTACCATTGGGCCACGCCAAATCATCGGTGTTTGTTCATCAGTTAAAAATCCTATAGACATACATTGAATACCGTACTTTAAAATTGGTTTTAAAAACTGACCATCACTTTCAGGTTTTCCATTTATTGAAAATAATTTTGGTAATGAAGGACCATAAATATCGGCGTCCAATAATCCAACCTTGCAACCAATGTTTTTTAAAGCAATACTAAGGTTTGTTGCAAAAGTAGATTTGCCAACACCTCCTTTTGCACTTGATACTGCAATGGTGAACTTTGTTCCCTTAATAGGGTTTTTTTGAAAGCGTTTTTTTTCCAAATTTTCTTTCATTGTGTCAATTAGACCTTATTTTCAATTATAAATAAAGGATCATTACCTTGTTTTTGATTATAAACACATTATATACAATGTCTTATGAACGATTTTAAAAATCAAAGTCCTTGGGGGACACCTCCAGGAGGCAACGGGAACGGAGATGGTGGATTTAGAAGAGGTCCAACACCTCCAAATATTGATGAAATCGTTAAAAATTTACAAAATAGAATTAATCGTTTTTTTCCAGGCGGAAGTTCTGGAAGCAAACCAATAATCCTAGCTTTAATTGTTGTTGTAATCTTGTGGGCGCTAAGCGGTCTATATAGAGTACTCCCAGATGAACAAGGTGTAGTTTTAAGATTTGGAAAGTTTGTAAAAACTACTCAACCAGGTTTAAATTACCATTTACCTATGCCAATTGAAAGTGTGTTAACTCCAAAAGTAACCAAAGTTAACAGAATGGATATTGGATTTAGATCTGAAAGAGATTCAGGATTTACATCGTCAAGTGTTGCAGATGTTCCAGAAGAAAGCCTAATGTTAACTGGAGATGAAAATATTGTTAATATAGATTTTTCAGTATTTTGGGTAATTAAAGATGCGGGAAAATTTTTATTTAAAATTCAAGATCCTCAAGGAACAGTCAAAGCTGCCGCAGAAACAGCAATGAGAGAAGTAATCGCAAGATCAGAAATTCAACCAATTTTAACAGAAGGAAGATCTCAAATAGAAATTGACACACAAGAAATTATTCAAAATATTTTAGATGAGTACAATTCTGGAATTCAAGTTACTCAAGTCCAAACACAAAAAGCTGACCCGCCAGATCAAGTTATTGATGCATTTAGAGATGTACAAGCAGCAAGAGCTGATATGGAAAGAGCAAAGAATGAAGCGGAAGCATATGCAAATGATGTAATACCAAGAGCAAGAGGAGACGCTGCTGTAATTCTACAAGCTGCAGAAGCTTATAAAAAAGAAGTGGTTGCGAAAGCAGAGGGTGAAGCCAGTAGATTTTTAGCAATTTATAATGAATATAAAAATGCAAAAGCAGTCACACAAGAGAGAATGTATTTGGAAACTATGGAAAAAGTTTTAGCAGATATTGATAAAATTATAATTGATAAAAATTCTGGATCAGGAGTCGTTCCGTATTTACCTCTTCCTGAACTTAAAAAAAAGGCGACTAATTAATGAAAAAATTTATAATACCACTAATTATTTTGATTATAGCAACTATTTTCTTTTCAGTATTTATTGTTAAGGAAGTTAATCAAGCAATAGTTTTACAATTTGGAGATCCAAAAAGAATAATTATCAAACCAGGATTAAACTTTAAAATTCCATTTATTCAAAATGTAGTTTTCTTAGATAAAAGAATTTTAAATTTAGACACTCCTCCAGAAGAAGTGATTGCATCTGACCAAAAAAGATTAATAGTAGATGCGTTTGCAAGATTTCAAATAGTTGACCCATTAAAATTCTATATCTCAGTCGGTAATGAGAGGGTTGCAAGATCAAGATTGTCTACAATTATTAATTCAAGAATAAGAAGTGTTCTTGGTACACAAAGATTGCAAACATTATTATCAGCAGACAGAACTAATCAAATGACTTTAATACAAGCAGGAGTAAATAATGAAGCAGAGAACTTTGGTATCAAAATTGTAGATGTAAGAATTAAAAGAGCGGATCTTCCACAAGCAAATAGTGAAGCTATATATAAAAGAATGCAAACAGAAAGAGAAAGAGAAGCAAAAGAATTTAGAGCAAAAGGCGCAGAGATGGCGGCAGAAATAACGGCAAATGCAGATAAAGAAGTAACAGTAATTTTGGCAAATGCTGAAAAATCTTCTCAAATTTTAAAAGGAGAGGGAGATGGAAAAAGAAACAAAATTTTTGCTGATGCATTTGGGCAGGATCCAGAGTTCTTTGCTTTTTATAGAGCTATGCAGGCTTATGAAAAAGCTTTAATAGGTGGTGAAACTTCATTGATACTTTCACCTGATAGTGAGTTTTTTAAGTTTTTTGGAAATATAAAACAAAAATCAAACCAGCAATAAATTTAAAAACATGAGAGAGCTTATTATAGCTTTTGGACTATTCCTTTTTATTGAAGGTATTTTATATGCCATATTTCCATCAAAAATGAAAAATATGCTATCTAAATTAAACCAAGTATCAGATTCACAATTAAGATCTGGAGGTTTGATTTTTGCAATTATAGGATTTGTTATAATTTGGTATTTAAAAAGCAATGTTTAAAAAATTTTCTACTTTTTTCATAATATTTTTATTTTCATTAAATTTTAAAAGTTATGCTAAAGATTATCCAGGATCATTTGCTGACTTATCAGAAAAGTTAATGCCATCAGTAGTTAACATTTCTACAACTCAAATAATAACTACTAGAACAAATCCATTTCCATTTGAATTTCCTCCAGGATCTCCATTTGGAGATATGTTTAGAGATTTCGGAGAAGAACAACAAAGAAGAACTAATGCATTAGGATCAGGTTTTATAATTGATAAAGATGGAATAGTAGTAACTAATAACCATGTAATTCAGGGAGCGGAAGATATTTTTGTAACAGTTAATGGCCAAAAAGAATATGCTGCAGAAATAATTGGTGAAGACCCCTTGTCGGATATTGCAGTTTTAAAAATAAAATCAGATGAAAAATTTACTCCTGTTAAATTAGGAGATTCCGATAGTGCTAGAGTAGGTGATTGGGTAATTGCAATAGGTAATCCATTTGGCTTAGGAGGAACAGTAACTTCCGGAATAATTTCAGCAAGAAATCGAAGCATAGGTCTTTCAAGATATGAAGATTATATTCAAACGGACGCTTCAATTAATTCTGGAAATTCAGGTGGACCATTATTTGATATGAACGGAGATGTTATTGGCATCAACACAGCAATTCTTGGTCAATCAGGATCTATCGGGATTGGTTTTGCAATTCCATCTAACAGTGCAAAGAAAGTAATTGATCAATTAATTGAATTTGGAGAAACAAAAAGAGGATGGCTTGGTGTAAGAATTCAAATCGTAACAAAAGAAATTGCTACAGAAGAAAATTTAGATAAACCAAGAGGCGCATTAGTTATAAGTGTTGCTGAAGGAAGTCCTTCAGATAAAGGAGGAATAAAATCTGGAGATATTATTTTAGAATTTGATGGAAGAATAATTAATGAAATGACAGAACTGCCAAAAATAGTAGCTGAAACCGAAGTTGGATCTACTGTTGATGTAAAAGTTTGGAGAAACAAAAGGGAAGTTATTAAAAAAATAAAACTTGGCAGACTAGAAACTTCAGAAGACTTTAATATTTTAGAAGAAAAACCAAAATATACTTCAATTGAAGGTTTAAAAATAAAAGTAAAACCATTAGATAAAAAATATATAGAATTACGTAAATTACCAAAAGACACAAAAGGTGTAGTGATTACTCAAATTGATTCCGACAGTCCAATAAATTACTTAAATGTTGAAAATATTATTATCGAAGCCGGAGGAATAAAAATTAAAACAGTTGGAGATTTAAAAAATATCGTAAATGCAGCTTTAAAAAAATCAGAAAAAAAAATAGATATAGTAATAATTAATAATCAAAACCAAAAAAGATCAATTGGTGTTAAACTAGATTAAAAATGGACCTTAAGTCCAAAATAATTTTAATTTCGGGTCCAACTGCTTCGGGAAAATCAAATTTTGCGATAAATTTAGCAAAAAAAGTAAAAGGAGAAATAATTAATGCAGATAGTATGCAAGTATATAGAGAACTAAGAATATTAACTGCAAGACCAAATATTAAAGAACAAAAAAAAATTAAACATCATTTATATGGCTTTATAAGCATAAAAAGAAAATTCTCTACTGGTCAATGGTTAAAATTTGCATCAAAAAAAATAAAAGAAATTCAAAAAAGAAAAAAAATCCCTATACTGGTTGGTGGGACTGGTCTATATTTTAAATCTTTAATAGATGGTTTAGTTAAAATTCCAAAAATATCTTTAGAAAAAAGAAAAAGTATAATTAATCTCCAAAAAAAAATTGGTCAAAAAATTTTTTATCAAAAATTAATTCAACTAGACCCAAAAATAAAAAAAATTGTAAATATTAATGATATTCAGAGATCTATTAGAGCTTATGAGGTAAAAAAATTTACAAAAAAATCTTTAGTAGATTGGCATAAAAGTACAAAATCGCTTTATAATAAAAATGATTTTGTAAAATTATATTTGGATTGCCCCAGAGATATTCTTTTAGATAGAATAAAAAAACGAACATACAGCATGTTGTTAAGCGGTGGAATTAACGAGGTTAAAAAAATTAAAAAAATAAAAGTGCCTATCAACAATAGCTCAATTAAAATAATAGGGGTTAATGAGATAAAAAATCTTTTAAATAAATATCAAAATATCAATCAAACTAATGAGCATATAATTATAAAAACACGGCAATATGCTAAAAGACAAGCTACATGGGCCAGAGGGCAAATGAAAGATTGGAAATCAATAAGCGCTTTAGAGACAAAATTACCCCTAAAAAAATTATTTAATTAACCAGTAGAACTTGACCTATGAGCACAACTTCAGCTAGATTAGCTAAATGTCAAAATTGTATTCAGGAGCTGAAATAGTATTTAAATGTTTGCAAGACCAGGATGTCGAAGTCATATTTGGTTATCCAGGGGGAGCAGTTCTTCCAATTTATGATGAACTAAAAAATTTTAAATCAATAAAACATTATTTGGTAAGACATGAACAAGGTGCAGGACATGCAGCAGAAGGTTATGCAAGATCAACTGGAAGACCAGGTGTTTTATTAGTTACATCTGGACCAGGAGCTACCAACGCAGTAACTGCTTTGACAGATGCATACATGGATTCAGTTCCGTTAGTTTGCATTACAGGACAGGTGCCAACTCATTTAATAGGGACTGATGCCTTTCAAGAGTGTGATACAACTGGTATCACTAGACCTTGTACAAAACATAATTGGTTAGTTAAAGATGTTGAAGATTTATCAAAAACTATTCATAAAGCTTTTGAAGTAGCAACAACAGGAAGACCAGGTCCAGTATTAGTTGATATTCCAAAAGATGTTCAATTTCAAAAGACAGGTTACACAAAATTTACATCACAAAAAAAACTTAACGGTAAAACTCATAATAATTTTTCAAAAAAGGAAATTGATGAATTAATTAAATTAATGAGCAAATCATCAAAACCAATATTTTATACTGGGGGTGGAGTTGTGAACTCTGGTCCAAGAGCAAGTGAACTTTTAAGAGAGCTTGTAGATTTGACAGGTTTTCCAATTACTTCAACATTACAAGGTCTTGGATCATTTCCAGGGAATGATAACCAATTTTTAGGAATGCTTGGTATGCACGGCTCTTACGAAGCAAATAATGCTATGCATGATTGTGATTTGATGATTAACATTGGGGCGAGATTTGATGATAGAATTACAGGAAAGATAGATGAATTTTCACCTAATTCAAAAAAAGTTCATATAGACATTGATCCCTCATCGATTAATAAAAATGTAAAAGTTGATTTACCAATTGTAGGAGATGTAGCTGAAGTTATTGGATCAACAATAAAAACTATAAAGAAAGTGAAACCAAATTTTGCAAAATCAAATAAACAAAAGATATCTAAATGGTGGGAAAAAATCCAAAAATGGAGATCTGTAAATTCATTCAATTTTATAAATAGTTCTGAGACCATAAAACCTCAATATGCTATTCAGAGACTTTATGAACTAACTAAAAATAAAGACACTTATGTAACTACCGAAGTAGGTCAGCACCAGATGTGGGCCGCACAACATTATAAGTTCAATAAGCCTAATCGATGGATGACTTCGGGAGGTCTAGGCACCATGGGATATGGTTTGCCAGCGGCTGTAGGAGTTCAGGTGGCTCACCCAAATAAACTAGTTATTGATATTGCAGGAGAAGCATCTGTATTAATGACAATGCAAGAAATGTCTACCGCGGTTCAATATAGCTTGCCAATAAAAATTTTTATTTTAAACAATGAATACATGGGAATGGTTAGACAATGGCAAGAACTACTTCATGATAAAAATTATTCTGAAAGTTATACTGCTGCGCTTCCAGATTTTGTAAAATTAGCTGAGGCTTACGGATGCGTTGGAATGCGAGCAACAAAACCTGAAGAATTAGATGATAAAATTATTGAAATGATTAATACAGATAGGCCAGTTATATTTGATTGTTTGGTTGATAAACAGGAAAATTGTTTCCCGATGATACCTTCAGGAAAGCCTCATAATCAAATGCTTTTAGGACCAAAAGATCAAAAAGAAAAAAAAATTACTGGGAAAGGAAAGACATTGGTTTAATGGGCAAATCGAGATCAGCATATAGTATTCCAGGAAAACAAGGCAAATATGATACACATATCATTGTAGTCTGGGTAGATAATGAAGCAGGAGTTTTAGCAAGAGTTGTTGGACTCTTTTCAGGGCGAGGTTACAATATTGAATCATTAGCTGTGGCAGAAGTTGATCCAAAATTAAACATTTCAAGAATAACAATAGTTACAACTGGAACACCTCAAGTAATAGAACAAATAAAATTACAATTAAAAAAACTTGTACCTGTTCATAAAGTTGCAGATTTTAAAAGAGAAGATAAAAAAGTAATTTTTAAAGAAATGGCTTTATTTAAGGTAGTTGGAAATAGTTCCAAAAAAGAAAAAGCTTTAAAAGCTTGTAAAAAATATAATCCGGTAATATTGGACAAGACAAATAAATCATACGTGATACAAATAACTGCTTTAAGAAAAGAAATAGATATAATGTCAAAAAATCTAAAAAAATTTGGTTTAATAAGTGTGTCAAGAACAGGTGCAGTGGCAATGACCAGGGGTTCAGAAGTTTTTAAATAATTTAAAAGGAGAAACAATATGAAGATGTTTTATGAAAAAGATGCTGATGTAAATCTAATCAAAAATAAAAAAGTAGCAATTTTTGGTTACGGAAGTCAAGGACATGCTCATGCATTAAACTTAAAAGACAGTGGTGTGAAAGAAGTTGTGGTCGCTCTAAGAGAGGGATCTTCGAGTAAAACAAAAGCAGAGTCAAAAGGATTAAAGGTTATGAACTTATCAGATGCTGCTGAGTGGGCAGATATAGTTATGATTTTAACTCCGGATGAATTACAGGCAACAATCTATAAAAATCATATTGAGCAAAGAGTAAGAGAAGGTACTTCAATTGCTTTTGCACATGGTTTAAATATTCACTACGATTTAATAAAAGCAAGAAAAGACTTAGATGTATTTATGGTTGCCCCAAAAGGCCCTGGACATTTAGTAAGAAGTGAGTTTGAAAAAGGAGGAGGTGTACCTTGTTTATTTGCAGTTCATCAAAATGGTTCTGGAAAAGCAAGAGAACTGGCTATGTCATATGCCTCAGCTATTGGAGGCGGCAGATCTGGAATTATAGAAACAACTTTTAAAGATGAAGTTGAAACTGATTTATTTGGAGAACAAACTGTTCTTTGTGGTGGATTAGTAGAATTAATAAAAAATGGTTATGAAACTTTAGTTGAAGCAGGATATGAACCAGAAATGGCATATTTTGAAACAGTACACGAAGTTAAATTAATTGTTGATTTAATTTACGAAGGCGGAATTGCAAATATGAATTATTCAATTTCAAATACAGCAGAGTATGGAGAATACGTTACTGGTCCAAAAATTATAAATAAGGAAGAAACCAAAAAAAGAATGAAAGAAGTTTTAGCAGATATTCAGTCTGGTAAGTTTACTAAAGACTGGATGGATGAGTGTAAAAATGGACAAAAGAACTTCTTGAAAACTAGAGAAAAATTAGCAGACCATCCGGTTGAGAAAGTAGGAGCGGTGCTCCGGGCTATGATGCCATGGATTTCTAAGAAGAAACTTGTAGATAGTGATAAGAAATAGTTTTTAAGTATCATTTTTTTGCGTAAAAGTTTTATTTTATTTTGCAATCTGAACGAGAGGTTGTATTATAACCAGCATAAAACTTACAACTATGACTGATAAAAACAGAGTTTATATTTTTGATACGACCATGCGTGATGGTGAACAGTCGCCTGGCGCATCAATGAGTTTGGAAGAAAAAATTCAAATAGCTAGAGTATTAGATGAACTAGGAGTGGATATTATTGAGGCAGGATTTCCAATAGCTTCTCCAGGTGACTTTGAGGCAGTTACAGAAGTTAGCAAAGTTGTTAAAAATTCTATACCCGCTGGTCTAGCCAGGCATTCAAAAAAAGATATTGATAGATGTTACGAAGCACTAAAACATTCTCCAAGATTTAGAATTCATACTTTTATTTCAACAAGTCCACTTCATATGAAGCACAAATTAAATAAAACACCAGAACAAGTTTATGAGTCAATCAAAGAACATGTAACACATGCAAGAAAATATACAGATGATGTAGAGTGGTCTTGCGAAGACGGAACAAGAACTGATATGGATTACATGTGTAAGACAGTTGAACTTGCCATTAAATGTGGAGCTAAAACTATAAATATTCCTGATACAGTTGGATATACTGTTCCATCAGAGTTTACAAAAATTATTCAAACATTGATAAACAAAGTCTCAAATATTGATAAAGCTATACTGTCTACTCATTGTCACAATGATTTAGGACTGGCTGTTGCAAATTCTTTGGCAGGCGTTCAAGCAGGCGCAAGACAAATTGAATGTACTATTAACGGAATCGGTGAAAGAGCTGGAAATGCAGCTCTTGAAGAAGTTGTGATGGCGATGAAAACTAGACCAGACCTCATGCCATACAAAACAGGAATTAACACAAAACTTTTAAGTAAAGCATCAAAAATAGTTTCAAATGCAACAGGTTTTCCAGTTCAATATAACAAAGCTATCGTTGGGAAAAATGCATTTGCACATGAATCAGGAATTCACCAAGATGGAATGCTTAAAAATAGACAAACATATGAAATTATGACTCCCGAAAGCGTTGGTGTTAAACAAACATCATTAGTAATGGGAAAACATTCTGGAAGACATGCGTTTAAAGATAAATTAACAAGCTTAGGCTATGTAGATGTAACTGATGATATTGTTGAAAATGCATTTGGAAAATTTAAAGTTTTAGCTGATAAGAAAAAACACGTTTATGATGAAGATATAATAGCATTGGTTGATGATAGTTTAATTGTCGACAATAAAGTTAATGCAATAACTTTAAAATCATTAAAAGTATTTGCTGGAACAGGCGAACCTCAAAGAGCAGATATGACGCTAGATGTTTTTGGCGAAGTTAAAGATGCTACTGAGACAGGAGATGGTCCAGTTGATGCAATATTTAAATGTATTAAAACTTTATATCCTCATGATATAAATCTACAACTATATCAAGTACATGCAGTAACAGAGGGGACAGATGCTCAAGCGACTGTGAGTGTTCGTATTGAAGAAAATGGCAAAACAACAGTTGGCCAAGCAGCAGACACTGATACATTAGTTGCTTCTGCAAATGCTTATATTAATGCTTTAAATAAAATGATTATAAAAAGAGACAAAACAGCTCCAGATAATCCTAAGATTTTTGGAGAATATGAAAATAAAGTAAGGGGAATATAATATGGGAATGTTTAGTAAGATTACGGGAATATGGTCTCAAGATATGGCTATAGACTTAGGTACAGCAAATACACTTGTTGTATTAAAAACTAAAGGTGTAGTTTTAAATGAACCTTCAGTTGTTGCTGTGGCAGATAATAAAGGAAAAAAAACAGTTTTAGCTGTAGGTGATGAAGCAAAAACAATGCTTGGAAGAACACCGGGAAATATTCAAGCTATAAGACCATTGAGAGATGGAGTAATTGCAGACTTTATCGTTACTGAAGAAATGATTAAACATTTTATTAAAAAAGTTCATAAAGGTAGTTCATTTGCAAATCCTAGAATATTAATTTGTGTTCCAACAGGATCAACACCAGTCGAAAGAAAAGCAATTCAAGACAGTGCACTAGCCGCAGGAGCAAGAAAAGTTCAATTAATTGAAGAGCCAATTGCAGCAGCTATTGGAGCTGGTCTTCCAATTTCAGAAGCAACAGGTTCAATGGTAATAGATATCGGCGGTGGAACAACTGAGATAGCAGTTATGTCATTAGGTGGTGTTGTTTACTCTAGATCATTAAGAATAGCAGGTGATGCAATGGATGTAGCTTTGCAAAATTATATGAGAGAAGAATATAATTTATTAATTGGAGATAGTACTGCAGAAAAAATAAAAAAAGAAGTAGGAACAGCCATACCAACGAACACTAATAAATATCCTGTAAAAGGTAGAGATATTAGATCTGGTACACCAAAAGAAATTAATGTAACTGAGGAAGATACAGCGGCAGCTTTAAATCCAATATTAAAAGAAATGATAGGTGGAATTAAAATGGCTTTAGAAAACACGCCACCGGAACTTTCGGCTGACTTGGTTGACATGGGATTAACATTAACAGGAGGCGGCGCTCTGTTAAAAAATATTGATAAAAGATTTTCCAAAGAAACTGGTCTACCTGTGCATATCGCCGAGGATCCTTTAGCATGTGTTGCTATTGGAACAGGAAAAGCATTAGACCAAGAGGAAACATTTTCTTCAATGCTTACAGAGTATTAAGATAAATGGCATCAGGCAGAGATGACTTTATAATTGCCGTTAGATCTGCCTTTTTAAAAAAAAGTAACAAACAACAATTTTCCCTATTAGCACTAATTTTATTTTCAATTTTTCTTATTTTTTTGTCCAACTTAAATTTTGTCGGAATTAAATATGTTAAAATAACTATTAACGAAGTTACATACAGACTTTCAGCAGTAATTAGTTACCCTGAAAAAAAAATAAACGATTCATTTAGTTTTTTAGAAGAGTATTTTAATGTTTATAAAGTAAATCAAAATTTAAAAGATGAAATAGATCAATTAAATATCAAAAATTTAAATTTTATTTTTCTTGAAAATGAAAATAAAAAATTGAAAGAAATTATTGGTGAAAATACAAATATTTCAGAAGGGATTATTTCAAAGGTTTTGATTGATAAAGATGGTCAATTTCTAAAATCAATTATTTTAAACAAAGGCAGCAAAGATGGAATAAAGAAAGGGATGGTTGTCTTAGAAAAAAATTATCTTGTAGGACAGATTATTGAGGTGAACTTTGCAACGTCTAGAGCAATTTTAATTTCAGATTTAAATAGTAATATTCCAGTTGTATTAGAGCCAGGTAGCTTTCAATCTGTTTTAAGTGGTACAGGTAAAGAGTTTGGAAAAATTAAATATTCAAAAAATAAATTGATTTTAGATGAAGAAACCATTGTTTACACCTCTGGTTTAGGTGGAAATTTTAAAGCAGGTTTACCAGTGGGTAAAATTAATAATGAGATAGAAGATTTAGCAGTAGAATTTTTCTCTGATTTATCTCAATTATCGTACGTTAAAGTTAGATCGATAGAAAGCAATGTAGACTAAGATGGTTCAAAAAAAAATAAATTTTAAAGCTAGATTATTTAAATACTTACCATTGATTTTGTTATATTTTTCAGTTTTAAATGAATTAGATGTAGATGTTCCGATATTTGGTTTAATATCATTTAATCTACCTTTTATTATTATATTTTATTGGAGTTTAAAAGATCCAGATCATATTGGTAATGGATTAATTTTTATTTCAGGCATTTTTAATGACGTTACATTGGGTTACCCAATAGGTGTAAGCTCGTTCATATATTTAACAATAATTGCTTTTGCTTCCTATCTTCGAAATATAACTTTAAGACCCAATATATATAAAGACTCAATTGTATTTTTAATTGCAATATTATTTGCAAATTCTGTAAATGCATCAATATTAAGTTTTATATTTTCAATCGAAATTAATTATTTTGTAATAACAGTTAATATTACATTTACATTTTTGCTATACTTTTTATTTGCAAGAATGTTTAATTATTTAAAAACTACGAATATTTAAAATGCTTGGTGATGGAATTGGATCAAATATAAGAAAATCAAAGTTGATAAATAGACGAATGTTTATTGCCTCGACAGCTAAAGCTGTTATTTTTTTTGGCATTGTGACTCGTTTATTTTATTTACAAGTTGAGCAAAATAAAAAATACTTAACACTTTCAGATAAAAACAGAATAAGAGAGAATAAACTTCCACCAATAAGAGGAGAATTTAAAGATTATTTTGGTAAAACTATTGCTGGAAATTTAGATGTTTATGAACTCCATGTTATACCAGAGCAAGTTGAAGATTTTCGGATATTAATTACAAGGGTAAAACAAATATTAAATCTTACTGATAAAGATGTTAATAATATTTATAATCTAAAAAATAAACAAAAGCCTTGGGAAACTATTATTATTTCAGATAATTTAACCTGGGAAGAATTTTCAAAAATAAATTATTATTTATATGATCTACCAGGTCTAAAACCAATCATAACTGTTGGAAGAAACTATCCTTTTAATGAGAGCTATTCACATGTGCTCGGATATGTTGCTTATGCAAGTAAAGAAGATTTATCTTCAAATGAAATAATTAATGAAAGACATGTCCCTGGACTAAGAGTAGGAAAAAATGGTCTGGAAAAAACTTTTGAAACACAATTAATTGGCACAAATACCGTTCAAAGGTTTGAAGTTAATGCTTATGGAAAAAGAATCAATCAATTAGAAGTTCAAAATGGAGATCAAGGGACATCTTTAAGAATTACAATTGATACAAAAATTCAAAATTATACAAGTGAATTACTAGCTGGTGATGCGGGCTCTATAAGCATAATGGATATTTATACGGGAGAAATTGTTGCAATGAACTCTTCTCCATCATTTAATCCAAATGATTTTTTATATGGAATTGGTTCAAAAAAATGGAAAGATCTAAATTCAGATCCATATAAACCTTTAATTAATAAAACTATTTCTGGACTTTATTCACCAGGCTCAACTATTAAACCAATAGTAGCACTGTCTGCTCTAGAGAATAATATTATTTCTCCTGATTTAAAAGTTAATTGTAAAGGTCACAAGAATCCACTTGAATTATACGGTAGCAAATATCACTGTTGGAAAAAAAAAGGTCACGGATATATGTCCTTATCTAATGCAATTAAACAATCATGTGATACATATTTTTATGAAGTATCAAGGTTATTGGGCGTTGATAGATTAAACGAAACTGCTAGGAAATTTGGACTTGGAGATATTGTTCTCAAAAATTTTTTTGATAATGAAAAAAGAGGTGTTGTTCCGTCTACAAAATGGAAAAAAGAAGCAATAGGTCAGAATTGGTATTTGGGTGAAACTTTAATTACAGGAATAGGGCAAGGTTATATTCAAACCACGCCACTTCAGCTAACTTTAATGACTGCTCAACTTGCAAATGGTGGAAACAAAATTTACCCAACAATCATTCCTGATAATACAAAAAATATTGAACAGATAAAAAGTCAAATGAATAATAACGAAAATTTTACAACTAACTACCCATCACTGGTTAGAAATAAAGAAAATGTGAAATTTGTATTAAACGCTATGTTTAGATCAACAAATGAAATTTATGGAACTTCTTATAAATCAAGGATTGAAGATCCAAAATACCAATTTGCAGGAAAAACAGGGACTGCTCAAGTAAAAAGAATTACTGAGGCAGAGAGAGAGTTAGATCTAAAACCAGAACAAATCCCTTATGAAGAAAGAGATCATGCATGGTTCATTGCATTTGGTCCATATAAAAATCCAAGGTACGCACTAACTGTTTTTGTTGAACATGGTGGCTCAGGTAGTTCCAAGGCAGCACCAATTGCAAAAAAATTATTTAAAAAATTAATAGACAGGCATGAAGAAAGAGAAAAAATTAGAATAAATGACAGGCTGATTTCATGAAAAATTATAGCTCATTTGGCGAAATATCATTTTTCCAAAAAGTAAGATCTATGGATTTTTATTTATTAATTTCAATAATAATTCTTGGTGCAGTAAGTATTGTAGCAATGTATTCCACCGATATAAGTGACAAAGACTTTTATCATAGTTTTAACCACACGCTAAGATTCGGAGTATTTTTTGGAATGATGATTGTAATGTCATTTATAAATATAAAATATTATTTTTCATTAAGTATTCTTTTTTATTTATTAGTTTTAATTTTACTTATCGCTGCAACTTTTTTTGGATCAACTGTATCGGGTTCACAAAGATGGATAAGTCTTTATTTTATAAATCTTCAACCATCTGAATTAATGAAAATTGCAATAATTATTTTTCTAGCAAGATATTATCATAGAGTTCAGCCTGATGCGGTAAATTCTATAAAAAAATTTATAATACCATTTGTAATATTAATTATTCCTATTTTGCTTGTTTTGAGTCAGCCAGATTTAGGAACATCAGTATTAATTGCTTTAAGTGGATTTGCAGTTATCTGGTTAGCAGGAATAAATATAAAATATATTATTTATTCATTTTTAGCTTTAGTTATTTCATTTCCATTTGTAATTTCAATACTAAAACCCTACCAAAAATTAAGAATTTTAACTTTTATTAATCCAGACAGAGATCCATTGGGTGCAGGTTATCAAATAATTCAATCCAAAATAGCAGTTGGCTCAGGTGGTTTAACTGGCAAAGGCTATTTAAAAGGTACTCAAGGATATTTAGACTTTTTGCCTGAAAAACATACAGATTTTATTTTTACATTATTTTCTGAAGAATTTGGTTTTGTAGGATCGGTCCTACTACTTCTTTTATATGCTTTTATAATAATCCGAATTTTGATTATTGGATCTAATTCAAGAAATTATTTTGGAAAATTTTTCTGTTATGGTTTTGCAATTTCAATATTTTTTTATATTTCAGTAAATATGTTGATGGTTCTTGGTATGCTTCCAATAGTGGGCTCACCTCTTCCTATAATGTCCTATGGTGGTTCTTCAATGTTATCCATGATGATAGCTTTAGGCGTAGTAATGAGTACAAGGATATATTCAAGAGAAATTATTAATTAACTACAACTATAAATTACATTCTTTCCCAGGATCAATTTGTCACCTGATAGAAATTTTTATTTTTTTATAGACTATAAAATGCAAAGAAAAGAGAGAATTGGTATTATAGGAGCTGGTATACAAGGGGTGTGTACAGCATTATTTCTTCAAAAAAAAGGTTTTGACATAACCTTGTTTGATAGAGATGAACCAGGAAATGCTGCATCTTATGGAAATGCAGGTCACTTCTCTCCCTATGCATCTCTTCAATTAAATAGAACAGATATTCTATCAGACGTACCTTCGATGCTTCTAAGTAGTCGTGGCCCATTGGCATTAAAATGGAATTACATTCCAAAAATGTTGCCATGGTTTGCAAGGTTTATTTTTAATTGTTCAAAAAAAAAAATGATGCATACAGCCAAATATATGCATCAAATACTAGATTTATCTTTAGATGCATATGATGAATTATTTCAAGAAATAGACTTAGATGGATTGGTAGTTAGTAACGGTATTATATATGTTTGGGAAAACAAAGGGCTTAAAAGTAGGGAACTAGAAATAAATATAAGAAATGAATTAGGTATTGATCAACAAATATTAAAACCTAAAGAAATACATGATTTAGAACCAAATATAAAACCTTTTTATCATGGTGGAGTTTTTTATAAAACAGCTAAACATGCAAAAAATCCTAAAAAAATTTTAGTTAAGCTATTTGATATATTTCTGCAGAAAGGAGGAAAATTTTTAAAACTTAATATTAAAGATTTGAATTTTGATGAAAAAAAACCAGTATTAAGATCTGAATCACAAAGATTTATCTTTGATAAATTAGTTATTGCTTGTGGCGCTTTTTCAAAAAAATTAACGGACAAATTGCATGAAAGAATACCATTAGATACTGAAAGAGGTTACCACGTTCATTTCAAAAATCATGAAAATCTTGTTTCAAGACCAGTCGTTTGGTCAGATAGAGGATTTGGGATAACACCAATGGAACAAGGTTTAAGAGTTGTTGGTACAGTTGAATTTGGAGGTTTAAAAAATCCATTATCTAAATCAAGAATCAAAAATTTAATTTTGAATGCAAAAGATATGTTAAAGGGAATTCCTAACGACCAAGATCATCAAGATGAGTGGCTTGGATTTAGACCATCTTTACCTGATTTTCTACCAGTGATTGGACCATCAAAAAATTATGAAAACGTATATTATACTTTTGGACACCATCACTTAGGATGGACTCTTGGAGCTATATCTGGAAAGATTATCAGCAAATTAATAGCAAATGAAAACACAAATTTGCAATTAGATCCTTATAGTTCTTTAAGATTTAATTAAAAAGAATTAATACTTAAACTATATTATGAAACAAATTAATACAAATTTGGTTGCCTCGATATTTTTATTTTTTGCAACTCTTTTTTGGGCAGGTAATTTCATTGTTGGAAAAGCTGCTAGTATTAATGAAGTACCGCCTATATCTTTAAATTTTTACAGGTGGTCTATTGCTTTTTTTATTTTACTCCCTTTTACTTACAAAGAACTTTATCAGAAAAAAAATTATATATTAAATAACTTAGGAATATTTAGTATTCTAGGAATTACTGCAGTCAGTATTTTTAATTCTGCTTTATTTTATTCATTGCAATTTACTCAAGTTATAACCGGAGTTTTAATGATCTCTACTGTTCCAGTAATGATTATTTTTCTTTCCGCAATCTTAAAAATTGAAAAAACTAATTTTTTTCAATTATTTGGTGTTGCTTTATCTTTAACCGGAGTTCTATTCATTATAACAAAATTTAATTTTAATATTTTACTTAACTTAGACTTTAACAAAGGAGATTTGGCCGCATTATTTGCAATGTTCTCATGGTCTTTATACTCAGCATTGCTCAAAAAAAAGAAATATGAACTTTCCCAAATATCTTTGCTCCAGGTAGTTATTATATTTGGTGTAATTTATTTATTTCCGATTTATTTGATGAATATTAAAGTGGGCAATGTAATTAATTTAAATATACCTTTTTTTCTAATATTATTTTATGTAGTTTTATTTCCTGGAATAACTTCATTTTTTTTTTGGATTAAAGGAGTAGCTTTAATTGGTGCAAATAAAGCTGGGATTTATTTACATTTAATGCCTATCCTAGCTACAATTTTAGCAATGCTAATTTATAAAGAGCAAATAATGTTTTATCATTATATAGGAGCCATATTTATTATTTCAGGAATAATATTTTCAAATAAAAAAAATGTTTAAAGTAGCAGTTTTAGATGATTACCAGAATGTATTTCAAGATTTTGTAGATCTAAAAAAATTATCAGGAAAATATGAAATAAAAATTTTTAGTGAGCCTTTCAATGACGAAAATGATGCTATAGAACAATTAAAAGAATACGATGCATTGCTCATAATGCGAGAAAGAACTAAGATTACCTCTAACTTAATTAAAAATTTAAAAAATTTAAAATTTATCATTACAAGTGGAATGAGAAATAAGGCCATTGATCTTGAAGCTGCTAAAAAAAGAAAAATTTTAATAAGTGGCACTGAAATAAATATTAATCCTACAAGTGAATTGACCTGGGCTTTAATCTTAGGATTAGCTAGAAATTTTAAAACCGAAATAGATAATATGTACCAAGGATATTGGCAAACAACAATTGGAGTAGAATTAAAAGGAAAAATATTGGGCTTAATTGGATTAGGAAGAGTAGGTTCGCAAGTTGCAAAAATTGCAAAAGTTTTTGGTATGCAAGTTATGGCATGGAGTGAAAATTTAGATTTAAATAGATGTACTGAATTGGGTGTTTTGCCATCAACTAAAGATGATTTAATTAAAAACTCAGATTTTATTTCTATTCATGTTCAAGGGGGAGAAAGATATAAAGATTGTATTACCTTAAATGAATTTGACAAAATGAAAAAAAGTGCATTTATTATAAATACATCACGTGGAGCTATTGTTAATGAGGATGATTTAATAATTGCATTGTCAACGAATGTAATAGCTGGTGCTGGAATAGATGTTTATGAAAAAGAACCTTTGCCTGAAGGTCATAAGTTAAGATTTGTCCAAAATGCTTTAATACTTCCTCATTTGGGTTATGTTACTGCAGAAAATTATTCTATTTTCTATACTCAAATGATCGAAAATTTAGAAGCATGCATTGAAGGAAAACCAATTAGATTAATAGAAAATTAATGGAACTACCTATAGTCAATCACCCTGACTATGTTGCTAAAATTAATGAAGATAGTAAATTTCCAATTAAAAAGTTTGGTGAATTAGCCAATTATCTTAAAAAAAAAAAAATTGCTAAAAATTTTTTTATACCTAAGCCTTGCTCTATTGAAACATTAAATCGAGCTCATTCAAAGGATTATATATTAAATATTCAAAAAAAAACTTTAGATCAATTAAGTCAAAAAAAAATAGGATTTCCATTAAATGATAGTGTTGTTCAAAGATCTTTTGTTGCAACTGGTGGAACCGTTCTAGCAAGTAAACTTGCAATCAATTATGGATTAGCATGTAATACAGCAGGAGGAAGTCACCATGCAGGTTTTAAAGAAGGTGCAGGATATTGTGTATTTAATGATGTAGCTGTTGCAACTAGATATTTACAAAAAAAAGGATATGCAAGAAGAATATTGATTGTAGATTTAGATGTTCATCAAGGAAATGGAACTGCAGATATTTTTAAAGATGATAATTCTGTATTCACATTCAGCATGCATTGCAAATCGAACTATCCAGCAAAAAAATCTCGAAGCGATATTGATGTAGAATTGGATAATAACCTCGAAGATAAAGAATATTTAAAAACTTTAAAGAAATATCTAATGCATTTAAATCAAGAAAGTTTTGATTTTGTATTTTATATTGCTGGAGTTGATATTCATCATGACGATAGATTGGGCAAATTGAAAATTACTGATGATGGTATTAAATCTAGAGATCAAATTGTTGTTAATAATTTCTTTCAAAAAAAAATACCTTTATGTGGAGTTTTAGGAGGGGGATACAATAAAGATTTTAATAAATTAGTAGAATTGCATTCAATATTGCATAAATCATGTGCTAAAATAATATAGTCTTATGAGTAAAAAAAATCCAAATTTAACAGCAGAGCAGAAACTAGTTTTTTTTAAAGAAGGTACGGAACCTCCTGGTTCAAGTAAATTAAATTACGAAAAACGAGAAGGATCATATTATTGCGCAAATTGTGATATAAAACTTTTTGATTCGAATTCAAAATATGAAAGTGGATCTGGATGGCCATCATTTTTTGAATCCTTGCCAGAAGTATTTGAAACAAAAACAGATTATTTATTAGGTTACGCCCGTACAGAGTATCATTGTAAAAATTGTGGTGGTCATCATGGTCATTTATTCGAAGACGGACCCAAGCCTACTGGCAAAAGATATTGTAACAACGGTGTGTGCTTAGTTTTTAAACCAAAGAATTAGTTATTTCAGAAGATTATTAAGTTCTCCATTCTTTTCAAGCTCTCTTAACTCAACATAACCACCAATATGACGATCATCAAAAAATATTTGAGGAATAGTTCTCATACCATTGGCTTTTTTTATCATTTCATCTCTTAATCCAGCCTCTTTAGATATATCTATCTCTTTATAAGTTAAGTTATTTCTCACCAATAATCTCTTTGCTGCCTCA
>CACIBQ010000004.1 GCA_902584915.1 uncultured Pelagibacteraceae bacterium
TCCTCATCCAGAGTTTGGTTTTCCAGGACTAAAAGATGGGGATAATTGGTGTGTTTGTGCGGGATGGGTTGCTAGAGCAATCGAAGCTGGAAAAGGCTGTTCTATTTATTTAAAAAAAACCCACGAAAATACTCTAAAACTTGTTCCTATTGAAACCTTAAAAAAATATTCAATCGATCTTTCATAATTACATATTCCCATATTTAGGACCTCCTCCACCCTCAGGCGTTACCCAATTTATATTTTGTGAAGGTTCTTTTATATCGCAAGTTTTACAATGAATACAATTTTGAGAATTTATAACAAACTTTTTTACATTGTTTTCAGTTTGAACTTCATAAACTCCTACAGGACAATATCTTTGTGCGGGTTCATCAAATTTTTCTAAAGTATAATTAATTGGTAAGTCTTTATCTTTTAATTTTAAGTGAACTGGTTGATTATCAGCATGGTTTGTTCCTGTTAAATATACTGAGCTAGTTTTATCAAAAGTTATTATATTGTCGGGTTTTGGGTAATCAATTTTAGGCATTTCTTTTGCGAGTTTTAAAGTTTCATGATCTGCATGTTTGTGTTTTAAAGTGAAAGGTAATTTTCCTCTAAACAAAATTTGATCAATCCCTGTAAAAATTATGCCTAGTATTAACCCCCAACTAAAACTTGGTTTTACATTTCTTGCTTCATAAAGTTCTTTATATGCCCAACTTTCTTTAAAAAGTTTTTCATAAATTGATAAATCATCTTTATCTTTTAAATGATAGTTTATAGCTTCAGCTGCAATGATACCGCTTTTCATTGCCGTATGTGAACCTTTAATCTTTGGCATATTTAAAGTACCTGCATCACATCCGATTAGTAAGCCACCTGGCATATACATTTTAGGTAAGCTTTGCAAACCTCCTTCTATGAGAGCTCTTGCGCCATAAGAAATTCTTTTTCCACCTTCTAAAATCGTTTTTATTGAAGGGTGTGTTTTAAATCTTTGAAATTCATCAAAAGGTGATAGGTAAGGATTTTGATAATCTAAACCAATAACATAGCCTAAAAATACTTGTTTATTTTCAGCATGATATACAAAGCTTCCACCATAAGTCTTGTTGTCCAAGGGCCATCCTGCTGTATGCATTACTAGGCCTTCTTGGTGTTTTTCCTCATTAATCTCCCATATTTCTTTAAATCCAATCCCATATTGTTGAGGATTTCTATTTTTATCTAATTCAAATTTCTTTATTAATGTTTTACCTAAATGACCTCTGCACCCTTCAGCAAAAACAGTTACTTTAGCATGAAGCTCCATTCCAGGTTCGTGACTATCTTTTTTATTTCCATCTTTATCTAAACCCATATCTTGAGTTGCTACACCCTTAACTGATCCATCTTCATTATATAAAACTTCACTTGCAGGAAATCCTGGAAATATCTCTACTCCTAGTGCTTCCGCTTGTTCTGCTAGCCATCTACACAAGTTTGCAAGACTAATTATATAATTGTTATGATTTTGTTGAACTTTAGGCAACAACCATGTTGGCCAGCTTAAAGATTTTGATTGAGTTAAAAATAAAAATTTTTCCTTAGTAACTTTTGTTTTAACAGGAGCATTTAAATCTTTCCAATTAGGAAGCAATTCATCTAAAGCTCTTGTTTCAAAAACATTACCTGACAATATATGTGCACCTATTTCAGATGCTTTTTCTAAAAGACAGACATTAATATCTGGATTTAACTGTTTTAATTTAATTACAGTTGCAAGTCCTGATGGTCCGCCTCCTACGACTACTACATCGTATTCCATTACTTCTCTGGACATAATTATATTTTATTACAGTATTTGTTATTTTTGTATAGTGTTTAATTTATTCAATTCTTCTAGAAATTGAGGAAGAGCTTCAAACAAATCAGCTTCTAAGCCATAATCAGCAATACTAAAAATTGGAGCTTCACCATCTTTATTAATAGCTACAATTATTTTGCTTTCTTTCATACCTGCCAAATGTTGGATGGCTCCAGAAATTCCAACAGCAATATATAAATCTGGCACAACAACTTTTCCTGTTTGCCCTACTTGATGATCGTTTGTAATATATCCTGCGTCAACAGCAGCTCGTGATGCTCCTATTGCTGCATTAAGTTTGTCAGCAATTGCAGTGATTAGTTTAAAATTATCTCCACTGCCCATTCCTCTTCCTCCAGAAATTACAACTCTTGCAGTACCAAGTTCAGGTCTATCCGATTTAACTTCCTCTCTTTTTATAAATTTAGTTAGTGTAGAAGCTTCTCCTTTTTCAGCCTTTACAATTTCAGCAGATCCTCCGCTTGTAGGGGCTGGATCAAAGGATGTAGGTCTAATCGTTATACATTTTTTTACATCTGTACTTTTTACAGTCGCAAATGCATTTCCTGCATAAATTGGTCTTAAAAAAGTATCAGCTGAAATTACTTTAACAATATCACTTACTTGAGACGTATCTAGTAGTGCTGCGACTCTTGGCATTAAATTTTTTCCAAATGTATTAGCTGAACAAACAATATGACTAAAATTTTCAGAGTTTTTTATTACAACTGAGGCAAAATTTTCAGGTAAATAATTTTCGTAAGTAGCATCATCAACATGAATTACTTTTTTTACGTTAGGAACTTCAGAAATAGATTTTACTACTGCTTCGCAAGAATGACCTATAACTAAAACATGCAAATCTTGATCTATTTGAGATGCTGCGGAAATAGCATTATAAGTAAATGGTTTAACTTCTTTATTATTGTGTTCTGCTATTAATAGTACCGACATTATATTACTTTTGCCTCATTTTTTAACTTTTGAACTAACTCTGCAACATTAGCAACTTTAATTCCCGCTTTTCTCTTAGGAGGCTCTTCAACCTTAATTTGTTCTATTCTTGGTTTTGTATCAACGCCTAAATCTGATGCATTAATTTGCTCTAAAGGTTTTTTCTTTGCTTTCATTATATTTGGTAATGATGCGTATCTTGGTTCATTTAACCTTAGATCACATGTAACTATTGAAGGTATGTTTGTCTCTATAGTTTCTAATCCTTCATCAACCTCTCTTGTTACTTCTAAGGATTTGTCTTTGACTTCTATTTTAGATGCGAATGTTGCTTGTGGCCAATTAAGCAATGCAGCTAACATTTGACCGGTTTGATTGCAGTCATCATCAATAGCTTGCTTTCCCATAAAAACTAAATCTGGCTTTTCTTTTTCTACAATTTTTTGTAAAATTTTTGAAACAGCTAATGGTTCAATTATTCCATCAACTTTAACATGAATTCCTTTGTCGGCTCCTACAGCCAATGCTTTTCTTACCGTTTCTTGGGCTTTATCTTCACCAATTGTAACTGCAACAACTTCTTTAGCTTTGCCAGCTTCTTTAATTTTTACAGCTTCTTCAATAGCATTATCATCTGGAGGATTGGTAGACATTTTGACATTATCAGTAACAACTCCCGTTCCATCCTCTTTAACTCTTACTTGAACGTTGTAATCAATAACTCTTTTAACAGCGACTAATATTTTCATTATGCTCTTAATAATTTATTTTCTGGATCGTATGGACTTTCATCAAGAATCGTAGCGTCGTGCATTTTTCCCAAAATATCAATTTTTAATTTTTGTCCTGTTGTCGCAAGCTCAGGTTTAACCATTCCAATCGCTATTGATTTATTTAATCTAAAACCAAAATCTCCTCCTGTGGCTCTTCCAACAACTTTTTCGTTTTGATAAATAGGGTTGTTTCCAAGCACATCTGCGTCTGTAACATTGTGCACTTCCATTGTTACTAATTTATTTTGAAAACCTTTTTCCCTCCATTTATTTAATGCTTCTAAACCGATAAAGTTGCCTTTATTTGGATGAATAAATCTATCTAGACCAGATTCATAAGGTGAGTATTCTATCGATAGTTCCGTTCCAACAAGTTTATAAGATTTTTCAACTCTTAAACTGTTCATTGCTCTAATCCCAAATGGTTTTAATCCAAGATCTTTTCCGTGTTCCATTAATTTGTCAAATATATGATTTTGATATTCCAATGGATGATGAAGCTCCCATCCTAATTCACCAACAAAGTTTACTCTTATTGCAGTACATGGGGCATAACCAATGTCTACTTTTTTAGAACTTAGCCATTTAAAGTTTTCATTAGAAAAATCATCTTTTGAAACTTTATTCATTAAATCTCTAGCTTTTGGACCAGCAATAACCAAAACTCCAACTGAATTTGTAATATTTTCAAATTGAACTGAACCATCTTTTGGCATCCATTTTTGTATCCAATCATGATCAAGTCTTTGAAAAGCACCTGCTGAAACTAAATAATAACTATCTTCAGCTTCTTTCATTATTGTAAACTCTGAATGAACTCCTCCTTTTGTATTAAGAGCATGACATAAATTTACTCTACCAATTTTTTTTGGAAGTTTGTTCGCTACTAAATAATCTAAAAATTCTTCTGCTTTCGGTCCTTTAATTCTACATTTTGCAAATGCAGTCATATCTAAAAGGCCCACATTTTCTTTTACATTTTTGCATTCTTTTTCAACAGCTTTAAACCATTTAGATCTTCTAAATGACCAATCATCTTTTTGTTCCATTCCATCTGTTGCGAAAAAATTAGCTCTTTCCCATCCAAACTTTTGACCAAATACTGCCCCTAAATTTTTTAGTCTGTCATAACATGGTGCTTGTCTTAATGGTCTTGCAGCTTCTCTTTCTTCATCTGGATAATGAATTGTAAATACGTTTCGATATGCTTCTTCATTTTTTTCGATTAAATAAGATTTTGAAGCATAATCTCCATATCTTCTAGGTTCAACTCCAAGCATATCAATTGTAGGTTCACCGTCCATAATCCATTCAGCAAGTTGCCATCCTGCTCCTCCTGCTGCAGTAATACCAAAACTATGTCCTTCATTTATCCAAAAGTTTTTTAAACCCCACGCAGGTCCAACAATTGGGTTTCCATCTGGTGTATAACAAATTGCACCGTTATAAACTTTTTTTACTCCTACTTCGCCAAAAGCAGGTACGCGATGAATAGCTCCTTCAATATGTGGAGCTAATCTTTCTAGATCTTCCTGAAATAATTCATATTCTGAATCTTTTGAAGGGCCGTCTACATAGCAACATGGTGCACCTTTTTCATAAGGACCCAATATCAAACCACCTGCTTCTTCTCTCATGTACCATTGTGTATCACTATCTCTTAGTACACCCATTTCCGGTTTTCCTTCTTTTTTTCTTTTTACAATTTCTGGATGAGGTTCGGTTACAATATATTGGTGTTCAACTGGAATAACTGGAATTTCCAGTCCCACCATTTTACCTGTTTGTCTTGCAAAATTTCCGGTACATGAAACTACATGTTCACATTCAATTGATCCTTTGTCAGTTTCAACTACCCATCCATTCTTTATTTGTTTAATTCCTACAACTGAAGTATTTCTATAAATTTCTGCTCCTCTGTTTCTTGAACCTATTGCAAGTGCTTGTGTTAAATCAGCAGGCTGAATATATCCATCTTCTGGATGTTGGATAGCACCAATTAATCCTTCAATATTGCATAAAGGCCAAATTTCTTTTACTTGCTCTGGAGTTAAAAATTTTACTTGAACACCAATCGTTTGAGCAACACCAGCATACTGGTGATATTCTTCCATTCTATCCTTGGTGCTTGCTAGTCTAATATTAGAAACAACGCTAAAACCAACATTCTGCCCAGTTTCTTCTTCTAAAGTTTTATAAAGATTAACTGCATACTTATGAAGTTGTCCTACCGAATAACTCATATTAAATAATGGTAAAAGTCCTGCAGCATGCCAAGTAGAACCAGATGTTAATTCTTTTCTTTCTACTAAAACTGCATCCTTGCATCCTTTTTTTGCTAAATGATAGAGCATACTGGCGCCAACCACGCCTCCGCCAATAACTACTACTTTAGTTTTAGATTTCATAAAGGGGATTCCTACTAAATTTTTTTTACTTCTTAAACAAAAATCTAACTTATATAGAGGAGCCTAAAGACACAGGTTGAGAAACAGCTGTAGTTAACCAACAGTCTTTTAGTGGACCATCGATTTCATATTTTTCAACTACCCATTTAAATTTGTAGTAATTTTTCTCCTCGCCCAAGATGGTCACCTCGTAGGCTGCTTTGGAGTCTGTTATTTTGACTTCTATAATATTATGATCGATATGATTTAAGAGCATTTTATATGAGTCACTATTTAATAAAATTTTAAATTTCTCTAAAGGGCCTGTGTATTTTTTATTATTTGGATGAGCAAATTCCCAAGTTTGTTCTATTCCAGCATTTTTAAATGGCTCATCATTATTCTTTAAACTTCTTAATTGGATTTTTATTACTTGGTATGGTTCTATTCCATTGTTAGGTTTAACTACATCAGCTCTGGTTGTTGCGATAAACATTACTGCAAAAAGTAAAATTAATAATACATAAATGATCCCAAATAAAAAAAATTTATAATATTTTTTCATAACTTTGATGCAGTATTTTTAACATCTTCTAAATATTTTTTTCTTTTTTTCTCTGAGACAAATGGTACCGCAAAAAATCTTTTATAAACTACATCAGTTATACCACATATATTAAATACTCCTCTTCTCAGTCTTTTCGTTGGCATATTTAAAAAAAAAGTTCTAATTGCAAATTGTGGCGATCCATATGTACAAAAAACAATCGCTTTTTTTCCTTTTAAATTTCCTATTGGATATCCATAATTTCCAAATAATTTTTTAAATGTAAATGCCCACGGTGGTGCTAAAACTTTATCGATCCAACCTTCTAATATTGCTGGCATTCTAAAATTCCAAATTGGAGCTACTAGAACAATGGTATCTGAATCCTCAATTCTTTTTCTATGATTAAGCACGGTTTCATCTGGTTTCTCGCCAGCAAACACTGGATTGAAATTTTCTTTGTAAAGATCAACACAATCAACGGTATGCCCATGTTTTGTTGCTGTTTCTATAAAGGTATCTTTTATAGCAGCATTAAAGGATTTATCATTGTAATGTCCATAAATTAAAAAAGCTTTGCTCATGAAGTTAAAATACATATATCATTGAAGAGTTCAATAAATTAAAAAAATGAAAATAGGTTTTATAGGTCTTGGAAACGTTGGTGGCAAACTAGCAGAAAGTTTGTTCAGAAATCAATTTGATTTAACTGTTCATGATCTAGATGATGCTGTCGCAGATAATTTTAAAACTAAAGGTATTAAAATTGCAAAATCAGTTGGCGATCTCACTAGAGAAGTAGATGTAATAATCACATGCTTGCCATCTACTAAAGCTTGTGAAGATGTTATGATTAGTGAAAATGGAATTTTAAAAAATATTTCAAAGGATAAAATTTGGATTGAAATGAGCACTACAGATCAAAAAGAAGTAATAAGATTGGGCAAATTAGTCAAAGAAAAGAAAGCTATACCAATAGAAGCTCCTGTTAGTGGAGGATGTCACAGAGCAGCTACTGGAAATATTGCAATTTTTGTAGGTGGTGAAAGAAAAGCATTTGAGAAAATTCTGCCTATTTTAACTTGTATGGGAAAAAAAATACTTCATATCGGAGAATTGGGTTCTGCTTCAATATTAAAAGTAATTACAAATTATCTAGCATCAGTTCATTTGGCAGCTTTGGGAGAAGCTTGGACTATTGCTAAAAAACATAAATTAGATTTAAAAAAGACCTATGAAGGAATTAAGATATCTTCAGGAAATTCATTTGTGCATGAAACAGAAAGTCAAGTAATACTAAATGGTTCATATAATATAAATTTTACTATGGATCTTGTTGAAAAAGATATGTCCCTTTTTAATAAACTTTCAAAAAATCAGGATATTGAATTAGAAATTGCACCTTTTGTTTTAGATATCTTTAAAGATGCTAAAGAAAAATTTGGTTCCAGAGCATGGTCATCAATGGTTGTTAAAAGGCTAGAAGATAAATATGATATAGAATTTAGAGAAAAAGGATTTCCAGAAGAACTGGTTGATAATGAACCAGAAGAGAAAGGGCATGAAGTTTAAATGTTAGATAAAAGAAAATTTTATATTAATGGTAAGTGGATATCAGCATCTAAACCAAATGATCTTGATGTAATAAATCCATCAAATGAAGATCCTTATGCTGTAATTTCTTTAGGATCAAAAGAAGATTTGGATAAAGCAGTTCAAGCTGCAAAGATTGCTTTTAAAAGCTGGAAAAAAACTTCAAAAGAAGAAAGACTTAAATTATTAGAAAAACTTTTAAAAATTTATAAAAAAAGATTTAATGAAATGGCAAAAGCTATCTCGGATGAGATGGGTGCGCCTATGGATTGGGCTACTGATGTTCAAACTGGATCTGGCCAAGCTCATTTAGAAGATTTTATTTTAAGATTAAAAGAATTTAAATTTGAAGAACATTTTGACTCAAAATCAAATAATCACATTTGTTATGAACCGATAGGTGTTTGTGGATTAATCACTCCGTGGAACTGGCCTATAAATCAAATTGCATTAAAAGTTGTCCCTGCTTTAGCAGCGGGATGTACAATGATTTTGAAACCATCTGAGATAGCTCCAATTTCAGGAATGTTGTTTGCTGAAATGATAGATGAAGCTGATTTTCCTGATGGAGTTTTTAATTTAGTTAATGGAGATGGTGCTGGTATTGGTACTAATATTTCAGGCCATCCTGATATTGATATGGTTTCTTTTACAGGATCAACTAGAGCAGGAAGATTAATTTCTAAAAATGCTGCTGATACAATTAAAAGAGTATGTTTAGAACTTGGCGGAAAAGGTGGGAACATTGTTTTCGCAGACTCTTATCCTAATGCAGTTAGAGACGGAATTAGAAATGTAATGAGTAACTCTGGTCAATCTTGTGATGCTCCGACAAGAATGCTTGTGGAAAAATCTATTTACCAAAAAGCAGTTGATGAAGCAGTAGATGAAGCAAATAAAATTAAAGTTGATATAGGATCAAAGAAAGGTGATCATATAGGACCTGTGATTTCAAAAGTTCAATACGATAAAATAATTAATCTCATTGAGAGTGGTATTTCTGAAGGAGCAACATTATCTGCTGGAGGTCCTGATAGACCAAACGGTTTAAATAAAGGATATTTTATTAAACCTACAATCTTTACTGATGTTACAAATGATATGAGAATAGCAAAGGAAGAGATATTTGGACCAGTTCTTTCTATTATCCCATTCGATAAAGAGGAAGAAGCTATAAAAATTGTCAATGATACTTCTTATGGTTTAGGGAATTATCTTCAAACAGAAGATAAAGAAAAAGCTCACAGAGTTGCAAAAGAGCTTAGATCAGGATGTGTTTACATAAATGGAAAAGGAGCTGATGCGGGAACTCCATTTGGCGGCTACAGACAATCTGGAAATGGACGAGAGGGTGGAGTTTGGGGTTTAGAAGAATATTTAGAAGTTAAAACAGTAACGGGTTGGAAATAATTGTATTAGTTCTTAATGCATTTAATACATAGAGGCATTGTAAATAATAGTTTTAAAGAAAACTTACTGAAATCTTTTGAAGCCGCGTTTAAAAAAGGCTACGGAATAGAGACTGATATACATGCAACTAAAGATGAACAATTTGTATGTTTTCACGACTTCACCCTAAAAAGAATTTATAAAATTAAAAAAAGTATAAAAAATATCAATTATACTGAAGTTAAAAGACTTACTGAAAATAAATATCCAATACCGTTACTGGAAGATTTATTAAAATTATCAAAAAATAAATACTATTTATTTATAGAAATTAAACCTCTTTTTTCACAAAAATTATTACAGAAGCTAATTAGAAAAACTAAAAAGTTTAATAAATGTGTTTTTATCTCTTTTAAAGAAAAAAATATTTATAGAATATTAAAAATAAATAAAAAAACTAAAGTCGGTCTATCTTTTTCTCCATCAACAAGTATTAAGCAAATTATAAAAAAATCTAAAAATAAACATGTTAATTGCATAATTTTAGATAAATTTTTTTTAAAAAAAGTTGCTATAAAAAATATTAATAAAGATAAATATTTCTACACTATAAAAAATAAAAAAGAGTTTAAGAAATACTATAAAGATAATCTTATTTTTGAAAATTTATAAATTTTTAAGATAGTTTAGTCTTCCAATTATTTCATCCCTGTCCATATAATAACCTTGCAAATGTCTATGTCCTGAATTTGGATCAAAAGCTGTTCTTCCATGCAAAAGTCTTCTATTATTAAAAGAAAAAATGTCACCAGGCTCTAATCTAAATTTAATTTGAAATTTATCATCATGCAGCAGATTGCCAAATCTATGATGGGCTTTATAAACTTTATCCATAACATCTGGATGACAATCTAGAGCATCCATAGTTGCTACACTATACCTTATATCGTTATAATCGCCATCTTTAGTTAAGCTAATAGCTGGACCATAAAAACTTCTGTGAGATTCTTGTGTATAATCTTTATCTCGAAATTTAAGTGGTACGTTTACTAAAGTTTCAAATGTCTCTTTTTCATTTTTTCTTAAATAGTCAGCAACCGCAAATGCATCTACAGCTGAAGAATCTCCTCCTTTTGCTGCATTAATTAAACAATGGAGAAATTGATAACCTGGTGGATTTTCAAACCAAGGTAGATCCATGTGATTTCTTAAAGCATGAGCTGTGTAGGCTGAATTGTTCGGTTTTGGAATATTTATAACTTCAAAAGGTGTTTTAAAAAAAGTTTCTCGCGTATGACTTATCCTGTTAAGAACTGGAAATGCAGACTCCTTATCGATTGGAGCATTTTTTACAATTGCAATTCCTTTATGATGTAAAAGTTCTAACCATTTAATTAAACCTTCATCAGAATTAATAATTTCATCATGTTCTATACTGATAGATTTTAATTTTTTTTGTAAAGAATTATCCCATAACTGATAAGGGGAAATATATTTTTTATTATTATTTATAGTATAACAATTTTGTCTAAGCCAATTTTGATCGTAATAACTAATATGATTTCCTTCGCTCCACTCTACTTCCAATTTGCCCTCGTTATTAATTTTGCAAGTTTTAGGTTCAATATTCGTTGAAATTTCTAATATATTAAACATTCGATGTCTTGAATCTTTGTCGTGGGCAGTTGGACAATTATCTCTTAACCACATAAAGTTAAAATTACTTTGTTCCCCATCACTCCATACGACATTTAACGTTGAACCTTTTTTTGAAATTTTTGAAATTCCGATAGGCATATAGCGACTATTATTTTAATATGTTTTATTTTCAATTCAATTAATAATTGAATCAATTTAATTTTTTGTATGTTTTTCCTTTACTTTATGTGCCCATATCAATCTGATTTAATGTTGTAATTTTCTTAGTATCAAGTTTTAATATGAGAAGTTTAAACTAAAATAAGGGGGAAATTCATGAAATTTCTAAAAAAAATATTTCTTTCAATTGCTTTCTTAGCAGTAACTACTTTGGGCACAACAAGCGCAAATGCTGCATGTAAAGTACATTTGGGAGATTTCGACTGGGACAGTGCTAACGTTCATACTGCAATAGTTGGTTATATTCTTGAAAAAGGATATGGATGCAACGTTGAAGTAACGAAAGGAAGTACTTCTCCTATAATGGCTGCTCACTATGATCAGCAATTAGACATTATTACTGAAGTTTGGAGAGATAACATTGTTCAAATGCACGAAGAAGCTGTTGCAAAAGGACAAATTGTTGAGCTTGGAGTTAATACTCCTTCATCTACTCAAGGTTTCTATGTGGATAAACCAACTGCAGATAAGTATGGTTTAGTAAGTGTAGAAGATATGATGAAGCCAGAAATAGCAAAACTTTTTGCTGATCCAGAGTCACCTGGAAAAGGTAGAATGACTAGCTGTATTTCAGGATGGACTTGTTACACAATTAACTTAGTAAAACACAAAGTTTATGGCCTAGATAAGTATTATACTAACTTTGACCCAGGTTCTGGGGGAGCATTAGATGCAGCAATTGCTGGAGCATTTAAAAAAGGTAAACCAGTATTTTCTTATTATTGGACACCAACAGGTTTAATGGGAAAAGTTGATCTTGTTCAACTTAAAGAACCTGCTTACGATAATGCTTGTTGGACTAAAATGATGGCTGTTGTAGAAAAAATTAAAGCTGATGGACCAGATGCTTACACAGATACATGTGCTAGTGCTTATGTGGATATGGCTTTAACAAAATCTGCATCAACTACTTTTGCTAATAAACCAGAAAATAAACCTATCATCGACTTTATAAAAGCTTACACTTTACCTACTGCTGAAGTGAACAAATCACTTGCCTTTTATATGGATGAATCAGGTGGAGATATGGAAGCAACTGCTAAGAACTTTTTAAAAGGGTCTAACTCTTGGACTAAATGGGTTCCTGCAGATGTTGCTAAAAAAGTTAAAGCTTCGCTTTAATTTTTAAAAATAATTCTTAATACTAAGAGCCCTTACGGGCTCTTAGTTTTTTATAAGAAAGTATAAATGGGAAAATATAAGAAACACATTTTATATTCATTATATTTGATTGCTTTTGTTGCAATGGTAGTTATTGCATATACAAGTTCAAAATATAAACCAGAAAGTGTTTCAATTTTATTTACAGATTTTTCTTGGTTAGGAAATTGGCCTAAATGGCTAGATCTTCCTTTAATGCCATACTTAAATGAGGGATTTGATAAACTTATAAGAGAGTATGGAATGTTTTTTGAAGGAATTAATAATTTTCTTCTTGGTCTTTATACTCAGATGAAAAATTTCATGGTTGGTCTTCCTTGGCCTTTATTAATGGTAGCAGTAATTGCACTTTGTTATTTTGCAAGCGGAAGAAACATGGGAACAACAATTATGGTTGCTTTTTGTGTTTTTTTCCTTGGTTTCCTTAGTCCTAGATATTGGGACAAATGCATTATGACGACATGTATAGTTGTTATTGGAATGTTGCTTTGTTTATTAATTGGTATTCCAGTGGGAATAATGATGGCAAGAAATAAAAAAGTAAGAAATGCTTTATTGCCTGTTCTAGATTTAATGCAAACTATTCCTAGTTTCTGTTATTTAATTCCAGGAATTTTGTTGTTTGGTTTAGGAGCAGTACCAGCAATATTTGCAATATTTGTATATGCGGTTCCTCCATTGATAAGATTAACAGATCTTGGGATCAGATTAGTTGATAAAGAAGTAATTGAGGCAGCAGAAGCATTTGGAGCAAACAAAAAACAAAAACTATGGGGAGTACAATTGCCATTAGCTTTACCGAATATTATGCAAGGAATAAACCAATGTACTATGATGGCATTAGCCATGGTTGTGATTGCTTCGATGATAGGAACAAGAGGGATCGGAGATGAGGTTTTATTAGGATTACAACAACTAAATGTGGGAATGGCAACTGAAGCAGGTATTGCAATTGTTTTATTAGCAATTATATTCGATCGAATTACACAATCATATGGAGAAAAAATTCAGGAAAGAACTCATCATAAAAAAGATATAAAATTATAAAATATGAGCAAAATAGAAATAAAAAATGTATATAAAATATTTGGCGACCAACCTTCAAAAGTTCTTCCAATGGTTCAAGACGGAGCAACTAAAGAAGAGGTTTTAGAAAAAACAGGACATACTGTTGGACTCGATAATGTTTCTTTATCTATTGAAGAAGGAGAAACTTTTGTTTGTATGGGTTTATCTGGTTCAGGTAAATCTACACTTATTCGTCATATTAATAGATTAATAGATCCAACTTCCGGTGTAGTCTCAGTAGAAGGAACAAATGTAATGGATCTTGATCAAAATAAATTAATTGAGTTTAGAAGACACAAGATGAGTATGGTTTTTCAAAGATTTGGTTTATTTCCTCATAAAACTGTTCTTGAAAATGTTGGATACGGACTTGAAGTACAAGGACAAAAACTAGAAGAAAGAAATAAAACAGCCATGGAAAAAATTGAAGCAGTAGGACTAACTGGTTTCGAACACCAATACCCAAATCAATTATCTGGTGGAATGCAACAAAGAGTTGGTTTGGCTAGAGCATTGGCTACTAATACTGACATAATGTTAATGGATGAAGCGTTTTCAGCCCTAGACCCCTTAATTAGAAGTGACATGCAAAAACAACTTATAGATCTTCAAAGTGAATTAAAAAAAACAATAGTATTCATTACCCATGATTTAGATGAATCGCTAAGATTAGGAGATCATATTGGAATATTAAATGGTGGAAGATTGGTTCAAGTTGGCACACCAATAGAGATTATTATGAAACCAGCTGACGATTATGTTGAAGCTTTTGTGAAAGATGTAAATCGTGCAAAAGTAATTAAAGCAAAAATAATTATGAAGCCAGCCAATGTGTCTAACGGAGTTGATAAATCTAATCTTGTTAAAGTTCAAGAAGATCAATTTTTAGATGAATTTTTGCCTAAAGTTGTTTGTTCAAATGCAAACTGTGAGGTTGTAGATAAAAGTGGAAATATTAAAGGTTATATTACTCAAAAAGAACTTTCAAAAGCATTAACAAAAGAACATATGGCTAATGCCGTTAAGTCTTCATAATAAAAAAATCATTATTTCAGCAGGTGCTTCTGGGATTGGATGGGCAACTGCAAAGGTTTGCCTTTCAAAAGGTGCTATTGTTTACCTGTGTGATATAGATATTAAATCTTTAAAAAAGGTTAAAAAACATCCGTTAAATAATAAAAAACTTTTTTCTTATGAGTGTGATGCTTCAGATGAATATGAAGTTTTAAATTTATTTAATAAAATTAAAAAAAAAACAAATAAAATTGATGCATTAATTAATAATGTTGGAATTGCTGGACCTACAGGAACTTTGGAAAAATTAAGTTCTGATGACTGGGAAAAAACATTAAAGATTAATGTAATAAGTCATTTTTATTTTACGAAACTGGCTATACCCATGCTGAAAAAAAATAAAAGTGGATCAATTATAAATATATCTTCAGGTGCAGGTATTATGGGTTTTCCTTTACGCTCTCCATATGCTGCTAGTAAGTGGGCTATTATAGGAATCACAAAAACATTAGCTATGGAGTTAGGAAGATATAAAATAAGAGTTAATGCTATTTGCCCTGGAACTATTAAAGGAAATCGAATGGTTAGAGTTATAAGAGATAAAGCTAAGTTTTTAAAAATTTCAAAAAAAATAGTAGAAAAAGATTTTGTATCTATGGCTTCATTGAATTGTTGGATATATGAGGAAGATATAGGGAAAATGTGTTCTTTTTTAATTTCAAGTGATGGAGAAAGGATTTCAGGACAAACGATTCCTATAGATGGAAATGCAACTAGGTTGGATTAATTTTATAAAGAATTAATTAAATCTGGTGCAATTTTTTTTGACTTTGCAGAAAATCTTATTTTTTTAATTGCTTCAAGATTAGATTTATCACCACCAACAACTATAAAACCTATCATTCCCATATTTTTATGAGGTGTGCACCAATAAGCATATATTCCAGGTATTTTGAAGGTATATTCAGCATCTACATTATATTTAGTTTTAAATTTATCTACTCCTTCTGGTACTCCACCTTTAATAAATTCTACGTTATGACCTTTGTCAGTGGCTTTCCAAAATATCGTGTCTCCAACATTTATTTTAACAACTTTTTTTGAGTAAACCATCGACTCATTTCCTTGTTTATTTAGCATTTCTATAGTTTCATTCGCTGCAAAAGCGTTTAATGAAAAAATAGTTAAAATAATTGAGTAAGCTAAGTATTTTATTAATTTCATATTAAATATTTTTTTGTAAAATTCATATTGATTATCTAATAATTAAAATTATTTTATCAACTTGATAAGGTGGAGCAAGTTGACACAGTTTATCTGCAGCTTATTAAATTTATTTATAATTTTTAAGTTTAAGTTTTTCTCTTGTTTCGGCAGGAGTCATTATTGACACACCAAGATCTGTCACAATTCTAATTGCTTTTTCTACTAATTGAGCGTTTGTGGCTAACTTTCCTTTTTCTAAATATAAGTTATCTTCAAGTCCTACTCTGGGGTTTCCTCCCATGATTACAGTTTGAGCTACAAATGGCATTTCGTTTTTTGAAATTGCAAAACCTGACCAAATACCTTCTTTTGGCATTACGTCTTTCATAGCTTGCATTGCTAGAGGTGTCGCTGGAGCTCCCCAAGGTATACCTAAACACATCTGAAACATAGGAGGATCATTTAATAAACCTTCTTTGTACAGCTGGGCCCCAAACCACATATTACCTAAGTCAAAGGCTTCTATTTCGGGTTTGACATTTATTTCTTGTAATCTTTTAGCTGCTTTTCTTAAATCATTTGGAGTGTTGACTGTAATAACAGAGCCGTCTCCAAAGTTTAAAGTTCCACAATCAAGAGTACAAATTTCAGGTAAAAATTTTTCAGCATTTGCAATCCTTTCCATTACATTTGCCATATCTGTCATTGGGCCAAATTCTAAAGGATTGTCCCCTTGTCCTATATCTAGGTCACCACCCATTCCTGTTGTTAAATTCAAAACAACATCTGTATCACTTGATCGAATTCTATCGACAACCTCTTTATATAATTCTAATCTTCTACTTGGACGTCCATCTTCCTCTCTTACATGGATATGAGCAATAGCGGCACCTGCTTTAGCAGCTTCAATAGCGGCTGTTGCAATTTGTTCAGGAGTTTTTGGCAAATCTGGGTGTTTAGAAGCTGTGTCACCAGAACCCGTTACAGCGCAAGATATAAATACTTTATTGTTCATTTTAATTATTAGATTTATACTATCAAATTAAGTCTTGGGAAATAAAAATATGTCAATACATGTTTCAAATCAAATAATCAAATCGGAGTGGACAGATTATAATAACCACCTCAACATGGCCTACTATGTATTAATTTTTGATGTAGCTTGGGAAGTTATATTAAAAAAATTTAATATGGGAGAAGACTCTGCTAAAACTAGTGGCATGAGCACAATGGTGGTTGAAACTAATACTACGTATGACAACGAAATCAAAGAAGGTGATGAGGTAGAAATACTATTAACTTATTTCGACCATGATAAAAAAAGACTTCATTTCAAATTAGAAATGATTGAAAAAAATACAAAAAAACTTTCATCAACTATTGAAATGCTTTCTCTTCATGTAGATTTAAATAAAAGAAAAGTAGCTGAGTTTAATGAAGAAAGAACAAAACTTATGGATACTTTTATTATTGAAAATAAAGCAAAATTTAAAAGTGATAATTTAAAATTTACAGATAAACTAAAAAAATAATATGGAAATAAATTTATTGTCAGGAGCATTAGGAGCTGAAGTAAGAGGTATAAACTTAAAAGACTCTTCATATAAAAACTGGAAAATTATTAACAACTTAATGCTTGAACACAAAGTTCTTTTTTTTAGGAATCAAGATATTACTTCCGAAGAACAAATTAATTTAGCTAAAAAGTTTGGCCCGTTAGAAAAACATGTATATGTTAAAAGCTTAAAAGGTTATCCAGAAATTATTAGAATAATTAAAGGAGCAGATGAAAAGCACCAGTGGGGGGAAACATGGCATACGGATGTAAGTTATAATCCTAAACCAACAAAGGTAATAATTTTAAGATCAAGAAAAATTCCTCCAGTAGGTGGGGATACAATGTTTTCAAATATGGAAACTGCTTACGAAACGCTTGATGAGGAAATTAAAAAGAAAATTGAAGGAAAAAAAGCAATCCATAGTTCTTTGGGTGCAGCTGCTTTTGTAGATAAATATAAAGAAATGGAAGGCAATGGAAATTTAGATGAATATTCTAATGAACATCCAATAGTTAGGATTCACCCTGAAACAAATAAAAAAATTCTTTATGTTAATTCTATGTATACAAAAAGAATTGTTGGCATGGACAAAAATGAAAGCGATGAAATTTTAAAAATAATTTTTGAGCACCAAGAAAGATTGGATTTCACATGTAGATTTAAGTGGACAGAAAATGCAGTTGCTATTTGGGATAATAGAAGTACTCAACATCAGGGTCTAACTGATTTTTTTCCAGGTAGAGGTCTCGGACATGAAAGAATTATGGATAGAATCGCAATTGAAGGAGATTTTCCTCACTAAGTTAATGGATATAACTGAAAAAATTATAAGTAATTTTAAAAACAACAAATCGCTCTATATCGGAGAAAAAGTCACAATCGCTGAACACATGATTCAATCAGCAATGATGGCTGAAAAATCTAAATCAAAAAATAATCTAATTTGTTCTTGCTTACTACATGATTATGGACATTTTATTTTAGATGACCCAGAAGAACTAGTTAAAAAAAATAAAGACGGAAAGCATGAAGATATTGGTTATGAATATTTAAAAAAATTTTTTAAAAGAGAAGTGGTGGAACCTATCAAGTACCATGTTTTGGCTAAAAGGTATCTTGCAAGAAATAAAAAGTATTATAATAGACTTTCAGAAGCATCAGTACTAAGTCTTAAACTACAAGGAGGACTTTTAAATAGTAGAGACGCTAAATCATTTGAAAAAGAAGAATTCTTTAAAGATTCCATTAAACTTAGAAAATTTGATGAAGCTGCAAAAAAAGTGGGTGTCAAAATTAAAGATATCATTGACTATAAAGATTTACTAAAATCTTCTCTTAAATGAATTACGATTATTTAATTGTTGGTGCAGGGTCAGCAGGATGTGTTCTCGCAAATAGATTGTCTGAAAATAATAATCATAAAGTTGCAATTTTTGAAGCTGGTGGATCAAGTGATATTTGGAAAGTTAAGATGCCACTTGCACTTCTATACACCATGCATGATCCAAAATATAATTGGAAATATTATTCAGAACCTGAACCTTACTTAAATAATAGAAGAATATTTTGTCCAAGAGGAAAAATGATTGGTGGATGTTCTTCTCATAATGGAATGGTTTTTGTTAGAGGAAATAAAGATGACTATACAAGATGGGAAAGCTTTGGTTTAAAAAATTGGTCTTATGAAAAAGTACTACCCTATTTTAAAAAAATTGAAACATGGTCCGAAGGTGAAAGTCAATACAGAGGTTCATTGGGTCCTCTACCAGTAAATTTATCTAAAAATTCTAACCCTTTATTTAAAGCTTTTATTGATGCAGCTGGTGAAGCTGGTCACAAAATAAATATTGATATGAATGGTGAAGAACAAGAAGGTATTGGGATGTTTGACACTACAATGCATCAAGGTGAAAGAGCTGGGGTTGCAAAATTCTATTTAAATCCAGTAAAAAATAGAAAGAATTTAGATATTTTAAAGAATTCATTTGTAGAAAAAATATTATTTGATGGAAAAAAAGCTGTAGGTCTACAAGTTAAAATTAAAAATAAAGTTCAAAAAATTTTTGCAAATAAAGAAGTACTTTTAAGTGGTGGAGCTATCAATTCACCACAATTATTATTATTATCAGGAATTGGAGATGCTAATCATCTTAAAGATAATGGAATAGAAGTTGTAAATGATGTTAAGGGTGTTGGAAAAAATTTACAAGATCATTTAGAAACTTATATTCAACAAGAATGTAAAACGCCCAATACTTTATATACATATACAAAACTAATTCCTAAAGTATTAGCTGGTATTCAATGGTTTATGTTTAAAACAGGTCCGTGCTCTAAGTCATTTTTAGAAGCGGGTGGATTTGCAAAGTCTTCTCCTGAAAGAAAAGTCGCAAATATTCAGTTTCATTTCTTTCCATCTTTTGTAATTAATCATGGTTTAGTTAATCCTGATACTCATGGTTATCAATTACACGCTAGTCCAAATCATCCAAAAAGTAGAGGACATATTACTCTTAATTCATCTGATCCTTATGAATATCCTAAAATATTATTTAACTATCTTCAGGATGAAGAAGATCTAAAACAAACAAGAGAGTGCATTCATGTTGCAAGAAAAATTTTATCTCAGCCTGCTTTAGCCGAACATGCAGGAAAAGAAGTTGGTCCAGGAAAAGAGGCTCAATCAGATGATGAATTAAATGAATATATTAGATCAAAAGCAGATACAGCTTATCATCCATGTGGAACTTGCAAAATGGGAGTTGATGATATGGCAGTAGTAGACGAAAATTTAAAAGTAAAAGGTATTCAAAACTTAAGAGTTATTGATGCATCTGTCATTCCTGAAATCCCAAGTGCTAACTTAAACGCACCTACATTAATGATTGCTGAAAAAAGTGCAGACTATATATTAAATACTTAAATTAATTATTTTATTAGTATGAAAAAAACTATTGTAAGCAGTTGGAACGAGTGGGATCCTTTAAAACATGTAATTGTTGGTAGAGCAGATAATTGCTGCATACCTGCACCTGAACCTGCTGTAGATGTAAAAATTCCACCAGACTCAGTTATGAAGGGAAAACATGGGAGAAGAACTCAAGATTCTATTGATAAAGCAAATGAGCTTTTAGATAAATTTGTAAAAACATTAGAGGGTAGAGGAATAAGGGTAGATAGACCAACGCCATTAAAATTTGATGAAAAAATTGCAACACCAGATTGGAAAGCAGAACACATGTTTGGATGTATGCCATCCAGAGATGTAATTATTACTGTTGGTAAAGAAATGTTAGAAGCAACTATGAGCTTTCGATGCCGATGGTTTGAATATTTAGCTTATAGACCATTGATACAACAATACTTTATGGAAGATCCAGGTATGAAACATGAGTCTGCTCCTAAACCTAGATTAACAGATAAAGATTATCATAAAAATTATTTGTCTGATGAAGTAAGTATTGAACAACGACTGGAATGGGCAGAAAAAAAATATTTTGTAACAACTGAAGAAGAGCCTCTCTTCGATGCAGCTGATATTTTAAGATTTGGTAAAGACTTAATTGTTCAACATGGTTTTACAACAAATTTAAAAGGAATAGATTGGTTAAAAAGACATTTTCCTGATCACCGTGTACATACTGTAAATTTTCCAGGCGATCCTTACCCAATACATATTGATGCAACTTTTACACCTATCAAACCTGGTCTAATATTAAATAACCCTGTAAGAAAACTTCCTAAAGAACAAAGAAAACTTTTTGAGGATAATGGCTGGGAAATTATTGAAGCGGCACAACCAGCACATAACTCTCCTCCTCCTCTAACTTATTATTCAATATGGTTATCAATGAATATTTTAGTTTTAGATCCAAAAACAGTATGTGTGGAGAAAAGTGAAGTATATCAAGCTGAACAACTTGACAAACTAGGTATGGAAGTTTTACCTGTAGATTTCAGAGAAGCTTATGGCTTTGGTGGAAGTTTGCATTGTAGTACAACAGATGTTTTTAGAGAAGGAAGTTTACAAGATTATTTTCCCAAACAATAACTAACGGAAGTTATTTTAAGAGATCAATTATTTTATCTCTATCACAACAAATTTGTGATATAGGAGCGAATGGCTTCAAAAAATAACAATCCTAGAGGAATAATTCTCATATTATTAGCCATGCTGGTTTTTTCTGTACAAGATGGAATTATGAAACACATCTATAGTTTTGTCTCACTTTATGAAGTTTACTTAATAAGAACTGTTGTAAGTTTTTGTCTTATTATAATCTTTTTAAAATTAACAAAAAAACCAATAATATTTAAAAGTCAATATCCATTACTTACTTTTTGCCGTGTGATATTATTCTTTTTTGGTTTTAGTTCTTTTTATGTTTCTTTAGCTGTTTTACCTCTTAGTACCGCTACTGCTTTATTTTTCGTAACTCCTTTTTTAATTACAATATTTGCAAATTTTTTTTTAAAAGAAGAAATAGGACCTAGAAGATGGTCTGCAATTGTTGTGGGATTTATTGGTGTATATATAACTTTAAATCCTGATTTTACTGATTTTAATTATTTAAGTTTATTACCTATTTTATGTGCATTTTGTTATTCATTATCAATGATTATAATTAAAAAAACCTCAGATAAAGATAATGTTTATACTCAAACATTTGCTTTTTATATTGGAGCAATAATTATTAGTTCTATTTTTTATTTTATAATGGGTGATGGGCAATACAACACATCAGATCATCCAGCTTCTCAATTTATCTTTAGAGAATGGTTTGTAGATTTAAAATTTAGTATTTTATTAATGGTTGCAACCGGTATTACAGCAACGCTTGCTTTCCTTCTTTTATTCTCAGCCTATAGTGTAGCATCACCTTCTGTAGTCTCACCTTTTGAATATTCGATATTATTATGGTCATCATTAATAGGCTGGTTCTATTTTAATGAAATACCTAGCCTAACTACAGTTATCGGAATATTAATAATTGTATCGAGTGGTATTTATATTTTTATGCGTGAAAAAGTCCAAGATCAATCTATAGTTACAGAAAAACCATTGAGATAAATGAAAAAAAATTTTATACCAACTATTGATATATCTGCTCTTTTAAAGAATATAAACTCAAATAGATCAAGACAAATAATTAAAAATATTGAAAAAGCATGTGCTGAAGTAGGTTTTTTCCAAATAATCAACCATGGAATAGCTAAAAAACAAATTCAAAGCATATGTTATGTTGGAAATAAATTTTTTAAATCTTCAGAGAAAAATAAAAGAAAATTAGCTCCAAAAAAATGGAATAAAAAAAATAAAAATATTTATAGAGGTTATTTTCCAAATGATGTTAATGGAAAAGAAGGGTTAGATATCGGAGATACAAAAGTCACAAAGAAATATGCTCAAAAAGTTAAAAATCAATATATTGAATACTTGAATTTAAATAAATCAATAAATCAAAAATCAGTTAAATCTATATCTCAATATTTCGATAATATTTTTATTTTGTGTGAAATTTTATTTAGAAGTGTAATTAAAATTTATAAAGAGGACACTTTTATTTCAAAAAAAGCATTTTCAAGATTAAAAACTCTCAGCACTTTAAGATTAAATTATTACCCCAATCAGTCAAAACCAGTTGAAATCTCTAAAGATGACGGGGTTGCTTTAGGTTGTGAAACCCACGTTGATAGTGGAATATTTACTGTTTTATATCAAGATAAAAGAGGCGGTTTACAAGTTCAAAACAGAAAAAATAAAAAGTGGTACAATGTTCCATTTAATAAAAAAGCTTTAGTTGTAAACACTGGAAGAGCTCTTGAATTTTTAAGTAAAGGTAAATTTAAAGCAACAAATCATAGAGTCCTGTGGAATAAAACTGAAAGAATGTCTATTCCTTTCTTTTTTGAACCATCTTATGATTTTAAGATGAATACTTCTTTTTTACATAAATCAAAAATTGATAATTACGGTATGATTTATGAAAAATTTTTAAATAAATCTTTGAAAAAATTCGTTGAATACAAACGTTAAACAATAATTTTTTTTGTAAAATTTTTATTAATTTTTTAGTACTGGAAATACAGGATTAGACTTCTGAAATAGTTTTTGATATTCTTGTTTGATACATTTATTCTCAATATATTTTATATTAGCCTCTTCAGAAATTTTTTTAGCCTCTTGATTTTTAATTCCATACTGTAACCATAAAGTTTTAGCTCCAATTTTAACACTTTCTTTAGCAAATCCAGGTGTTTCATTGGAAGGTCTAAATATGTCAACTATATCTACTTTCTCAGAAATTTTATCTAAACTTTCAACTACTACTTCTCCATTTATAACTTCTCCTTTAGCAAAAGGATTTACTGGTATCACTTTGTATCCAAAATCTTGCATATATTTCATAACAATATTGGCTGGTTTTCTTTTTAAATTTTTAGGATCCTCTCCTTTTTTTTCAGAGCTTACGCCAATCATTGCAATAATTTTAGAGTTTTTTAGAATTTCTTTTATTTGATTATCATTCATTTATTTTTCCATTTAGGTTTTCGTTTCTGTAAAAATGCAGATATGCCCTCATGAGCATCGATGGACATCATGTTTAAAGTCATCATCCTACTTGTATAGGTATAAGCTTTCCTTAGTGGCATTTCTAATTGCTTATAAAATGCTTGCTTTCCTATTTTAATTGTTAAGTTTGACTTAGAAGAGATTGTTTTAGCAATTTTTAAAACTTCTTTATTAAGTTTTGATTTTGAAAAACAATCATTGATTAGTCCTATTTCCTTTGCATATTTTGCATTGATAGGTTCGCCTGTTAAAAGCATTTTCATCATTCTTTTTCTGCTAATTTTTCTACTAACAGCAACCATCGGTGTACTACAAAATAAACCAATATTAACTCCAGGTGTTGCAAATGTTGCGTTTGAAGTGCTGTAAGCTAAATCACAACTTGTTGCTAGTTGACATCCAGCTGCATAAGCTGCTCCATGAACTTTTGCTATAACTGGTTTTCTGCCTTCAACTATTTGAATCATCAATTTTGAACATAGGTTAAATAGTTTAAGATATTTTGATTTTTTTTTTAAACTTTTTACTTCTTTTAAATTATGACCAGCGCTAAATCCTTTTCCAGCTCCTTCTAAAATTATTACTTTAGTCGTGTAATCTTTATCAAGTTTTTTAAAAGTATTTAAAAGAGATTTTAAGGTAGCAAAAGATAATGAATTATAAGTTTTAGGATCATTTATTATAATATTTTTAATACCATTGCCTAAATTTTTGACCAAAACATTCATAATATTTTATTACTATCATTTTCTTATTTTGTCTGCATATTTTTTTCTCAACTTTTGAAGATTAACTAAATATTCATCTCTTATATTTGATATTGTGGCAACTGATTTTCCTTTAGCTTGTTGTTTAGTCCCAGTAATAATTTTTGATGATAACTTCTTTGATAACTTAGGTGCCTTAAGTTTAGTCCATGGAAGTTTTAGAGCAGGTCCAAATTGTTTTAACATATGCTTCATGCCTGTTTTGCCTCCTGCTAAATGAAATGTTAAAAAAGTTCCCATCAAAGACCATCTTAATCCTGGACCATCTTCTATTGCTCTATCTAAATCTTTGGTAGAAGCATAACCTTCATTAATTATATGTAACCCTTCTCTCCATAATGCTTCTTGAAGTCTATCAGCTAAATATCCGGGTAATTCTTTTTTAACCATAATAGGATTCATTGAAATTGATTTATAAAATTTATTAGCTTTATTCAAAAATTTCTTTTTTGTTTTTTTTCCAGGAACAATTTCAACTCCGGGACACATATAAACTGGATTAAATGGATGTCCTATCATAGTACGAGCTGTATTTTTACATTTTGAGTATATTCTTGTTGGAAGTAACCCAGATGAACTTGAAGAAATTATTGCATTTGGTTTTGAATAATTTCCAATTACATGCATCAATTTTGTTTTTACTTTATAGTTTTCAGATGCACATTCTTGAATAAAATCTGCTTCTTTTAAAGCTTCTTCAATAGAAGTGACATAGGTAAAATTTTTTAGATTTAATTTTTTTTTATTGAATAATTTTCTTACGTAAGGCCATGTACGTTTTATCTCTACAACTAATCTTTTTTTTAATTTAAGATTTTTGTCAAAAGCTATAACCTTTTTATTATGAGCTAAACATCTAATTATCCATCCTGTTCCAATTACCCCTGTACCAATAACGGCAACATTTTTAATGTTGCTTTTCATCTTTTAGAAATTTTTTCGTATAATTTTTTTATTTTGTCACTTGCAGAAGTGTCAAATAATGCAGGACATATAGCGTGTATAATTGCTTGCAAACCTCCTGCTATCATTAAAAGACTAACATTAAATGCAACTTTAAAATGTTGAATATAAGTTTCGTTTACTAAATCTAAATGTTCTTTAGATTTTTTAATCATAATGAATAATCATATCAATCTGCAAGACCATCTGATCTAGCAACATTTCTCTCTAAATGAATTGGTAATACTTTACCATAAATTGCTTTTGAATGCTCCGGAGTGTTTACTCTCCAAGGATCTAAAACATACGCGGGTATACACATGTACCTTGGTTTTTGGCCTTCTATTTTTGTAACTCTATGCAAAGTAAATCTACCTTTAAATATTTGTAAATCGCCTGGCTCTAATTTTAGTTGTTTAACTCTCGCCCTATCTCCATTTAAAACTTTTTTAACTTCATCAAAATTTTCATTACCGGGCTCTCTTATATTTGGACAATATTCAAATACTCCTCCTTTTTCTGGTTTTTGGATCATTAAACTTAATGTGAATTCACAACTATCAAAATGCCATGGAAGAATTCCTTCTGGTTTCATAACATTATATGCATGACATGCTAAAGGGTCTGCCCATCTATAAATTGGAGAAACACCCAGACAAGCTGATACAAATTTTAAAAGCTCTTCTGTTTCATAAAGAAATTTCATTTCAGAATTTTTTGGAAAACAATCAGAATTTAAATATCCATTATATCTATTCATGAAAGTTCTTTTCGGATGATCTTTTGGTAAATTTGGATCATCTTCAGCATACAAATAAGGATTTATACTTTCTTTAGACATATAAACCTCATCTAACTGTTTTTCTAATTCAGAGTTCATTATCTCTAATGATTTAGGTAAAATGAAATTAGGTATAGTTGAACAACTAAATTGATCTAGTTCCTCTTTGCATCTTTTGATTAAATTTTTAATTATTGGAGAATTTAAGTCATAAATAGGATATTTTTCTAAATCTACTATGGACTTAAGCCTTTCGTTCACTTTAGATCTCCATCCTCTCTCATTTTTGCTCTAATTTTAGTGGCCGAAATTTTTTGTATTTCTTCAGACAAAACTATTTCTTCTATTTTGTAACCAACGCCTCTACCATAACATATATTAGTAATATTAGGGACTAGCATAATTTTAAATCTGCCTTCGTATTTTGGATTTAATCTTTCCTCTATTTTCTTTTTAACTGTCTCGAAATCAAAAGGATTATCATCTACACCTTGAACATCTCTTATCTGAATGCAAACTTGACCAGTCTTCTTAATTATTTTTTCAAATAAAGCGTAGTGACCATCGTGAAAAGGTTGCCATCTTCCTAACATTTGTGCTGTTGGTTTTTTATTATCCCATTGATAAGACATTATTTTAAATCCTCCTTAATTTTAGATGCCCATAGCTTAGCATCTTGTGTTGTAACATGAAAATTAAATTTTTCTGGTTTTACAAACATTTGATTTGTATCTTCAAATCTTCCTTCTTTAATTGTATCTACCCAAATAATATAATCTGCTGGAAACAATTTTCTAGCTTCTGGTGTTGGACAAATAAAATCTGCAATAACATTTTTACCTTCTTTTTTTATTTTAAGAGCTTCATTAGACATTCTTTTTGCTTGTCTTTTTCTTCCCTCTTCTGAAAAATCCCAATCATCAGCGGCTTTTCTGACTTCATCTGCATTTAATCTTTTACATTCAATTAATTTTGCCAACTCATTTGCTAAAGTTGTTTTGCCTGCTCCAGGCAATCCCATAATTAAAATAATTTTCATTAAATACGTTCTAATGGATGATGTGACATAAGTTCAAGATTATTTTCACCAACTATGTATTGTTGTTCTAGCTTAACCCCCTCTTTACCACCCACTTTGCCAATATAAGTTTCAACAGTTACGGTCATGTTTTTTTCAAAATAACCCTCTCTTTGACCTCCATCAGTTGGGTATTTTATTTGTGGCCATTCATCACAAAGACCAATTCCATGAATCATGCATGAATACCTATTACCATAGTATTCTTCAGGAAGTTTCCATGATTTTTCAGTAAACTCTCTAAATGATACACCGTTTTTAATCAATCTAGCATTATGATTAATATGATCTGTAGCCATTTTATATAAATGTTTCTGTTCATTATTAAATTTATGTCCTTCTACAAATGTTCTCGATATGTCAGCGCAATAACCATATGGGCCAACCATATCAGTATCGAATGCAACTATTTCACCTTTTTGAATAATTTTATTACTGCTTTCTTGCATCCAAGGATTTGTTCTTTCACCAGATGATAAAATTCTACATTCTATCCATTCTCCTCCATGTTCAATATTAGTTTTATGTAAAATTGACCAAAGTTCATCTTCAGTCATACCTGCTTTTAATTCTTCTCTCATTTTTGAAACACCAATTTCTGCAACGTCAATTGCGGCTTTCATGCATTTTAATTCTTCGGGAGATTTAATAACTCTTGCTTGTTCAAGAATTAATTTAGCATCTACAACTTCAATACCAGTTTTATTTAATTCTGTAATTGCAGGTCCATTAATAACATCAATTGCTATTTTTTTACTTTTAAAATAAGATTTTGATAAATCTTCAATTTCGTTTATCCATTTTTTTAATTGTAAACTAGCTTGATCTCCATTACTGAAATAATCCCAAGTTATAGCAGGTCTTATTTCATCTATTAGATTCAAATCCTTAGATAATATTTCACAATTAAAATACTCATAAAGTATTACTGGTCCATTGACTGGCACAAAACAGTATCTAGTAAGATTGTGCATATTATAAATACTCATGTTAACTGAGTCTAAAGCATATCTAATATTTACAGGATCAAATAATATACAAGCTTCAATATTATTTTTTTCCAATTCTTTTTTTACTCTGTCTAATCTATAAAGTCTTAACTTTTCAAAATTTATCTCATCTTCTTTTAATCTTTTTTTTTTTATGAAGTTATGATTTGATTTTGTACCTGGAATAATTTTTCTGTTAAACTTCATTAAACTAAAGCATCTGAATGCCTATACCAGTTTTTGGATAAGTATAAAGATTATAATTTGCTGTCAATTCTTCTCCAGCTTTTATGTCTCTAATAGAAACAAGAAACATATATTTTGCATCACTTTTTTCATTTAAATTATAAAACATGTTTTCTCTATCATTTTTTCCATCTTTTAATTTTTTAGTGTTTGCATTTGGATCAATTAAATCTCCAAAGTTTAGTGTAGGTAAAGAATCTGAAACCATTCTCATTACAGTAGGTTCGTTTGAATGATTATAAAATCCTCCCAGTGGTGTTCTAATATACTTATTTTCAAATTGTTCGTCTCTTACATGAGTAACACCAATAAATGAATTAGATTTAATGTCTTGTGTTGCAAACAGTCCCAGTCCCTCAATTGGTGAATTTTTTATTGTTAATTGTTTTGGTAAAGGTCTATACATATTAAACTAAATTATTTGCTACCCATTTATGAAAATGGTGAGTTGGATTATCCATAATTGGAGAAAAATTTCCACCATTATAAACTGGTGAATTTCTTCCAATCTGCATTCTTTGAATTATATCAACATCTTCTTTTTGAATATCTTCCCATAATTTATGATTTTGTTTTCTAAGAGATTTAAATTTTTTTGAAATTGCAGCTTCTTTTCCTACATAATATAGCTCCATGTGTTCTATGGTATATTCATGATTAATTGGTTCCAGCCAGTAAGCATAATAATGATCTCTATGAATTCCTAGCATTACATTAGGAAATAAAGCAATATACTCTGCTACGTGTTCCATATTTTTCGGCCAATTTGGAAAACATGGAAATTTGACCTTTCCTTTAAGTTTAGGATTGTAAACAACTGTACCCTGCCCTGCAAAACGATTTGGTAGACCTTGAATGTGATAGTGATCTTCTATTTTTGAATATGAATTTAAACCAGGATGAACCCAAGGCAAATGATAGCTTTCACAATAATTTTCAATTGCAAATTTCCAATTACATTTTGCAGTTAATTTAAAATATCCAAAATCACCAGCATGTTTAATTAAATTTCTATCTTTCTCTGGCCAAAATTTAGCCCATCTATCACTTAAAGGTTTAATATACTTTTCAAAGGGGATTTCGTTATTGTTTATATTGACCATAATTAAATCAAGCCATACATATGATCTTATTTCTTTAAGATTGCTATTTGATTTTTTAAATTTTGAACATTGGTGTTTATTCATTCCACCTATATGAGGTGTTGCCAATAAATCACCGTCAGTACTATATGACCATGAATGATAAGGGCATCTTATTACATTTTTTATATTGCCAGCCTTGCTAACTAATTTTAGTCCCCTGTGGCTACAAACATTGTGAAAAACTTTAATTTTATTTTTTTTGTTTCTAACAATAAGTAACGGAAGTCCTAATAAATCAAAAGGTTTAACGTCACCTATTTTTGGAACAGAACTTGCTGTTCCTATTATTGTCCATTTATCTTCAAAAAGTTTTTTTCTTTCAATTAAAGTGTACTCTTTATTTGTATAACATTCATTGGGTAAACCATGAGCCTTATTAATAGGTTTATTTACTACATCTAATTTTCTTTTATCAATTATATTATAGATTTCAGACATGTTTGGTTACTTCGTAAATACCTAACCATGCATTAACATCTTTGCTAGCTATGTAATTTGATTTAAAAAATTCTATTTCTTTCCATTTATTATCTTTATTGAGTTGATCTATTTTTTTATCAAAACCATATTCTTCATGAATTCCTTCATTTATTGTAAAACAAATAAGGCCCTTATTATTAGTAATTCTAATAAACTCATCTAAGGCTGGAGGTTTTACATGACCAAAAGTAAAGGTACCTACACACATCACGGCATCAAAAGAATTATCTTTTTCGTTAATTGGTTTATTTAAATCAACCTTATCTAATTTTTTATATAGATCCTTTGGAACTAAATCTAATAATTTTTGTGATAGATCTGCTCCATAAAAATTTGAAAAACCATATTTTTTTAATTCAACGCCAACTAAGCCTGTTCCACATCCTGCATCATAAATTTTAGCATTTTTATTTTTCTGATATTTAATAAAAACTTCTGAAGTTTCTTTGGGACCAGTGTAATTCCAGTCAATCATATCTTTATCATATTTATTTCCTTCACCCCATTCGTCATAATATTTCATTACCTCTTCTGTTTTTTTTAATTTATAAATCGGTACCTTGTTACCTACATCTTTTTGGGCCATTAGCTTCTCATTTTTTGTCCACTAGGATCGTAAAGTGGTTCTTTAATTATTGAACAATTAAATAAGTCTCCGTTAATTTCAATTTGAATTCCTTTGTCAGATTTAATTTCTTCTTTATTGACGTATGAAAAGGCAATACTCTTATTTACATAATGAGCAAAACCACCTGAGGTAACATATCCAATACTCTTGTCTTTTTTCATTACAGCTTCATTGTTAGTTACATCAATTTCATTCGTTTGAACTATTAATGGTACAAGTTTATTTGAACATTGGTCTTTTCTAGCACTTTCTTTACCAATAAAATCTTTATCCCAATTAATAAATGCATCTAAACCAGTCTCTTTTGGTGTAAAGTCAGGCCTATAATCTAAAGTCCAAGCGCCCCAGTTTTTTTCAAGTCTCATTGACATAAGCGCTCTTCCTCCAAACGGTTTGATATTAAATTCTTTTCCAGCATCCATAATTTCTTCATATAATTTGAGTTGAAAGTGAGGAGCTACGTAAATTTCATAACCAAGTTCACCTGTAAAAGAAATCCTATTTACAAGAGCTGGGACTCCCCCAACAAACATATGATTTGAATCTCTAAATTTAAATTTAGAATTGGATACATCATCTCTAGTTATTTTTTGAAGTAATTCTCTAGAATTTGGACCAGCAATTGATAAACCATGAAATTCATCTGATCTGTTTTTATAAGTTAAATTAAATTTGTTTATATGACTTTCAAACCATCTTCTGTGCATTTCTTGTGCTGCGCCTGATCCAAAAACCATAAATTCATTTTCATCAAAACAAGCTACTGTTAAATCACCATATAGTTTTCCTCTATAAGAAAGCATAGGTGTTAAAGAAATGCGTCCTGGCTTGGGTAACCTTCCAGCCATTATATGGTCTAAAAATTTTCTTGCATCAGGACCTTTAAATTCGTGCTTAGAAAAATTTGCAACTTCTATGACGCCAACATTTTCTCTTACATTTATAACTTCTTTGGAAACATAATTATGAGATCTTGATCTTTTAATTGTAGGTTCTTCGTATGCATCATCTTTACTATTTGCAAACCACAAAACATTTTCTAAACCGAAACTATCCCCCATGACTGCACCTTGTTGAACAAATCTATCATATAAGGCTGTTGTTTTTTGTTTTCTTCCTTTTGGCAATGTTTCATTAGGAAAGGTCATAATAAATCTTCTTTCATAGTTTTCGGAAGATTTTATCGTTCCATAATGAGGAGAAGCATAATCTCCAAATCTTGCTACATCCATTGCCCAAACATCAATTGATGGTTCACCATCTATAATCCACTCGGCTAAACATTTACCGACTCCTCCACCTTGACAAAATCCAGCCATTACTCCAACAGCCACCCAGTAATTTTTTAAACCAGGAATAGGACCAATTAAAGGACTTCCATCAGGGCCGAATGTAAATGGTCCATTCACAATATTTTTTATTCCTGCTTTTTCTAAAGCAGGCATTCTCTCAAATCCAATAGCTAATCTATCTTGAATATTATCTAATTTTGGTTCTAAAAGTTCGTGTCCAAAATTAATTGGGGTTCCTTCTACTTTCCAAGGAGTAGATTTTTGTTCATATGTACCAAGCAACATACCTTTTCCTTCTTGTCTGAAATAAATATTACCTTCGAAATCTGTACCTATTGGAATTCTTTGATCTCCCAATGCTTCAATTTCTGGAATAGCTTCTGTAATTAAATAGTGATGCTCCATAGGCTGTACTGGTAAATTTAATCCAGCTAAATTACCAACTTCTCTTGCCCATAATCCTCCAGCATTAATTACAATTTCTGCATTAATATTTCCTTTATCTGTTACAACATTCCATGAACCATCTTCTTTTTGTTTTGTGTCTTTAACAACTGTGTGTGTATAATATTTTCCTCCATGAACTTTGGCAGCTTTAGCAAAGGCATAGGTAACTCCTGATGGGTCAACTTCTCCGTCTATTGGATCCCACAGTGCTAATAGATATCTAGATGGGTCAATTAATGGGTTTTTCTTTTTTACTTCTTCGAGTGAAATGAACTCCTGATCTAAGCCCATATATCTAGCTTTTGATCTTTCTCTTTTAAGATATTCAGCCCAAACATCATTTGAAGCTAAGTAAAATCCTCCACTTGGTTTAAATCCACAAGAATGACCTGACTCTTTTTCTATTTCTTTGTAAAGACCGATCGTATATGCCATCATTCTAGAAATATTTGGATCATTAGAGATTACATGAACATTTCCAGCAGCGTGCCAGGATGATCCTGAAGTAAGTTCATTTCTTTCTAATAATATACACTCTTTTAAACCAAATTTCGAAAGATGGTAAAGTATGGAACAACCAACTACTCCTCCACCAATTATAACTACCTTGGCATGTTTTTCCATAAACTTCCTTTATAAAGTCTTTGCGGCGTCTGTATTATGTTTTTTTAAAGATGAGTCGGTCCCATGTGCATAATGTTTGGACATATCAGGGTAGTATTTATAAGAAATTGGTTTTCTTCCTAGAGCAACTGCCATTTCTCTAACATGATGAGGTTCTGCACCACAACATATTCCTATAAAATTTATTTTTTTTTCTGCACATTCTTTAGCAAACTCTGCCATTTCATACCTGTTGCAATATAAATTGTCTAACGCTACAGGAAATGCATTTCCTCCAGGTATACAATCACATCCTTCATCCTTTTGGTTTAAAAATCCAGGATCTTTTTCAGTAGTTCTGTATGGAACAGGCAAAGCAGCAACATGACAAGAAACTGCTTTTCTTATTTCTGGCAAAAGTTTCATTGTCATTTTTGGACCTCTAAAACAATTTAAACCAACGACATCAGCTCCATTATCTTCTAAAATTTTACATGCTTCACCTGGAGAGGTTCCTTCTCTAGTTTTGCCGTCTCTTCTAAAAGCATAATTGCAAACAGCAATGAGTCCTGCATCTTTTATAACTTTAAGTGCAATTTTTAATTCTTCTACCCAAGTAATGGTTTCAGCAATAATGAAATCTACACCAGCTTCTTTAGCCCAAGAAACTTGTTCTTCGAACATTTTTTGACATTCAATATTACTTTTTTTATCTTTTGGATCATAAATATTTGTGTTAGCAACATTTCCAGCTACTAATAAATCAAGATCTTTAAACTCATCTCTTGCATCCTTTGCAATTTTTAATGCATTTTTTTGTAGCTGTTCAAGAAGTTGTTCTTTTCCAATTATTCTAAGTTTTTCTCTATGTCCATAATAAGTAAAAGCTTGAACAATTTCGCTACCAGATCTTATAAACTCTCTATGCAACTGTGAAACTACTTCTGGATGTTCTAATACTACTTCAGGAACAAATGCTCCTGCTTGTAAATAACCTCTTCTCTCCATTGCAAATAAATATCCTTCGGCACAAAGAACTGGACCTTCATTTAATCTTTTTATTAAATCTTTTTTCATAAATTTGATTTTTAATATTAATTTTAAATTAAAACCTTTGCAAAAACATTTTGTCTACAACCGTTAGTTGAAACAAATTTGCTTTTTTTTCCTCTTTATGTTCTGATGAGGCTTCATTAATTAATTAAAGGAAAAATATGAAAATAAAAAATATAATTCTTTCAGCTCTTGTAATTCTAGGTTTCACTTCTTTTAGTGGCATAGCAAATGCAGGATGTGGGAAGCTAGTTATTGCTGAACAAAACTGGGCCTCAGCTGAATTAATGGCTAACGTAGATAAGATCATTTTAGAAAAAGGATATGGATGCGAAGTTGAGTTAGTGCCAGGTGCAACTATGCCAACGTTTACTTCAATGAATGATAAAGGTTCGCCAGATATGAACCCGGAACAATGGGCTAATGCTGTTTACACACCTTTGAAAAAAGCAGTATCTGAAAAAAGATTAATTATTGCTAATACAGCTCCTATCACTGGTCTTGGTGAAGGTTGGTGGATTACTCCAGGGACTGTTAAAAAACATCCAAAGATAAAAGGCATGACAGCTATGGAAATTCTAGAACATCCAGAATGGTTTCCATATAAAGAAGATCCTTCAAAAGGAGCTTTTGTTGGCTGTCCAGCTGGATGGGGATGTCAGTTAGCTAATGCAAACCTTTTCAGAGCATTTGAAATGGAAAAAAAAGGTTGGGTATTAGTTGATCCAGGTTCTGCAGCAGGTTTAGATGGTTCAATTGCTAAAGCGGCTGACTCGGGAAATCCTTGGCTAGGATACTATTGGAACCCTACTTCTATAGTAGGAAAATATAGTCTAATACCAGTGGACTTCGGAGTGCCTTTTGCAGGTAGAGATAATTGGGATAACTGTATAACTCTTGCTGAACAAGATTGTGCAAATCCAAAACCTACTGCTTGGACAAAATCAGAAGTTAATTCTATTGTTACAGCTAATTTTGCTAAAACTGGAGGAAAAGACGCTTTATCATATGTTGAAAAACGTACTTATCCAGGTGAAGTAATGAATGGAATGCTTGTATACATGGCTGATAACCAAGCTAAAGGTTCAGATGCAGCAATTGAATTTTTGAAAAAGCATGAAGATGTTTGGGGTAAATGGGTATCTTCAGCTGCTAAGAAAAAAATTAAAGCTGGTCTTTAAAATATAATTTGTTTAACGAGCCTATAATTAAATAGGCTCGTTAATTTTTTTAGGAATTAAATGGAATTTTTTACTAAATTTCCTGTAATGGAGCGTCAGGCTCTAATGGAATTCAGAAAATCAGTTGATTTTGCTTTTAGAGATTTTTCTAGAGCATATGGAGATGGTATAGAAGCTTTTTTTGATCCATTATTATATTTTTTGGTGTGGTTAGAAAAATTATTAATAAATTCTCCTTGGGTGGTAATCATAGGACTAATTTGTGGTTTAACATGGCTTGCATCAAAAAACTGGAAGCTTGTCGTTGGAACAGCAATAGCATTTTTCCTTATTGGCTACTTTGGAATGTGGAAAGATACCATGGCAACTGTAGCAATAATAACTGTTTGCGTACTGATATGTATGCTTATGGGAATACCAGTTGGAGTACTAATGGCTCGTTCTGATAGAGTAGAAAAAGCAATTTTGCCTGTTTTAGATATGATGCAAACAATTCCAAGTTTCGTATATTTAATTCCTATATTAATGTTACTTGGTATTGGAAAAGTTCCAGGATTAATCGCTATTTGTATATATGCTGTTCCCCCAATAATAAGATTAACAAATTTAGGTATAAGAGAAGTAGATAAAGAAACAATAGAAGCTAGTGAGGCTTTTGGTGCAACTAAGTTTCAAAAGTTAAAAACTGTACAAATACCTTTGGCTCTTCCAACCGTTTTTGCAGGAGTGAATCAAACTATTATGATGGCTTTAGCTATGGTTGTAATAGCTTCAATGATTGGAGTAAAAGGTTTGGGAGTTCCTATTCTAAGGGCAGTTTTAAATCAATATTTAGCTTTAGGACTATTTAATGGACTTGCTATAGTTGCTCTAGCTATTATTTTTGACAGAGCCGCTCAAGAGTATGGCCGTAGGATACAAAAACACAGAGGTGTCAAAAGATAAAATTTTCTAGACAGTTATTATAAAATAACTAAATATCTCGAATGAATTTTTCAATTGAGATAAGTCCTGTTACAGACCTCGAAACTCTTCCTAAATTAAAAGACGTATATATAACTCTTTTACCTGGGGGTGATTTTAAAGAAACTGCAATACAAGCTGAAAAATTAGTGAAAAAGGGATTTAATCCAATTCCTCACTTTCCAGCTAGATCAATTGAAAATGAAGTACAACTAAAAGAATATATTTCTAGATGTAAAGATGGTGGTACAAAACAGGTCTTGGTTATTGGTGGAAGCAGAGAGCCAATCGGGGACTTTGATAGTTCTATCCAAGTTTTGGAAACTGGTTATTTTGAGAATATGAAGATCGGAATTGCTGGACATCCAGAAGGGAGTCCTGATATATCGGACTCTAAATTAGAAAAAGCTATGAATGATAAAAAGCCTTATGCTGACTATATAGTTACTCAATGGTTGCTAGACCCTCAGCCTATCATAGATTTTATATCTAAACAAACAGTACCAGTTCATGTTGGAATTACTGGACCTTTAAAAATTACAAGCTTAATAAAGTTTGCAAATATTGTAGGGGCAAAAAATTCCTTAAATTTTCTTAAATCTAATTTTAGTAAGGCGTTAGATTTAATGAAACCTAAAGACCCTAATGATTTAATTGGGAAAGTAAAATCACAAACTGATAACTTCCACATTTATACATTCGGCGGCTTGAAGGAAACTAACAAGTGGTTGATGGAGAATAAATATGTCTAAAGAATTTGATTATAATAAAATGAGACATGTGACGTCAGTTGATCAAACTGACAGAAAGGTTCCGTATAATTTGAGACAAAGCGGACCAACAAAAGTAGAAATGCTAATTTCAACAAGGGTAAGAAAATCACCTTATTGGCATTTATCTATGGAAGCAGGTTGCTGGAGAGCAACAGTATATAATCGTATTTACCATCCAAGAGGATACGTAAAACCAGAAGATGGTGGAGCAATGGTTGAATACGATGCAATTGTAAATCATGTAACTATGTGGAATGTAGCTGTTGAAAGACAGATTCAAGTTAAAGGTCCTGATGCAGAAAAGTTCGTTGATTATGTAATTACAAGAGATGCAACAAAAATTTCACCAATGAAAGCAAGGTATGTAATTTTATGCAATCAATATGGTGGTGTTTTAAATGATCCTATTCTTTTAAGAATTTCAAAAGATGAGTTTTGGTTTTCCTTATCAGATAGTGATATCGGTATGTACTTACAAGGAGTCAATGCTGATGGAAGGTTTAATTGCGAGATTCATGAAATAGATGTTTCACCAGTTCAAATCCAAGGTCCAAAATCCAAAGCTTTGATGAAAGATCTTTGTGGTGATCAAGTTGATTTCGAAAATATACCTTTTTATGGTTTAGCTTCAGCTAAAATTGGAGGTAGAAGTTGTATAATTTCTCAGTCTGGATTTTCTGGGGAAGCTGGATATGAAATATATTTAAGAGAGTCAACTTTATATGCTGAAGATATGTGGAACGCTGTTCTTGAAGCAGGTAAAAAACATAGTTTAATGGTAATTGCACCAGCACACCATAGAAGAATTCAAGCTGGTATACTATCTTGGGGTCAAGACATGGACCATCAACATAATCCTTTTCAATGTAACTTAGGTTATCAAGTTTCACTATCAGGTAAAGGTGAGTGGAATAAAAAAGGTGATTATGTTGGTAAAAAAGTTTTGGAAGCTATGGGGGCTGAGATTAAAGCGGGAAAAAAACCATATAAACTTCAACTTGTTGGATTAGAGTTGGGTGGAAAACCTATTGAAGATTATGCGCCTGACTTCTGGCTAGTTTCAGGAGAAGGTGGCGGTGAACCAGTAGGATTTATAACGTCTCCTTGGTGGCATCCTGAAAAGAAAACTAATATTGCAATGGGTTATGTGCCTTTTGATGGCACTTTAAATGCAAATGGTTTTCCAAAAGGTAAAGTTGGATCTAAATTTAAAGTTCATTTACCTGAAAAATACTCAGATAGCCCTGGTAAACCTGTTGATGCTGTTGTTGTTGATATTCCGTTTAAAGAATCTTTCAACGCAAATACAAGAGAAGTTGTTAAAGGCTAAAAAATTATTTAAGGGGGAGCTCCTTGCTCTCCCTTATTAATCAAAATACGATAAATAATGTTTGGACAATTTTTACATATAATAGTTAGCTGTTTAAAATTAGACAGAAACATCTTTAGAGACCCAAAATATTTTGGAGAAGCAGCTATTTACTTTGCTGGACTCATAATGATTTTAGATGGTGTGGCTGGTGCTGTAGCTGCCAACACTTTTATTAAAACTTCAATTGGAGTATCTGGAATAACAGCTTTGGTAACATGGTTTATTTGGTCAATTTTTATTTATGTTATAGGAGTAAAATTATTCCCAGATGGAAATTTAAAAATTCCTTTTAAAAGAGTGCTTATTGGAGTTGGTTATGCTCATGCCCCAGGTTTGATAAGATTTTTTGCTGTAACACCTGAGCTTGTTATTCCAATAATTTTCTTAACCCAATTTTGGATATTTGCAGCGTTAATTATTTCAACAAAACATGTTTTAATTTTAAAATCTAATTTTAAAGCTTTTGGTATTGTATTTTTGTCTTTTTTAATAATTGCATTTTTATCTATATCTTTTGTGATGAGTAGAATGGACTCTTTGCCAATTTCTAATATTAGCTAAATAGGAAAAATAGTCTTAGATATTTTACAAGAATTACAAACTTTATATCCTGTTAGTATTAAATTTTGTTTAACACTTTCATCTTCTTTATTGCAATCCTCACATATAATATCAGAAATTTCATTTTCATTTGCTTCTTTACTAATCATTATCAGTTAGCCCTGCACCAGCTGATTTTTCTTTTAATTCGTCACTTTCATCAACAAATGTTTCATTTGCAAATTTAGTCATCTCAATCCATTCATCATCATTAAATGAATTATCATTTTCTAAAAAAGTAATTGAAATAATATTTGTATTTTCCCATATTTCATTTTTGGAATAGTTAGAAATAATGCTTTGATTAAAATTAAGTACAAATTCTTTTTCGTCTAATTTTATATATATTCTTTTTCCTAAAATTTCTGATGCTCTACTTACAAAAGGTAAAAACAAAAGGGGATACGCAATTTTATTGAATTGAATAGTGACGTATTTTTCTATTATTTTAATTTGATCTAAGAAACTAACACCTGAGCTTATTGGGCAATAATATTTTCCATCTGAAAGATTATTTTTTTCAACAAGTTTTAATTGTATAAAATTATTTTTGTCATATTTTTTAAGGTAATGATTAAGATTTTTAATACCAGGTAAATTAAATAATTCTAATAACCTGACACATTTACCTATTTCTTCTGAGACACCCCAGCTAAATCCTTTAGCTCTTGAGGCACGTTTAGATATTGTATCAATTTCATTTAAAGATTTCATTTAATTTAAAGAATCATAAACCCACTTATCATCAAAATTTTCAAGCTGGTTGGGGAGCGGTGCGCCCTGAAACATGCATATTCTCAACCATCTGTCTGATCTTGGGTCAAATTTTACTGCTCCAAAAAACGAAAGTTTGAACCTTAACATATCAATTGGTATTAATTTTTTCCCAATAGTATTATCTAAAATTTCTGAGTATGGAAATTTTTCAATTATAAAAGCTCTTCTAATAACATGTCTTAAATCATCATTCTCAATTAAGAATTCTGCAATAGTTTGACTATTTTTTGTCACTATAACTCTTTCATATAATTTTTTTATATCTCTTGCTATAGCCAAAGGTTGTTCTAATTCAGAACCATTAACTTTAAATCTGCTTCCTAATCTTGGCTCTTCTTTGTTTTTTGATATGAACCAAAAATTATGATTATTTTCTTTTTTACTAAAATCTAATTTTATTATTTCTGAGTAATGATTTTCTAAAATATCCCTAAGCTGAATAATGGTCCTATAGCTTGGTATTGTAAAATGCTTATCTTCATCTGCACTCATTTTTTTTTTAAATTCTTTCACAATTTCGTCAAAAGGTTCCATAAACATCGAAACTAGATACTCTAAACATTCCTCGCAAACTTCTGATTCAATCCATTTATAAATTACGTTAAAAATGTATTTTTGTTTTTTATCTAATGTATCTAAATAATTGATAGTTTTATGCAAATCTTCTAATAATTCTTTAATCTTGCTTTTTTGAAACTCGCTGTCTGTATTCCAATTTTCAACATTAATAATTGATTTTCTTAAACAATCATAAAAAATCTTAAATTTTTCCTCTTTTACTATTTCTATTTCTCTTATTTTTTTAAGTATATTTTCCCTAGATTGAACCCAGTTATTTAACAAAGTTGGGTGATTAACTATAAAAGGAGCCATTCCAAGTCCTGTGGAATTTCCAATTCCCAAACTTTTTGCAATTTTTTCATCAAGTTTAACAAAATTATTTTTGTTTTTATTTTGCGCAATATGATTTATTTGATCAAATGTGAACTGTCTTACAAAATAAACTAACATCATTTCTAATCTAAATGGACCTTTTAGCTCTGGACGATTTTGAATTCTAAATCTATCTGCTAAACCAAACTTACCAGAACCATAAACAGCGGTTGTTCTGTATAAGTAACCTACTTTTGACAAAAGTTTTTTATCTGGTTGTTTACCTTCTGATAAGCTTTTAACTACCTCATTAAATAATCTTACAGATTTATTTGCTCTTGAAAGTGTAAGTTCCTTGTAACTTAATCTTCCCACCTCTTGTTTTGGAACATTTTCATATAATCTATCTATATCTTTTTTGGATGGCACTCCGTCGTGTAAAACAAAGGCAGCATCCCACTTTGTAGCAATTACTCTGTCGGATCTTTCTTCTTCATGAAGTTCGTTAGCAAAACAAATTAGAGAGTATACTTTTTTATTTTTTGAAAAAGAGTAAATCGCTTTACCATAACCATCTTTATCTAACTCAAATAAATCTCTAGAATACTTCCAATCCTTAAATTCCTCTAAAAATGATCTTAAAAAAGAAAGTTTAGATTGATGAAAGCATCCTAATCTTGATAGTTTCATTATTTCTTTAGGTGATCTTAATTGAACATTCATCAATTCATTCTTTTATAAAAGTTAAACCAATTGTTTCCAAGAATTCCGTCTATTTCGTTTTTATTGAAACCAACTTTTGACAGTCCTTTATCTAAATTTAGAAAGCCTCTTGCATCAACAAACCATTCTGGTTGTTTAGGAAATCCAGCTTTTTTTTTACTTCCTTCTCCAAAATTTTTTGATTTTGACCATGTGCCATTTCTCATCCATTCGACAACTGAGTCTGGTTGATGTAAGCAGAGGTCTGAGCCAATACCAACTTTATTTATTCCCATAATTTCTACAGTTTTTGCTGTCATCTCACAAAAACTTTCCAAAGTACAATTTGTTCCATCTTTAAGATGATGGGGATATAAAGATAAACCTAACATTCCATCATTCTTAGATAAAATTTCAAGAAGTTCATTTGATTTATTTCTTTTTACAGCATGCCAGAAAGTTGGGTTTGCATGAGTTATTGCAATAGGTTTTTGACTTAAATTAATTGCATCAATTGTACTTTTTTCTGCTGAATGAGACATATCAATCACTAGTCCTAGTCTATTCATTTCTTTAATAACTTCTTTACCGAAATTAGTAACTCCGCTATCAAAATTTTCGAAGCATCCTGTCGCTAACAAAGATTGGTTATTATAAGTCAATTGCATAAACCTACAACCAAGGTCATAAATTTTTTCTACTAGATTAATATCATCCTCGATTGGTGAGCAATTTTGAAATCCAAAAAAAATAGCTGTTTTTTTTTCTATTTTCGCTTTTTCAATATCTTTGTACGACTTACCTAAAAAAATTAAATCTGCATTTTCTTTAAAATGTGAATTCCATTCTTCAATTTTAGAATTAAATTCATTAAAATCCTCATGATAAACAACTGTTACATGTACAGCATCTAACCCTGCTTCATGGTTTATTTTGAAAACTTCTCTTGACCATTTGCAGTATTGTAAATTGTCTATTTTGTAATTCATATTATTAAAGGTATATTAGATTGAAAATATTTGCTATTAAAAGAATAAAATGTCTCAAAGAAATAAAAAAGCTCTAGTATCTATAATAATGGGCAGCCAATCAGATTATTCGACGATGAAATACACGGAAGATACTTTGAATTATTTGAAAATAAGATTCGATACTAAAATTGTATCTGCTCACAGAACACCCAAAAGATTATTTGAATTTGCAAAGAAAGCTGAAAAAAATAAAATTTCTATTATTATAGCTGGGGCTGGAGGATCGGCTCATTTACCTGGGATGGTAGCTGCAATTACAACAATTCCGGTTATCGGTGTTCCAATAGAAAGTAAAAAACTAAAAGGTTTAGATAGTTTATTATCAATAGTTCAAATGCCTAAAGGAATTCCTGTCGGTACGGTTGCTATTGGAAAAGATGGGGCAATAAATGCTGCTTTATATGCAGCTTCAATTTTATCAATAGAAAACAAAAATATTAGAAATAGATTGAATCTGTTGAGATCAAAGCAAACAAAATCTGTTAAAAAAAAACCTAATTAAAATAATATGCCAGAACAATCAGTAGGAATACTAGGAGGTGGTCAACTTGGAAGTTTATTATGCGTGGCTGCAAAAAAGTTAAATATTAAAACAGTAGTATATTGCGACGATAAAGATGCTCCCGCACAAATTTACTCAGACGAGTTTATATTTGGAAATTATAAAGATAAAATTAAACTACAAGAATTTATCAATAAAGTAGATGTGGTAACTTATGAATTCGAAAACATACCTTTTATTACTCTAGATTTAATTAATCAAACTAAAGAAGTCAAACCAAAGCCAGAAATAAATAAAATTGTTCAGCATAGATTATATGAAAAAGATTTTATTAATAAATGTAACATAAGAACCACTCAATATGTATCAATAAAACAAAAGACTGATTTAAATGCAAATGTTAAGCTAGTACCATCTATACTTAAAACTTGTATCCTTGGTTATGATGGTAAGGGCCAGTACAGAATAAATAATTTGAATGAATTAGAAAATTTAAATATTGACTTTTCTCAAGAATATATTTTAGAAAAAATTATTAATTTAAAAAAGGAATTTTCAATAATTTTGACAAGATTTGGTCATTCTGTACATCAAATCTATGAACCGATTGAAAATGAGCATGAAAATCAGATTTTAAAGTATTCAAAAATTCCAGCAATTATTGATGAACGAACATTATCGAAAGCAAAAGATTGGGCTTCTATAATAGCTGATGATTTAGATTATATAGGAACATTGTGCGTGGAATATTTCATAGATAAAAATGACAATTTGTATGTAAATGAAATTGCTCCTAGAGTACATAATTCAGGGCATTTAACTTTAAATTCTTACAACATAAGTCAATTTGAAAACCACATAAGAGCTGTATGTGGTTTAGAAAAAGTTGAATTAA
>CACIBQ010000005.1 GCA_902584915.1 uncultured Pelagibacteraceae bacterium
CTTTAGTAATACCCGCGTTATTAATAAGCACATCTATCTTGTCTTCTAAATGTGAATTGCATTTATCGATAAACACTTCTAATTCATCGTGGGCAGAAATATCTTGTTTGATAGTAATTAAATTTTGATGCTTATTTTTTAATTCTTCTAATTTTTTTTCGTTAGTTCCTGTAACTATAAGTTTTGCTTTTAAAGATATCAATGTATCAACAATTGAGCCACCTATACCGCCAGTTGCACCTGTTAAAATTATATTTTTATTTTCTAAATTAATCATTTATCAATATCTTGAATATCCTCAAGTGTATCAATATTCAATACCTTTACTTCTTTATTTATCCTCTTAATTAAACCAGATAACACTTTGCCTGGCCCTATTTCCACAAATGTACTAGTTCCTTTGGAAATCATATATTCTACACTTTCTCTCCATCTGACTGGGCTCTCAATTTGTTTAATTAATAATTGTTTAATTTCATCAATATTTTCATATTCTTCAGCGGTAACATTTGAAACTACTCTATACTTTGGGCTTTCTAATTTTTGATCATTTATAATTTTTTTCATTTTTATAGTTGCTGATCTCATTAATTCACAATGAAACGGTGCGCTTACTGGAAGTTTAATATTTTTTATTTTTTTTTCTTTTAATAATAAAGCAAACTTATCTAACTCAGTATTTTTACCACTTAAAATTAATTGACCATTTGAATTGTCGTTTGCAAGAAAACATCTAATAAATTTAAAATTTTCTTCAATTAAATTTTTAATTTCTTGGGTTTGGATACCTAGCACAGCTAACATGCCTCCTTCTCCTAAAGGAACGGCAGATTGCATTGATTCACCTCTATTTTTTAATAACACCAACCCTTGCTCTAATGACATCACATTTGCAGTAGTTAAAGCAGTATACTCACCTAAAGAATGTCCAGCAAAAAAATTAATTTTATTTTGAAAAAAATTAGTTTCTTTTTTTAAAATTTCACAAATAACATGTCCGATTAAATATATGGCTGGTTGCGTAAAAGTTGTTTGATTTAATTTTTCTTGAGGACCGTTTAGAATTAAATCACTTATTTTATAGCCCAATATTTCATCAGCATTTTTAAATATGTTTTTAACAAATTCAAATTTATTATATAAATCGGATCCCATGCCTAATTTTTGTGATCCTTGTCCAGGGAAAACTACTGAAATCATTATAATTTTTTAATAATTTTTAAGTTGTAATTAAAAATTTATAATAGTATATCCTGTTTTTTTTTAAACTATGAATTTTTATGAACATACAATTATTGCTAGACAAGACGTAAGTCCTGCTCAGCTTAAACAAGTTGAAGATAAATATAAAAAAATTATTGAAAATAATGAAGGAAACTTATTAAAAACTGAAAAATGGGGATTAATGAATTTATCCTACTTGATTAAAAAGAACAAAAAAGGAAATTATATTCACTTTAAAATTGAGGGTAACGGTAAAACTATTTCAGAGTTAGAGAAAAATGAAAAAATAGATAAAAATTTACTCAGATATTTAACGATTAGAGTAAAAAAGATTGATTTAGAAACAAATTATTTTGATAAAAAAAATGAAGAAAAAGAAAATAAATTTAGTAAAGAAGTTGCATAATAATTAAGTATGAAAAAAAAAAAATTTAAAAGAAGCCCAAGTCAGAATAACTTTGCTAAATTAAGTATATTTCAAAATCAAAAATTTAAATTTAAAAAAAAATGTCCACTATCTGGAAAAGGTGCTCCAAAAATAGATTATAAAAATATAAAATTATTAAAAAAATATACATCTGAAAATGGTAAAATTTTACCTTCCAGAATTACATCGGTTAGTCTTAAAAAACAAAGAGAGTTATCTTTATCAATTAAAAGGGCAAGAAATTTAGCATTAATATAATTAAAGATATGAAAGTTGTATTATTAGAAAATTTAAGAAAATTAGGTAGCATTGGAGAAACAATTAATGTTAAAGAGGATATGCAAGAAATTTTCTTATACCACAAAAAAAAGCATTATTTGCTTCAGAGCAAAATCTAAAAGAAGTTGAAAAAATAAAATCAGATTTAAACAAAAAAGATCAGGAAAAAAAGAAAGCTGCTAAAGAAATTGCTGATAAACTGAAAAATAAAACTTTTGAAGTAAAAAAGCTAGTTACTGAAAATAAAGAATTATATGGATCTGTAAAACCAACTGAAATCTCAAAGATATTAAAAGAAAAGGCAAATGTTGAACTAAGCTCTTCATTAATTCAACCAGTTAAAGAAATTAAAACTGTTGGTGAATTTAAAGTAATATTAAATTTACACTCAGAGATAGAGTCATTTATTAAAATTAAAGTAGTACCTGAAGAGCTTATAAAATAGTTATACATTTTTTTCCCCATACTGATTATAAGTTGTGATGTGATTAAAACTAAATTATCTTTTAGTCATGGAAAAACTAAATTTAGTTAAATCAACTTTCGATCAACTCCCAAATAATATAGAAGCTGAGCAAGCAGTTCTAGGCTCTATCTTGGTATCCAATGAAATTTTTGACGATGTTTCTCCCATAGTAAATAGTAAAAACTTTTTTGATCCAATGCATCAAAAAATTTTTTCAGCCATAGAAAAACTTATATTTAGTGGTATGTTAGCAAATCCTATAACTTTAAAAAATTTTTTTGAAAATGAGAAAGATGATTTAAATATTCCTGACTATTTAATTAAAATCACAAAGTTTTCATCATCATCCAGACAAACAATAGAGTATTCAAAATTAATTTATGATTTGTTTGTTAAAAGGGAATTAATTAAAATTTCTGAAAATTTATCTTATACTGCAAAATCAAACGATTTAGATAAAGATGGTAAAACTATAATCGAAGATACAGAAAAAACTTTATTTGATTTAGCAGAAAAAGGAAATTTTAATTCATCATTAATGAAATTTGACGAAGCTATGAAACAAACTATTGAAATGGCTTCAAATGCATACAAAAACGACGAAGGAATTGTAGGAGTCCCAACTGGTCTTACCGATCTAGATGGTAGACTTGGCGGTTTACATAAATCTGATTTAGTAATAATAGCTGGAAGACCTTCAATGGGTAAAACTGCATTGGCTACTAATATAGCATTCAACGCTGCTATAAAAATACAAGAAAGTGGAAAAAAATCTTGTATTGCATTTTTCTCTTTAGAAATGTCTTCTGAACAATTGTCCACGAGAATCATCGCTGAACAATCTAGAATAAAATCTCATGATATAAGAAGAGGTAAAATTTCTGAGGAACAATTTGACAAATTTATTGAAACATCAAAAAATATTTCTGAACTACCGTTATATATTGATGAGACACCTGCAATATCAATAGCTGCTCTAAGTAATAGAGCTAGGAGAATAAAAAGACTTTTTGGTTTAGATTTAGTTGTTATTGACTACATTCAGCTTATGAGGGCTAATTTTGCAAGAGAAGGAAGAGTCCAAGAAATTTCAGAAATTACCCAAGGACTTAAAGCATTAGCTAAAGAACTAAGCGTTCCGGTTCTTGCTTTATCTCAGCTATCAAGAGCAGTAGAGTCAAGAGATGATAAAAAACCTCTACTTTCTGATTTAAGAGAATCAGGATCAATTGAACAAGATGCAGATGTTGTAATGTTCGTCTTCAGAGAAGCATATTATTTAAAAAATAAAGAACCAAGACCTGCAACTGTTGAACACGCCGAATGGCAAGCTAAAATGAATGAAATTTCTCATTTAGCTGAACTTCTCATTCTCAAACAAAGGCATGGTCCAACTGGTACTATATTGCTTGAATTTGAAGAGATGTTTACCAAATTTAAAGATCTTCAAAATTCATAATTATAATTATATAAGCTAATTAGTAATGTTGGCTGAAATTTACAAAAAAAATATTATTGAAAAACCCAAATTTGTATTTTTTTTACTAATTTCTTTTTTATTAATATTTTCTTACTATTCTAAAGACTTTCGATTAGACGCTTCATCTGAAACTCTTCTAATAGAAGGTGATCCAGATTTAAAATATTTGAATGAAATAAATCAAAGATATGGTTCCAAAGAATTTTTAGTATTAACTTATACTCCAAATGAAAAAATTACTTCTGAAAGTTCAGTAAACAATTTACTTAGTTTAAAATATAAAATACAAAGTTTGGACTGGACTCATAATGTAATAACAATTTTAGATATTCCACTATTAAATACCAAAGACGAAACATTAAATGAAAAACTCCAGAACTTTAGTACTCTTAAAAGTGAAGGAGTAAATAGAGAACAAGGTTTTGAAGAAATATTAAATAGTCCTGTATTTAGAAACTTTATAGTTAGTGAAGACGGAAAAACCACAGGCATAATTGTTTATCTTAAAAAAAAAGAAATTGAACCAAAGTTTAAAAATAAAAAAGAAAAAGATATTTATAGAGATAAAATTAAAAAGAAAAATCATGAAAATATTTTAGAAATTAGAAAAGTAATTCATGGATATCAAAATATAGGAAAAATACATTTGGGAGGAATACCCATGATTGCTGATGACATGATGACTTTTATCAAAAATGATATTCTTGTTTTTGGTATTGGTGTTTTATTATTCATTATAGCAACTTTGTGGTTTGTTTTTAGAAAGATAATTTGGATTACTGTTCCAATCTCAAGCTGTCTTTTATCAGTTATAATTATAACAGGATTATTAGGTATCCTTGGTTGGAAAGTAACTGTTATTTCATCTAACTTTATCGCTCTGATGTTAATATTAACTATGGCAATGAATATTCATATGAGTACTAGATTTTTACAATTAAAAAAAAATAACCCAAACTTAAAAAAAAATGAATTAATATTAATGACTAGCAGAAAGATGGTTTGGCCAATTGTTTATACTGTCTTAACAACAATTTGTGCTTTTCTATCTTTAATATTTAGCGAAATAAAACCAATCATAGATTTTGGATGGATGATGACTTTGGGTCTTCTTTCTTCATTTGTGGTAACTTTTACTTTACTTCCAACACTATTAAATTTTTTAGGTGATGATAAGATTTCTATACAAGAAAATCAAAGATCAAACTTAACTTTATATTTAGGAAATTTTACTTCTAATAATAAAAATATAATTTTTTTTATTACTATAATTGTTATTTTTTTAAGCATCTTTGGCATAAGCAAGCTTGAGGTTGAAAATAGTTTCATAAATTATTTTAAAAAAAATACCGAAATTTATAAAGGAATGAAGCTTATAGATGATAAGTTGGGAGGCACTACACCTCTTGATGTAATAATAAAATTTCCAAAAACAGAAGATGACAATTCTAACAGTGAAAATGATGATTGGGATGATCTGGATGAAAAAGGTGATGAAAAATATTGGTTTACAAAAGATAAAATAGAAAAAATTGATAAAGTTCATAAATATTTAGAAACTTTGCCTGCAGTTGGAAAGGTTTTGTCTTTTTCTTCAATTGTAGAAGTTGCAACAAAACTAAATAATAATAAACCTCTTGGCACTTTAGAAATGGGCGTACTTTACTCAAAAGTACCTGACTCAATTAAAAAAGAAATAGTAGATCCATATATCTCAATAAAAGACTCGGAGGCAAGAATTAATCTAAGAATAAAAGATTCTAAACCAGATTTAAGAAGAAATGAATTAATTAATAAAATTAATTTTGATTTAGAAAATAAACTTGGGTTTAAAAAAGATGAGTTTAAACTTGCTGGTGTTTTAATTTTGTTTAATAACCTGCTTCAAAGTTTATTTAAATCACAAATATTAACACTTGGTTTTGTAATGATAGGTATTTTTGCAATGTTTTTTATTTTGTTCAGAAATATTAAACTTTCTCTAATCGGTGTGGTGCCTAATTTCATAGCAGCTTTTTTTATATTAGGAATTATAGGTATTCTAAATATTCCTTTGGACATGATGACTATAACTATTGCCGCTATTACGATAGGTATAGCTGTAGATAATAGTATTCACTACATTTACAGATTTAAAGAAGAATTTAATAAAATTAAAAATTATGAAAAAACAGTTGCTTATTGTCATTCAACTGTTGGTATCGCTATATTAAATACTTCAATTACCATAGTTTTTGGTTTTTCAATATTAGTTTTCTCAAACTTTATTCCTACGATTTATTTCGGTGTGTTTACTGGGGTTGCAATGTTGCTCGCAATGATATCTGTTCTAACTTTATTGCCTGCTCTATTAATTAAATTTAAACCTTTTGTATTAAATTAAAATATGGAAATATTTTTAGATTTAATTAAAAAAATTTCTTCATTTGATATCATTTACTTTATCATAACAATTTTATCTTTAATTAAATGTTATAAAAAGGGATTTGTTTTAAGTATATTATCTGCCTCTAAATGGCTACTTGCATATGTAATAACGCTAATTTTGTTTCCTAAAACAAAACCATACGTAGAAAGTATAATCGATAATGAGTATGTTTTAGATATAACACTTGGAGTATGTTTATTTATAGTAGTTATATTTATTATATTGTTAATTAACAAAGGAATCAGTAAAGCCGTGACATATACTGGTATAGGTGGATTAGATAAAATTTTTGGCTTCTTCTTCGGTTTCATTAGAGCTTATGTTATTTCAGTATGTATATTTGCAACCATAGATATTATTTATAATTCAAATAAATGGCCAATTGACCTCGAGACTTCTTTCACCTTTGAATTAGTTGAAAAAGGAAGTAACTATCTTATAAAAGAATTTCCAGACAAAAAAGAATACGAAGATGCTAAAGAAAAAGTTCAAGAATTATAGTCCAAAAATAAAAGAGGAGTGTGGAGTATTTGGAATAAGTAATTACGACGATGCTTCTGCATTAACTGCTCTAGGACTGCATGCTCTTCAACATAGAGGCCAGGAAGGATGTGGTATAGTTTCTTTTGATGAAAAAAAATATTATTCTGAAAAAAGATATGGTTTGGTTGGTGATAACTTTAACAAGGAAAAAGTATTAAAAAAATTACCTGGAAAATTTGCAATAGGACATAATAGATATAGTACGACAGGAGGTACTACACTCAGGAATATTCAACCTTTTTTTGCAGATACTAATGCGGGAGGTATAGGAGTAGCTCATAATGGGAATCTTACAAATGCATTAACAATTAGAAAAAAATTAGTAAAAGAAGGAGCTATATTTTATTCTACATCTGATACAGAAGTACTAATTCAATTAATCGCTAAATCAAAAAGATCTGAAACTATTGATAAAGTAATTGATGCAATTTTTCAAATACAGGGAGGATATGCTCTTGTAATGCTTGCTCAAAACAAACTTATAGGAGCAAGAGACCCTTTGGGTATAAGACCTTTGGTAATTGGTAAAATAAAAAATTCATATGTAATTGCTTCTGAAACTTGCGCTCTAGATATTATTGGCGCAAAATTTTTAAGAGAGGTTGAAAATGGTGAAGTTATAGTTATTGAAAATGACAAACTTAAAAGTATAAAACCATTTCCACCTAAAAAACCTAGACCTTGTGTATTTGAGTATATTTATTTTTCAAGGCCTGACAGTATTTTAAATGGTAAGACAACATACGAATTTAGAAAAAAATTTGGCGAACAGTTAGCAACCGAAGATGATATTAAGGCAGATCTTGTGGTACCTGTGCCAGACTCAGGAAATGCTGCAGCTTTAGGTTATAGCCAAAAAACTAAAATAAATTTTGATTTAGGGTTAATAAGAAATCATTATGTTGGTCGAACATTTATAGAACCTGCTCAAAAAATTAGAAGTTTAGGTGTTAAACTTAAACTCAACGCAAATAAGAGTTCTATAAAAAATAAAAAAATTATTTTAATCGATGACTCTCTAGTTCGAGGAACAACATCGCATAAAATAGTTAAGATGCTTTATGATGCTGGAGCAAAAGAAATACATGTAAGAATAGCAAGTCCTGAAATCAAATATCCTGATTTTTATGGTGTTGATATGCCTACAAGTAAAGAACTCCTAGCTGCAAATAAATCAGTTGATGAAATATGTGATTATATTGGTGCTAATTCTTTGAAATTTTTATCTATTGATGGATTATATAAAGCTATGGGATTTGAAAAAAGAAATAGCACTTACCCTCAGCTAACAGATCATTATTTTACAGGCGATTATCCTATTGAAATTATTGATGAATTAGGTGACAATAAAATAACACAATTGTCATTATTGAGCGTGGGATCAAATAATTAGCTATGAAAAAAGTTAGCTTTACAGAAATGAAAAATGGAACAAAAGAAGATTATCTTCTTTTAGAAAAACATGAAAAAGATTTTGAAAGAAAAACTGCGGACAGAATATTAAAATTTATGTCTAGTCTTAATAGTACTCTTGAAGGTTATCAAATTTCAAGATTAGAACATTCTTTACAAACAGCAACAAGAGCTTTCAAGAATGGGGAAAGTGAAGAAATGGTTGTCGCTGCTTTATTGCATGATATCGGAGATGAGTTTGCGCCGATGAATCATTCTCAATATGCTGCTGCAGTATTAAGACCTTATGTTTCTGAAAAAACCCATTGGATTATTGAAAAACATGGTTTATTTCAAACTTACTATACCGCAGACCATCTAGGTGGTGATAAAAATGCAAGAGAAAAATATAAAGATCATAAATATTATAAAGATACTATAAATTTTTGTGAAAAATATGACCAATCATCATTTGACCCAAATTATAAGTCGATGTCCTTAGAAGAATTTGAGCCAATGGTAAGAAATATTTTTTCAAGAAAACCTTTCTATCATCATTAAGCTTTTCCTCTGTAATCCTTTATATGCTTTGGAATACGTTTATTTTTTCCAAACATGTAATGATTGTCCATTTTTTCTCTATATTTGCTGGCAGGAACTGTTAGTCCGACTGCTTCGGCAACTTCTCTTATTAACATTGGGTTTGCTCCGCAGCATACACCTAAATAATTTATTCCTAAATCATAAGCTTCCTTTGCAAATTGTCCAATTTCATATCTGCTACACTGCATCGGATCTAAGGCTGTGGGAAAAGTAGTTTCATGAGGAGTAGGACAACTGCATCCATTTTTATCCGGTAAATTAAAAAAAGTAGGATGAGCTTTGGTTGTTCTATAAGTAATGGGCAATCCCGCTACATGGCATTTTAAGGATTTTCTAATCTCTTTAAGATAAGGAAGCATTGTATTAGGCCCTCTATGACAATTCATTCCTACTACATCACCTCCCTGTTGCTCTAATTCTTTACAGGTATCAAGTATAGAAATTCCATCTCTCATGATATTTTGTCCATAAGGAGCTATTGTAATAACAGATGGAAGTCCACTTTCTTTCATTACTTTTAAAGCTGTATATGCTTCCTCAGCATAATAAAAAGTCTCACCAATTAAAATATCCGCTCCTTCGTCTACTGCCCAACCAACCATTTCTCTAAACATTTTTTCAACTTCCAGCTGGGAATTTTTATCATCTTGATTCCAAATATTTGAATTTGAAATATTTCCAGCCATTAAGTTTTTTTTTTTACCTATATGATTTGTTGCGACTTTTTTTGCAATTTTTAGTGCTGCTCTATTTAATGGTTCGAGTAATTCTTCTTTTCCAATTACTCTCATTTTTTCTCTATGGCCGTTGTAAGTAAAAGCTTGTACAATATCTGAACCTGCGTGTTGAAATTCTTTATGTAAGTTTTCTAGTATTTCTGGATGATCCAATGATACCATTGGTACAAATTCACCAGACGCCATGTAGCCTCTTTTCTCTATTTCAAATAAAAAACCTTCGGCACAAATAACTGGTCCTTTATCTAATCTTTCTTTTAAACTTTCTTTACTCATTTTCTCCTCCTTTTCAAATAAGAGGAGAAGAAGCTCATATATATAAATGAGGGCAAATAAAGTATGATGCCTCTTCTCCTTTTTAGTGCTTTAGCAAAATGCAAGGTGCACAATATGGTCAAATCACCCGGTTTTTTTTATTTTGATAAAAAAAAACCACCTACTAACGCGGTGGTCGATTTTCGCTTTAGCAGGTTTTATATAGCGCCTGCAATTTGATATAAATCAGCGCTTGTTATTAAAGTATCACAATATTAAATACTTTCAATTAATTAAATTTATGGAAAATCAATTAAAAAATGAACTTAGTCCTTATCTTAAACAGCATAAAGATAACCCTGTTAGCTGGCTTCCATGGAAAAAGGAAAGTTTAGAAAAAGCAAAAAGTGAAAAAAAACCAATATTTCTAAGTGTTGGATATGCAAGTTGTCATTGGTGTCATGTAATGGCTCACGAAAGTTTTGAAGATATAGAAACGGCTAAAATAATGAATGAAAAATTCATAAATATAAAAGTCGATAGAGAAGAAAGACCTGACCTTGATTTTATATTTCAAAAAAGTTTAGCTATATTAACAGGCGCACAAGGTGGTTGGCCACTTTCAATGTTCTTGGATGAAAATGCTGTTCCATTTACAGGTGGAACTTATTTCCCACCAAAGGAATTACATGGAAGACCTAGTTTTACAAATATTTTAGAAAATGTCTCAAAAGTATACCAAGAAAATAGAAGTAAGATTCTAAATCAAGCAGATCAAATGAAAATGGTTTTTAAAGAACTTAATAAAAAAAATGCTGTTCTAAAACAAGACTTAGAACCCTATGTAGAAAAAATAATAAATTATGCAGATGATGTTAATGGTGGCTTTAAAGGGGCACCTAAATTTCCACAGTTTTATATTTTTGATACAATTTTACATTTTTTCAAAAAAATAAAAAATAAAAAATATTTAGCAGTTGTTGAAAAATTACTTTTGAGCATTTCGTCTAGAGGAATATATGATCATTTAGAAGGTGGAATATCAAGATACACTGTTGATGAAAAATGGATTATCCCTCATTTTGAAAAAATGCTTTACGATAACATCCAATATGTGAATTTGTTAAATAATTACCTTAATCAAAAAGAGAATAACTATTTAAAAAATAAATTGAAGCAAACAATTAATTTTATTAATTCTGAGTTTGTTACAAAAAATAATTTACTTGGATCTGCCTATGATGCTGATAGTGATGGTATTGAAGGAAAATATTATATTTGGACATATAAAGAATTAAATGAGCTATTGGGAAATAACTTAGAATTATTTAAAAAAAAATATCAAATATCTGAACAAGGAAATTTCGAAGGATCAAATATTTTAGTTGAGAATTTAGATATAAATTATAGTGACGATAACATTCTTAAACTTGAAAAAAAACTCTTAGAAAATAGAAAAAAAAGAAACAAGCCATTTTTTGATGATAAATCACAAACTGATCTTAATTCTTTTTGGACATATGTTACTTTTTATTCATCAATACTATTAGACGATGAGAATTTATATAAAGACTGTTATAAAAAATTTAATAATCTCTCTCAATTATATGAAAATAAAATCTTTCATTGTTACGATGGCAACAGAGAAATAGATGTTTTCTTAGAAGATTACGTTTATTTTTGTTTATTATTATTAACTATTTATGAATTTAAAAATGACAAATCATCATTAAAAAAATGCGAAAGTTTGATGAATGAAGCATGGAATAATTTTTTCAATATAAATGAAAATGTCCTGCAAAAAAATAAGATTCGATTTAACGATCTTTTTGTAGAACCTATTGACCTAAATGACAACAATATACCAAACGGAAATAGTATTTATTTATTTATTTGCAATAAATTATTTAATATTTCAGGAGATAAAAAATGGAATGAAAAAATAAATACATTATCTAAATCTTTTCATTCGCATATAAATACTAATTTTTCTCAAATGTTTAGCTACATTAAAATTTTAGATATTTGCGAGGAAAATATTACTATTACAGTTAATTCAAAAAACCCTGAAACTACTAATAAAATCAAAAAATTAGCCGTTAAAAATTTTATAGATAAAGCTACAATTATATATAAAGAGGATGGTATCGAAGATTATTTTATAATTTGTAAAAAACAAACATGCTCACATAAATTAAAAAACTTAGATGAACTAGAAAATTATTTAAAAAATTTATAGTGTTGCAATAAACTTAAAAAGTACTCAAGAAAAGGATAAAATGTTTAAAAATCTTTCTAATCAACAAAAAGGTTCATATATGGCTTTTGTAGCAGTTATGTTTATTACTCCAGACTCATTATTAATAAGACTGTCTAATATAGAAACTTGGGGAATGTTATTTTACAGAGGGGCTATACCTTTTGTGGTAGTTTTAATTGGACTATTATTTTTTTATAAAAATAATTTTTTAAAAGCATTATTAGGTATAGGCATTCCAGGAATATTTTATATAGTAAGCTTCGCTACTTGCAATATTACATTCTTATTATCTATACAAAATACTAACGTTGCTAATACTTTGGTAATGATTGCTTTAGCCCCTATGCTTTCAGCTATATTAGGAGCAATATTTTTAAAGGAATCAACAGATAAAAAAACCTGGCTAGCTATAATTGTAACATTTACCGCATGTGTATACATTTTTCATGACTCGCTTAAATTAGGTAATTTTTATGGAGATTTGCTAGGCTTTGCTACAGCATTTGGATTAGCTTGTAACGCAACACTAGCTAGATATGCAAAGAATAAAGATCTAGTACCTTCGGCTGTAATAGGAAAGTTGTGTGTGGCAATCTTTGCTTTCTTTTTTGTTGAAAATTTTGAATTATTAGGAAATGATTTAATTTATGTTCCTTTAATGTGTGTAATGTGTGTTGCTATACCTTTTGTTTTAGTAACTATTGCGCCAAGATTTATTACCGGAGCTGAGGTAAATTTATTTTTTTTATTAGAGACAATACTTGGGCCTATTTGGGTATGGATGATAATTAAAGAGCAACCTTCACCGGAAACTATCTTGGGGGGAATTGTTATTATTATAACAATCGCAATTCACTCTTTCCTGGCCATTAAAAAAACACAATTAAAATCTACGTAGCGTCCAAAATAAATTTTTAAATGCAAAAAGAAGTAAAAAAATCGTGGGCACTGTTTCTTGGAATAGGAATTATGATGATAGCTCATGGTCTTCAAATGCAGATTATGGGTATTAGATCTGTTTTGGAAAATTTTAGTATTCTAACAACAGGAATTATTATGTCAGGATATTTTGTTGGATACTTTATAGGCTCTAAAACGACACCAAACTTAGTTCAAAAGGTAGGACATATAAGAGTATTTGCTGCTTTCGCATCACTTGCATCACTCAGTGCTTTAGTTGCTGTTGCATATATAAATCCATTTATGTGGATTATAAGCAGATTTATCACTGGTATCAGTATAGTTAGTTGTTTCGTAGTTGCAGAGAGTTGGTTAAATGATAGAGCAACAAATAAAAATAGAGGCCAGCTTTTATCTACCTACATGATAGTAATGTTTTTTGGATTAGCTATTGGTATGCTTTTATTGAATGTTAGCGAACCTAAAGCATATGAACCATTTATTTTAGTTTCAATTTTATTATCATTAGCATTAGTTCCAATTCTTTTAACAAAAAGACCTGCTCCAAAATTTAAAAAAATTGGAACTATAAGTATTAAGGAATTGTATGATATTTCTCCATTAGGAACTTTAAGTTCTTTTGCAACAGGATTAATACACGCTGCATTCTTTTCTCTTATTTCAGTATATGCTACTAAAGCTAATTTTACCCTTTTAGAAACTTCAATACTTTTATTTATTTCTACAATTGCTGGAGCATTCGGCCAAGGTCCAATTGGATATTTTTCAGATATATATGACAGAAGAAAAGTCATAGTTATTACTACATTTGCTAGCGCAGCTTTAGCTTTCTTTTCAATATTATCATCTAATGATCCAATAGAAAATATTTATTGGATGAATGAGTTTGATTTTAAAAAAATTATATTTTTCTTATTTGTAGGCCTTTATACATCTTTATGTTTACCGTTATTTTCTCTCAACCTTGCTCATACAAATGATTATGTTCCAAAAGAAAAATTTGTTGCAGCGGGTGGTGGACTTCAATTAATTTTTGGCATAGGGGCAATAAGCGGTCCAATTATTTGTTCTTTATTTATAGAATGGTTCGGACTTAATGGTTTTTTTATTTTTTTAATAATTGCTCATATATTTATTGGAGTTTTTGGCTTGTATAGAATGAAAGTTAGAGAGACTGTTGAAAATCCAGACTCGTCATTTACTCCAGTACCAGCAACAATTACTCCAGCTGGTTTAGAATTAGACCCTGATACACCCGAAACTTTTGATAACAATCAAACTCAACAAAACTCTGATATAAAAAATTCTATCTAAGAAAATTAATTCTATCTTTTATAAATAATTTTTCTTTCTTCAACATTCTAAGCTCAGTCCATGAAGAAGATGCTCTATCGTTTAATCTTGTTTTTATGAGTTTTTTTATTTCAGTCTCTATTTTTTTGTGTTTTTTAATTAATTTCTTTAATTTTGACACAACAGTAATTTATCATAATTAAAATAAAATTGTAAAAAATTAATTTATAATTTTTAATTCTTAATCTTAATGAAAATGCTATAAATACATTAAATTTTTTATGAGCACTGAGAATATTGTTAATAAAATTAATAAATTAGACGCGCAAGAGTTGAATGAATGGATTGAGTCGCTTGATTCGGTAATTCAAAATCATGGTAGAGAAGCTGCAAAAATAATTTTAGAGTCTTTAGAAAAAAGAGCTAAAGAACTAAGAGTAGTATATTCATCTCTACCCTATTCTCCCTATAGAAATACAATCTCTCAATTTGATCAAGGTATTTATCCAGGTGATCTTGAAATTGAGGAAAAAATTACTGCAATTCTAAGATGGAATGCTTTGGTTATGGTTATGAAAGCTAACCAGAATTACGGTGGATTAGGAGGTCATATTGCAAGCTACGCATCATGTGCGGAAATATTTGAAACAGGGTTTAACCACTTCTTTAAAGGTGGAAAGGACGGAGATTTAATTTTCTATCAATCACAATGTGCGACTGGCGTTTATGCAAGAGCATTTCTTGAGGGAAGATTGTCACTAAATCAATTAAATAATTATAGAATGGAAACTAAAGAGCAAGGATTGTCCTCTTATTGTCATCCATATTTAATGAAAGATTTCTGGTGTTTTACCACAGCTTCGATGGGTATTGGTTTAGTAAATGCTATCTATCAAGCAAGATTTATAAAATATTTAAAAAATAGAAATCTTATTAAAACTGAAAAATATGTCTGGGGTATTTTTGGTGATGGAGAAATGGATGAACCCGAAAGTTTAGCTGGACTATCTATAGCCTCTAGAGAAAATCTTGATAATTTGACTTTTATAATCAACTGTAACCTTCAGCGATTGGATGGACCTGTAAGAGGAAATGGACAAATTATTCAAGAATTAGAAACATTGTTCAAAGCGGCGGGGTGGAATGTAATAAAAGTACTATGGGGTTCTGAATGGGATAAAATATTTAGAGAAGATAAAAATAATTTATTGTTAAAAAAGTTTGCTGAAACAGTAGATGGAAAATATCAAACTCTCGGAGCTAGAGATGGAGCATATAACTTAAAAAATTTCTTTGCTGAAGATCCTGAAATTTTAAAACTTGTATCATCGATGAGTGATGTAGAAATAGAAAGCTTAAAAAGAGGAGGTCATGACTTTAAAAAATTATATTCAGCTTTTGATGCTGCAAAAAAAACTATTGGAAAACCAACAGTGATACTAGCAAAAACTAAAAAAGGATATGGTATGGGGAAAGCTGGTGAATCAAAAATGACTAACCACCAACAGAAATCGCTTAATATCGATGCACTTAAAGAATTTAGAGATAGATTAGAATTAGATATCTCAGATAATCAATTGGAAAAGTTAGATTTTTATAAACCTGAAAAAAATTCTAAAGAATTAAATTATTTGAGAAAAAAAAGAGAAAATTTAGGCGGATTTATACCGCAAAGAAAATATGAAAAAATTTCTATAAAAATACCTGATTTAAAAAATCACTCAAAATTCTTATTTGAAAAAAGTGATAGAGAATATTCAACTACAACAGGGCTAATAAGAAGTTTAAGTGCAATGTTAAAAGATAAAGAATTGGGCCCAAAAATTGTTCCAATTGTTGCTGATGAAGCTAGGACTTTTGGAATGGCAAATTTATTTAATCAAATAGGAATATATTCTCCCCAAGGTCAACTTTATGAACCTGAAGACTCAAACTCTTTGCTAAGTTACAAAGAATCAAAATCTGGACAATTATTAGAAGAAGGTATCAATGAAGCAGGCGCCATATCTTCATGGCTTGCGGCCGCAACTTCTTACAGCAGTCATAATTTACCGATGATTCCTTTTTACATTTTCTACTCAATGTTTGGGTTTCAAAGAATAGGAGATTTAATTTGGGCAGCTGCCGATCAAATGCCTCGAGGTTTTTTAATTGGTGCGACTTCTGGAAGAACATCGCTTGCTGGTGAAGGACTTCAACATCAAGATGGTCAAAGTCAAATTTTTGCAGCAACTATCCCAAATTTAAAATCTTATGATCCTTGTTTTGCAAATGAACTAGCAATTATTTTTGATGAAGGAATGAGAAGAATGATGACCGAATGCAGAGATGAGTTTTATTATTTAACAGTGACAAATGAAAAATATTCGCATCCAGCAATAAATTTAGATAAAAAAGAAGGAATAATTAAAGGTGGTTATCTCTTTAAAGATAATACTATTGATGGACTAAATGTTAATTTATTGGGCTCAGGTACAATATTTAGAGAGTGCATTGCTGCATCAGAAATATTAAAAAATGAATATAATATTGGTGCCAGACTTTATAGTATCACAAGTTACTCAGAATTAGAGAAAGAAGCTAGATCAATAAAAAGAAAAAATATGCTTGATCCATCAAATAAAAAGCAAAGTTACATGGAAAACTTAATAGACAATAAAGATCCAATTATTGCTACATCTGATTATGTTAGAGCTTATTCACAACTTATTTCTAGTTATTTAAAAAATAAATTTACAGCATTAGGTACGGATGGTTTTGGAAGAAGTGATACTAGAGTAAATTTAAGAGATTTCTTTGAAGTAGATAGTCCACACATAGTTTTAAGTACTATATATTCTTTATATGAAGAGGGAAAAGTTTCAGTAGAAATGGTAAAAAAAGTAATTAAGAAATATAATTTCAAAACAAATAGCGATGATCCTTGGAAAATATAATTAATTATTCCTTCAAAGGACTTTCCAAAAAATCAAAGATAATAGTAAATTAAGTAATATTTATTATACTTAAGAAAATAACAAAAAACAATTTCTGGTTGAACCCATAATAATTGCTAAATAATTTTAAAACCTTTACTTGAAAAGAAACTAATTCTTTGATGATATATTTAGTTATAAAAAACATAAAACTATGTCGAAAACGAAAAGAAAAACTAAAATTAAATCTGAAACTAAAATTTCTATTTTTGGTTCGTCAACTATAAAAAAAGCATATAGCAATTTTAAAAAAACTCAGGAACAAAAGAAAATTAAAGAAATAAAACTAAAAAAACTTGCAGAAAATAATCAATTGTTGAAGGATAGAAAAGAATTACGAAACTGGGAAGAAAGACTAGGTAAAGAAAGCACAAAATTAAAATTTAAAGAGGAAGAACTTAAACTTAAAGAAAAAGAATTAAAAATTAAGGAAGAGCAACAAAAAGTTGAAAACAAAAGATTAGTGAAAAAAGATGAAGATTTAGGGCTGATTGATAAAGATTTAAGATTAAAAGAGAAAGAGTTAAAAGTTAAAGCCGAGGAGCAGTTTAGAAAAGATATTGACCTAAAAGCTCGTGAGGAAGAGCAAAATAAGAAGGAATTAAAAGAAAAGAGAAAAAAAGAAAAATTTTTAAAAGAAATTATGATCCAGGAAGAAGAGAAAAAGAAAATCGAAACTATGAAATTAAAAGAATGGGAAGAACAATTTGATAGAGAACAAAAAATGAAAGAGAGAAGAGAAATTCTTAAAGATGAAAGATTAAGGCAACGTGAATTAAATGCTTTAAATTCTCAAGATGCTGATTTGAGTAATGAGTTAAGTTCAAAATTAGAAACTTTAGACGTAGACAAATCATCCGAACATTAAAATTTGAACAAAGAAAATTCAGCTAAACTGTGGAAAGTTATTCAGGAAGCTGGTGATTATCTCGATGGACACTTGCCTGGTCACCCAAATCATCCTAATGGAAGAAATCCATATGCTCACATTGCTATTTGTGTAAAAAGCAAGTTTAACGCAAGTTATAAAGATATACCTGATAATAAGTTTGATGAGGTTTTAAAATATATTGAATTTTTAAAACAAAATCCAAGCTAGTTATTGTCTTGGAAAATAATCTTTTAAATCTCCTTCTCTATAGACATCAGCTGTGCAACAATGGAGTCCACCCCCAAATGCGTAGGCATCTCTAAGTTCTACGGATACAACTTCCATACCTAGTTTATCCAATTGATCAGCTTGATAAACTTCACTTTTTTCAACGCATACTGTCTTTTGATCTAAAACTAATACATTCATTGATAACCATACTGACGAATAACAGAGTGGTGGTGGTGAATTATGTGCAGGCTGCGCAGAGTCCACTATCTTCCATCCATTATCTTCAAATAATTTTCTTTGTTCTTTTGGTAATCTTCTTTGTGGGTTATTAATAATTAAACCTTCTTTAATTGGTGTAAAAGTTGCATCAATATGTATTGGGTAAGGATCTCCTGGAAAATTAACTGCATGAACTCTATGGTCCTTGTAATGCCTTTTAATCCAATCAATGCCTTTTAAATTAGTAGTAAATCCGTGTTGTACTACTAAATCTTTACCAAATCTTAAAATATCAGCCGCATCAAAAAGAGGCTCTTCTTCTGTAGTTACAAAAAATTTTTTTTCTGTCCATTCTAATCTTTTTTGGGATCCAATTTTATCAGATAAATAATCTTTTCTATAATCAGCATCAGTTAATCTTGGTTTTGGAGCAGCTTCATGTTTCATATTAGGATCTTCGTTATAATATTTTTTTAATAAAGGTCTGTAGCAAAGATATTCAAACCATCTACATCTGTAACTCATTGTTGCTTCTAAAATTTCATTTCCAATAGTCAGAAGAACATCTCTAGGAGGCATACATCCAAACATTGTTTTAGATTTCCAATCAGGTGTTGAGGTTGGTTGATTAAAATCAATTGGTGTAGGTCTGTCTACTTTAATCCCCCGGTTTTCTAAAATATATGAAAAGTTATCTAACAGCTCATTTGCTTTATCAATAGAATCTTTAGTTCTAGGCCCGTACTTTCCTCTCATATCAGAATCTTCTGGGACTTTTGCATCTAACGCTGGTTCTGGTGCTGGAATACAAGTTCCATCTGCTCTCCCAACGATAACATGTTTTAAAGGATCCCATTCGTTCCAGCTGTTTACTTTTACTCTTTTAGACATCTAACTTTTAATTATATTATTTTCAGGACCAAACGGGAATTTGCTAATATTTTCAGCACTTTTATCAGTAATAACTAAAATATCATGCTCTCTATAGCCTCCTGCTCCTGGTTTGCCTTCAGGAATCATTATCATTGGTTCCATTGATATAACCATATTTTTTTCTAACACAGTGTCAATATCTTCTCTAAGTTCCAAACCAGCCTCTCTTCCATAGAAGTGTGAGAGCATTCCGAAAGAGTGCCCATAACCAAATGTTCTATATTGTAGATATCCAAGTTGAGCAAATAAATCATTTAATTCCTCACAAATTTCAGAACATTTAATTCCAGGCTTGATTAATTCCAGGCCTCTTCTATGAACTTTTACATTTGCCTCCCAAGCTTTTAGAGAGTTGTCATCTACTTCTTCAACAAATAATGTTCTTTCTAAAGCTGTATAATACCCAGATATCATTGGAAAAGTATTTAGTGACAATATATCTCCCTTTTTTAAGGATCTGTTTGTTTTTGGGTTGTGTGCTCCATCAGTATTTATTCCTGATTGGAACCACACCCATGTATCCATGTACTCAGCATTAGGATAGGTTTTTACAATTTCTCGCTCCATTCTGTCTCTTCCAGCAATAGCAATTTCAATTTCTGTTTGACCTGGTCTTATATTTTTTACTATTTCCTCTGCTCCTAAATCTGCGATTCTTGCTCCATTTTTAATAATTTCTATTTCTTCGTCAGATTTAATCATTCGCAATTTCATTAAGTAATTTGCGATATCTATAAATATTGAATCAGAAAAAATAGAATTTAACTTATCCTTAATATCAAGTGTTACATGATCATTTTCTATACCTATTTTTTTTGGAGGTTCATCTCTACCAATAATTGATACAATTGCTTTTAAATAATTATCTCTTTTCCAGTCTGTATAAATTACATTATCGCAATGCGATCTTCTCCACGGCTGACTTGCATCAATATTTGCTGAAATTGTTACTATTTTTGTCTGTGTAACTAGACATCCATATGGCCTACCAAAAGAACAATAAATAAAACCAGTATAATAAGCTATATTGTGCATTGAAGTAAGTAATGTCATGTCTATACCTTGATCTGACATTATTGTTCTTAACTTTGATAATCTATTTTGGTATTCCTTATCTGTGAATGGTAATTTTACTTTTTCTCCATTCTTCAAATCGAAAAAATCTGGTCTTTGCATAATAATTTAATTGAGTCCAATAAATCTTCTGTTTGTTCTAATTATTAAACTATAATAGATAATAGAAATAAATATAAAAAATCCACCTATAACTGTACCTTGACTTGGGATTTCATTAATTCCTAAAATTGGAATCCAGACCCAAAAAATTCCTCCAATTACTTCTGTTAAAGATAAAAGAGTAAGTTCAGCGGCAGGGATATTTTTTGATCCAATTGAATATAAAATTAACCCTAGACAAACTAATGTTCCGTGGGTTGCAAATAAAGCCTGATTTTTTCCATTAGATAAAAAGTTAAGATCATTCATAATGATCATTACTGCCGAAAAAACACAACAAAATAAACCAGCAATTGCAACTGTTGTAAATTTTGGTGTATCTTTCTTCCATCGTAAAGTTACAGAAAAAACAGAAAAACCAACGGAAGATGCGATTCCAAAAACTAAACCTGTAAAAGTATTTTTTCCCGTATTATCAAATGACATTATTAAAATACCAATTGATGCAATAGCAATTGCAATCCAAACATTTAAAGAAATATTTTCTTTTAAAAACAAAAAGCCAAGCAATGCTGTGATAAATGGCATAGCCGCCAGACATAACAAGGTTACTGCGGCAGTAGTGTTGGTTATAGAATAAATAAATGTAATCATTGCTATTCCCAATCCAACTCCTCCTATTGCGCCAGAAGCTCCAATTTTAGTATAATTTTTTATAAATTCTTTTCCTTCTTCCAGATACAAATACAAATTTAAGATTAAAAATATTACAACTCCTCTAGTGAATAAATACTGCCAAGGAACTTGTTGAGCTTCATCAATATGTCTAACTACATAAGGTCCAAATGACCAAAATAAGCCAGCTATTAAAACTACTGGAATTGAAATTTTAGGATCTTTTATATCAAGCATGCCAATTTCTATTATTTATTATTTTTTTTAACAACAAAATTTAATTTAAATTTAAAAGAAATTAATACCAAAAGTTGTATGACAATCAATAAGATCGCCTTTTTTAAAGACACTTCGACCATTATTAAGCTGTCCCCAGACATTTGAGTTAGCCAAGGGTTTAATCTTATATGACTCTTGTCCTTTTAAAATCTCAAATTCAGTATTTCCCTTATTGGAAATTTTAATTTTTCCTTTAATAAATCTTGTAAAATCTTTTCTTTTCTTAAAATTATTTTTTAGTTTTGCTTTTATTGGAACAAATCCTGAATAACCAATAGAATTAAATATAAATGGTAAAACAAAAAATCTAAAACATGCAGCTGTTGAAACAGGATTACCTGGCAAACCAAAAAAAGCAGTTCCAGGTTTTAATTTTGAAAATAAAATTGGTTTTCCCGGTCTTATCTTAACATTTTTGAAATAACCTTTGCCTTTAAATTTGTTAATTATTCTTGGTACATAATCATATTTTCCAGCAGAAACCGCTCCGATTGTAATTAATATATCAACTTTGTGTTTTATATTTTTATTTAATTCATCTAAAAATTTTTTTTCATCCCTATCTCTTAATATTCCTTTTTCTTTTATATCTAATGGAAGTATTTTTGAAAAAGTTTTTATGTAACTACCATTTGAATTTCTTACTTTCCAATAAGGTATTTTTTCTTTATTTGTGATTTCGTTTCCTGTTGCAAAAAAAACTATTTTAAGTTTTTTTTTAACTTTTATATTTTTAATTCCAAGTGTCTTTAAAACTAAAATATCTGATGCTTTGATAATTTCTCCTTTTTTTAAAACTAATTGTCCTTTTTTAATATCACTGCCAGCAAATCTAAGGTTACTAAATTTATGGACTCTTCTATCAATTAATAAATATTTAATGTTTTTTTTAACAGTTACTTTTGATTTTTCATAAGGAATTATTGTGTTAAATGGTTTTTTTATTATTGCTCCAGTCATTACTTCTACACAAGAAAATTTAAATTTTTTTTTTGTATGTGGATTGTCTCCAGCTGCAATTGTTTTTATAATCTTTAATTTTATTTTATTATTTTTGCTTGCTTTGTCGCTTTCGCTCGAATTTATAGCAAAGCCATCTAGTGCTGTATTATCTGCTGCTGGATAATTAAATTTACTGTAAACATTTTCAGAACAAACTCTATTTAAAGAATCTGTAGATAGAATAATTTCTGATTTAGTTGAAAGTTTAGATCTAATAAGTTTATTCAATGCTTTTTTATATGAAATCATTTTTTTTATAAATTTTTTTTGCTAATTCTAAATCTTCTTTTGTATTAATATTTAGAAATTCATTTTTATTTTGAACATCTTTTTCAATAAAACTACAACCTATTTTATCTGCCCATAGATCAACTTTTCTAAAATTATTGTTCAAATCATCTTCTAAAGTTTTCTCTAGACTAGTAGACCACATTCCAAAGATATTGTGCCGTTGTTTTTTTTCTTTAATAAAATAAATTTTTTCTTCTGCCAAATTTATTTTTTCAAACATTTTTTTAATTATTATTCTATTAAAAAACGGTGTATCGCAGGGGAAAGTTATTATCCATTTATATTTATTCTTATAAGAATTTGCATACTTTATTGCTGACAAAACTCCTGCTAATGGTCCTAAATATCCTTCAATGCAGTCCTTAATTATTTTTATTTTTTTATTTTCTATTTTTAAATTACTATCGTTTGAGACAATCAATATTTTAGGAAAATATGACTCTATTTTATTTATTACATGTTCGATTAATTTATTGTTTGCTAGCTTTGACAAAGATTTATTGCTTCCAAATCTAGAGGATTTTCCACCAGCAAGTATTACTCCTAAAACATTGTGCTCTTTCATTAAAAGAAATATAAATCAAATAATTTTTTAATTAAAGTTTATAAATGGATATTGAAATTTTAAATATTGCAGCAAATACAAAAAACAATAAGAAAATTAAAAATTTTACACATAAGTCAAAAAATAAAAATCCATTATGTGGTGATGAAGTGGAAATTAGTTTAATAGTAAAAAATCAAAAAATTTCAGATATTGGATATGAAGGTAAATCTTGTATTTATTGTCAAGCTTCAGCAAGTCTGCTATCAAAAGTATCGGTTAATAAATCACTAAAAAAAATTAATGAATTATCAAACTTTGTGGGCAAATTTTTTCAAAATACTAACCAAGAATTTACAAAAGAATGGAAACAGCTTGATAAACTTTTTAAAAAAAAAAATATTTCAAGGAAAGAATGCATTCTATTGCCTTTTAAAACATTGGCAAAAGCTTTAAAATCTTAAAATGAAAAAAGATAATTTAATTAAATCTTCATTGGCAGCTTTGTTTTCAGCTATAACTATTGGAGCATTAACTTATCTAACTTACAAAACTACATTTGGATTGTTTTTAATTGCATCTTTTGGTTCATCAATGGTTTTATTATATGGTTATCCCGAAAGTCCATTTGCTCAACCAAAGAATATATTTTTTGGTCATCTTTTAACTTCTCTTGTTGGTATTATGATATCAAACTTAGTTCCATTGCCAATTTTTATTACAATTCCAATTGCTGTTGGATTAGGTGTCGGTTTAATGATTTTGTTTAATGTTACACATCCACCAGCTGGCGGTAATCCAATAATTGTTATAATTGGAAGTGTGTCCTTAGATTATTTAATTAATCCTATTATTACTGGTTCAATTATTGTCTTAATATTTGGTATAGTAATAAATAAATTTGTTTTAAAAAAAAATTACCCAAAATAATATGGATATAAAATATAACATTTCAAAATTAAAAAACTCTAAAATAGAAGAACTAAAAGACTCTGTATCTGTTGAAGAACCTTTAGAGATGCGTCTAAAATATAAAAAAAATAATAAATGGGAAATTAATAATATATCTATAACTATGAGAACACCTGGTAATGACGAAGATTTGATTAGAGGTTTTTTATATAACGAAAAAATTATAGAAAATATGAGTGAAATAGATGCGATTGAACACAAAGGCGATGTATCAGGAGACTATAATTTACAAAATATAATTGAAGCAACTATCAACAAAACTAATAATTTAGACATAGGTAAATTAAAAAGAAATTTTGTAACTAACTCATCTTGTGGTGTTTGTGGTAAAACTTCTTTAGAATCTATTGAAGTAATTCAAACAAAAAAAATGGATCTATCTTATCCTCAAATAAAAGAAGAAATTATTTTACAATCTCCAAAATTATTGGTTAATCAGCAGTCAGAATTTGCAAAAACAGGAGGCATACATGCAAGTGCATTGATTGATGAAAATGGAAAAATTATTGCAACTCGTGAAGATGTGGGTCGTCATAATGCTTTGGACAAATTAACAGGTTATACGATAACAAATAATCTTCTAAATCCTAAAAAACAATTTATTGCATGTTCTGGAAGGTTAAATTTTGAATTAGTACAAAAAGGAGTAATGGCAAAAATTGGGGTTATGGCAGGTGTAGGTGCGCCCACGAGTCTCGCTATAGATCTTGCAAAACGTTTTGACATAACTCTACTCGGTTTTGTAAAAGAAAGTGGTTTTAATATTTATTGTAATAAAAATAGAATAAAATTAAGTAGCTAAATTTAAAAAATTATGTCGAAAAATATAAGTAATTTATCTGGAAGAATAGGTCTTAAAAATAACTTGTTTCAAAAATTATCTGAAAGATCTCTAAAATCAAAAAATGATTCAGGAATAAAAGAAATTGCAGATGAATATAAAATGGGTGTTTCTACAATTCATGGAGCAGAAAGTTTTTATGAATTTTTAAGACCTGCTCACAGAGAAAAGAAAGCATTTGTTTGTAACGGTAGTGCATGTATGTGTGCTGGTACCCAAGAATCTTTAAAAAAAAAATTAAAAGAAAAATTGGGTGAGAATAAAGTTGGTGAAATGTTTTGTTTAGGACATTGTTACGAAAATCATGCTTTTCATTACAATGGTGAAAACTACGCTGGTAATGATATAAATCAAATAGATAAAATTATTAAAGGAGAAAATATTCCACAAGAAAAATATTTTTCGAAGAGTTTTGCAAAAACAAGCTTTTTGATGGACGATAAACTGTCTAGTCTTGATCAATTTAAAGATAACTTAAATAAATTTTTAAAAACTGATAAAAAAGAAATTATAAATTCTTTGCTTTCATCTAATTTAACTGGAAGAGGTGGTGCTGGATTTCCAACAGGTATGAAATGGGATTTCTGCAGTAAAGCTAATTCACAGAAAAAGTATGTAGTGTGTAATGCCGACGAAGGAGACTCGGGAGCATTTTCTGATAGATATTTATTAGAAGATCAACCTTTAAAAGTTTTATTTGGAATGATTATTTGTGGTTACGTAATCGATAGTGATGAAGGGGTGCTTTATATTAGAGGAGAATATCCAAAATCAATAGAAGCAATTAACGGAAGTATAAACTCTTTAAAAGAAGCAGGATTGTTAGGTGAAAAAATATTAGGTACAGATTTTTCTTTTGATTTAAACATATGTATAGGTCAAGGAGCTTACATATGTGGAGAAGAAACAGCATTAATTGCTTCTATCGAAGGAAGAAGAGCAGAAGTAGATGTTAGACCACCATTTCCAGTAACAGAAGGATTATATAAAAAACCAACTGTTGTAAATAATGTTGAAACTTTGGCTGCTGCCAGTGGAATATTACTAAATGGACCTGAAAAATTTTCTGCAATAGGAAATAAAAAATCTGCAGGAACAAAACTTGGAAAGAAGCACATATTTCAAAAAGAGTATTAAAATATGGATTTATTAAAAGAAAATATTCCTAAACTAGTTAAGAGACTTGCTATACCTGCTAGTATAGGAACGTTATTTCAAACATTATACAATATTGTTGATACATTTTATGCTGGAAAAATATCTCCAGAAGCTTTATCAGCTTTAGGTAAATCATTTCCAATTTATTTTATAATAATAGCCGCTTCCATAGGTGTTACAGTGGCCGGAACATCCTTGATTGGAAATAGCATTGGAGAAAAAAATGAAAAAAATACTTTATATTATTTCACGCATATAATTATTTATGGAATTTTTATTTCAATCCTCATTTCAGCATTTGGTTTAAATTATTCAGAAAACATATTTTATATTATGGGGTCAACCAAAGAAGTTGTTGATTTGGGTCTTGAATATACAAATATTATTTTTTATGGTTCAATAATTTTTATTTCAGTTGTTTCACTAAACTCATTGCTGCACGCTGAAGGTGATACCAAAACTTATAGGAATGTTTTAATTTTATCTTTTTTTCTTAATATAATCTTAAACCCTATATTAATTTTTGGCTTTATGTTTATACCAGCAATGGGCGTTAAAGGCATAGGTATTTCAACTTTAATATCTCAATTAGTTTGTTTTATAATAATTTTTAAAAAAATATTATCTAACAATAGAATTAAACTTCTGACTAAAGAATATTATTTATTTAAACTTACATATTTTAAAAATATTTTTTTTCAGTCTATGCCAATAATTATTTCAATTTGTGCTTATTCGTTTGCTAGTGGAATTGTATTTACATATGTTGGTCAAGAAGGTGAATATGCAACAGCTGGATACGGTGCAGCATCTAGGTTTGAACAAATTTTATTTTTACCTGTCCTAGGGATTAATACTGCTATAATTTCAATAATTGCTCAAAATTATGGAGCTATGAAATTTAATAGAATAAGAGAAACTTTTTTTACAGCAATAAAATATGCACTTTCAATTATGATATTTGCTGCATTTTTTGTTTTTCTATCGGCTGGTATTGTCACAAGTTTATTTTCAAATAATCCTGATGTTATTGACTATGGTTCAAGATATTTAAGAATTTCTGCAATAGTTCTTCCGGCATATCCATTATTTTTTATATCTAACGGTTTCTTTATGGCCTTAAAAAAAGCTGAAAATGCTATGATTTCAAATATGATACGAAATTTATTATTGCCAATAACTGTTTTTTATTTGGCGGTTTATTTATCTGCTGATTTTAATACTTTTTTTTGGATTTGGGTATTCTTCAACTGGTCTTACTCATTAATATATCTATTAATTGTACTTTATTATTTAAGAAATCATCTAGATAAACCTAGAGCTGTCTTTAATCCATGACCAAAGATGATTTGAAAAAGATCTTCTAACAAATAAATTTAAATCATTAATATTTTTATTATGTATAATTACATCAATATGATTAAGCAAAGTTTGAGTCACAGAGCCTTTAGTTTTTTTAAACTCATTAAAATTAAATGGACAGCCTGAAGCTAATAATTCAAAAACTTTTTTACCTTTTAAGTTAATCATTATCCAATGATCACTTACGTTAGTGACTGAACCAATTTTAGCTTTAGATATTTCATTAAACAATTTATTTTCTAAAATATTTATATTATTTAAATCAATTTTATTATTTGAATAGAGCAGCCATTCATCTGGGCCCAGCCATAGAATGTTTAAATTTTCATTTCCAGACGATGTATTAGATTCTGTTGGTGGAATTATAGACAATTCTTTTCCAATTTTAGTTATAAAATCTCTACTTTTTCCTCTTAAGTTTATTTTAAGAATAGGTTCAACTTCTGAAATTTTTATTTCAGAATATTCTTTTGTATCCATAATTGGAGAATTAAAATTAAGCATTTAACCTCTTATTTTCTTTATCTAAAAAAACTGTATCAGTAATAGTTACACTAATATTTTTGTCTTTCATTGGAACAAACATTTTTTGACCCTTCAATTTTTTACCATTTTTTACTACAGCAAGAGCAATAGATTTATTTAAATTTGGACTATAATAACTAGAGGTAACGTGACCAAGCATTTCAACAGGTTGACTGTTTGTTTCAGAAACTATTTGTGCCCCTTCTTCTAAAATTTCATTTGGATCATCTGTTAATAATCCTACCAACTGTTTTCTATCTTCTCTAATTGTATCACTTCTATATAAAGATCTTTTACCAATAAAATCATATTTCTTTTTATTAATTATCCAATCCATCTGTAAATCTACAGGAGTCATTGTTCCATCAGTGTCTTGTCCAGCAATTATAAATCCTTTTTCAGCTCTAAGGAGGTGCATCGTTTCAGTCCCATAAGGTGTAATATTAAATTCTTTACCAGCTTCGAAACATTTTTCCCAAACAGATTTAGCATATGATGATTGAATATTAATTTCATAGCTGTGTTCACCGGTGAAACTGATTCTCATTACTCTACATTTGATATTATCTATTAATGCATTTTTGAAAGACATATGTGGAAATTCTTTGTCTGATAAATCTAAATCTGGAATTATTTTAGTAAGAATTCTTTTTGAATTTGGTCCACAAATGCTAACAGTCCCATAATGATCTGTGACTGAAGTTAAATAGACATCTAATTCAGGCCATTCCGTTTGTAGATAATCTTCCATTTTAGAAAGTACATTTGCTGCACCACCAGTTGTAGTAGTCATTAAGTAATGATTTTCACTTAATCTCGTAGTGACACCATCATCGTATACCATTCCATCTTCATTGAGCATAAGTCCATATCTACATTTTCCTATTTCAAGTTTTGACCATGCATTTGTATAAATTCTATTTAAAAATTCAGATGCATCACTTCCTTGAATATCTATTTTTCCAAGAGTAGATGCGTCTAAGATACCAGCGCTGTCTCTGGCCGCTTTACTTTCTCTTTGTACAGCTTCATGCATATTTTCATTGCCTATTGGATAGTACCAGGCTCTCTTCCATTGTCCGACATTTTCAAATTCAGCTTTATTTTCTACATGCCATTCATGTATTGGTGTTTTTCTTGTAGTATCAAAAAATTCACCAACGTTTCTTCCAACAATCGTCCCGAATGTTAATGGAGTGTAAGGAGGCCTAAATGTAGTTGTACCCAATTCACCCATTTTAACACCAGCGGTTTCAGCTATAATTCCAAGTGCATGCATGTTAGATAATTTTCCTTGATCAGTAGCCATGCCAGTTGTTGTGTATCTTTTCACGTGCTCAATTGATTTAAAACCTTCTCTTAAAGCTAATTTTACATCATTAGCAGTAGAATCGTTTTGAAAATCTAAAAATTGTTTAGTTTTTCCCAATGGTTTATCTGATGGAAGTAGCCAAATATTTTTTTTGTCAATTTCTTTTGAGGAAATAATTTCTAAATTTTCATAATCGTTATTATTAATTTTTAAAAATTTGTTTGTTAAATTAACTGAATTTTTTATTACATCATCAAGCTCAAAATCACCATTACAAGATCCGATACTTATTTGGTCTAGCTCTGATTTATCTGGTAAAAAAACATTATCAACATCTCTGAATTTAAGTTTACCACCAGACTGAGTAAATAAATGTACTCTTGGCGTCCAACCACCTGAAATACCCAGACAATCACATTTTTCTTTTATTTTTTTTCCTATAACAGTAGTAGCATCGTCAGACAATTTCATAAATTCAATAGAATTGATTTTTTTGTAACCGCTTGTATTAACAACTGAAGATTTCCAATAAATTTTAATACCTAATTTTTCAGCTTGTTTAACTATTAACGAATTAGTTTTATTTCTTATATCAATTACTGAATTAACAATTACACCACTATTGTTTAAAGAGATGGCAGTTTCATAAGCTGAATCATTATTTGTAAATAAAGATATTTTTTGTCCACATTTAACCCCGTAGTAATCTATGTACTTTTTGATCGAAGATGAAAGCATAATGCCAGGTCTATCATTATTGCTAAAAATCAATGGTCTTTCCATAGCTCCTGTAGCTATAATTACTTTTTTTGCCCTGATTTTCCAAAGTCTTTGACGAATTTTATCTCTTTTTTCATTTAAATCTAAATGATCAGTTAAATTTTCTCTAGCTAAAAGATAATTGTAGCTATGATAAGCAGCTAATGATGTTCTTGTTTTTATAGTTAAATTTTTAAGTGAATTTAAAGTTTCAATTTCTTTTCTTAACCAATCGTTTGAATAAAAACTATTTATTTTAAAACATTCATTTTTTTGGAAAAGAGTAGTTCCACCTAAGTTGTTTTTATCATCTATTAATACAGTATTTAAATTACTTTTAGCTGCTACTTTTGCGGCCATTATTCCAGATATACCTCCTCCAACAACTAAAACATCGCAGTGTAAATATCTATGATCATAAATATCTTTGTCCGGTTCTGTAGGTGATTTACCTAGACCTGCAGATTTTCTTATAAAGTATTCATATAATTTCCAAAAATTAGCAGGCCACATGAATGTTTTATAGTAGAAAGCCGCTGGTATAAGAGGAGAGAAAAAATTGTTTACAGCTCCTATATCAAAATTAACACTTGGCCAGCAGTTTTGACTTGACGCTTCTAAACCTTCATATAATTCAATTTCAGTTGCTCTTGTATTAGGTTCTGTGATTGAAGCATCATTTCCAACTTGTACGATTGCATTAGGCTCTTCAGAACCACATGCCATTATCCCTCTTGGACGATGATATTTAAAGCTTCTTCCCACAAGGTGAATATTATTTGCCAATAAAGCTGATGCCAAGGTATCACCTTTAAAACCATACAGTGTTTTCCCATCAAACTTAAAAGATATTTTAGTTGTTTGATCAATAAACTTATTATTTGTTATTCTTAAATTTTTACTCATTTTATTTTATTGGAGGTTTTTCCCCCATTTTGTAAACAGCATGAATTTTATCATTTGAAGTATCTCTAACCATATTAAACCATTTTCTACATCCGTGAGCATGATTCCATCTTTCAAACTGAACACCTTTAATATTCTTTCTCATAAATAGGAATTCTGCCCATTGATCATCACTTAATTCTGTTGGTTGCTTTGGTCTTACAATATGAGCTTCTCCACCAGCTGAAAATTCACTTTGGTCTCTTTCACCACAATATGGACAATTAATTAAAAACATTAGTGTGCTACAGCAGCTGCTCCATGTTCATCAACAAGATCACCACTTACAAATCTATTAATATTAAAATCTGCATTTAGTTTATGAGGATCATCGTTAGCAATAGTGTGTGCAAATAAATCGCCTGATCCTGGTGTAGCTTTAAATCCACCAGTACCCCAGCCGCAATTAAAATATAATCCTTTAATATGTGTTTTACTGATTATTGGACTAGCATCTGGGCAAATATCTACAATTCCTCCCCATTGTCTTAACATTTTCATTCTACTAAAAATAGGGTAGAGCTCCAATATAGCTTTTAAAGTTCCTTCAACAACATTATGACTTCCTCTTTGAGTATATGAAACATAAGCATCTGTTCCAGCTCCAATAACTAATTCTCCTTTATCAGATTGACTTACATATGCATGAACTGCATTAGACATAACAACTGTATCTATAATTGGTTTGACAGGTTCAGATACTAATGCTTGCAAAGGTTTACTTTCAAGTGGTAATTTTAAATCAACCATATTTGCAATAACACTTGAATGTCCAGCAGCAACAACTCCAATTTTTTTTGTTTTTATAAATCCTTTTGTTGTTTCAATACCTTCAACACTATCACCAATCCTTTTTATTCCTTTTACTTCACAATTTTGAATAATATCCACACCCATAGCATCTGCTCCGCGTGCATAACCCCATGCAACAGCATCGTGTCTTGCGGTTCCAGCTCTTTTTTGTAAAGTTCCACCTAAAACTGGATATCTGATATTTGGAGATGTATTAATTATTGGGCAAAATTTTTTAACTTCTTCTGTATTTAGGTAAACTGCATCGATACCATTTAATCTATTTGCGTGAGTTCTTCTTTTTAAATCTCTTACGTCTTGTAAATTATGAGCTAAGTTCATAACGCCTCTTTGACTGAACATGACATTATAATTAAGCTCTTGTGATAAACCTTCCCATATTTTTAATGCATGGTCATATAATCCAGCACTAGCATCCCATAAATAGTTTGATCTAATTATTGTTGTATTTCTTCCTGTATTACCTCCGCCAATCCATCCTTTTTCGACTACTGCAATATTTGTCATATTGTGCTTTTTTGCCAAATAATATGCTGTAGCAAGACCGTGACCACCACCACCAATTATAATTGCATCATACTCTTTTTTAGGCTCTGGATCTCTCCACGCACGTTGCCAGTTTTCATGATAACTAAAAGCATTTTTTATTAACGAGAATATTGAGTATTTGTTTTTCATAATTTGCACAAAATTACTTGATTAATATTGAATATTCAATGATTTCAAGTTACACACTTAGTATCTTAAAAGGTGAGGTGGGTGAGCTGGTTTAAACCAGGAGTTTGCTAAACTTCCGTACGTTATAATGACGTACCGAGGGTTCGAATCCCTCCCTCACCGCCATTAATATAAGGGATCATTTTTAAAGAAATTTTTAAGTTTTATAGGTTTTTGTTCTAAAATATATCTATAGACGTTATAATTTTCTAGAACTCTTTGAACATAATTTCTAGTTTCTTCAAATTTTATAAGTTCTATCCAATTTACATAATCAACTTGATTTTTTTGAGGATTTTTATTTATTTTTTTCCAATACCTAACTCTTTTGGGTCCAGCATTGTAAGCTGCTATTGCAAATGGATATGAGCCGTCGTACTCCAAAATCAATCCAGCTATGTAATGTGAGCCAAGGTTTATATTATATTCCGGATCAGTAGTTAATCTTGATTTAGAGTAAGGAAGCTTTGCTTGCTTTGCTACCACTTTAGCCGTGTAAGGCATTAACTGCATAAGTCCTTTAGCTCCAGCCCAACTATTAGCACTCAGGTCAAATTCGCTTTCTTGTCTAATTATAGATAAAATAAAAGCTGGTTCAGGAATTTTCCTTCCATTAATTAATTTTGGCGTACTTATAATTGGATAATTATATTTATTATGAAATCTTTTTTCATAAGATGCTATTTTTGAAATTTGAATTGCAAAATCATATCTTCCAATTTCTGTAGCTAATTTTGCTGATAAAACTTCTGATCCTGTTGATATATTTTCTAAAGCTATATGTCTTAAAATATGTTTTGTGTATTTATCCTTATCAATTTCATCAAGCAGATATATAATTTTAACTAATTCACTTGTATTAAATTTTTCTATTGTACTCTTATCTATATTCATTAAACCGCTTAATTCAAATGTCTCATTAGGATAAACTTTCATATGAGATAATTGACCGTAGTATGTAGTTAAATATTTTGCACCTTCCTTAAACCATTTAATAGCCTTTTCTTTATTACCTAACTTTTCGTAAGTCTTTCCAAGCCAATAAGCACCTCTTGCCATACTAATTGGATAAGAAACATTTTCATAAAAATTTAAAAAATGATCTTCAGCTAAAAGTGGATCATTAAGAAAACTTAAAGATATCCATCCACTCATCCATTCAGCTGATGCATATTCAGGACCTTCGGTTAAAGCATGGTTGCTTGAAATCTTATAAGCTAATTCATACTTTTTTTTGTAAATTAGAGATCTTGATATTATTTCTCTTTCTTTCCACCATTTATCTGGCCTAACTAAATAATCTTTAGTGTTTTTTATCTTAATCAATATTTCAACAGAGCTGTCAACTCTTCCTCTTTTTCTTCTCCATTTTAATCTATCAAAATTTAATCCAGCATCATTTTTGTATTTATTAGGAACTTTGCTTATTGCTAAATCTACCCCATAAGATTTACTCATTAATAATTGTCTTGCTGTGTATAAAAGTTGTTCATCTTTAGGCAAATATCTCAACATTCTTTTAAGATCCCAGTTTTTACCTTCCCAAGCAAGATGGTCAGCTCTTTTAATATAATCATCTGTATTTAAATATTTTTTAAATTTTTTTCTAAAATGTCTTAAATCATTTTTTGTTAAATCTGCAGTTATCCATCCCGACTTGATTAATGATATACCTTTTTCAACTTGATTAATTTTAATCAAACTTTCACCTAACATCATTTTTCCAAAACCGCTTAATGGTTCATTTCCATTAAACCAATTAATAATTTGATTATGTGAAAGTTTACTAGATACTAATTTATGTTCTGCTAAATATTGAATTCTACTAATCCTAGGATAATTATTATTTTTTTTAATAAAATTATTATATTCATTAAAAGTTGCTTGGTTCCCAGTTGTAAGTAAGTGTTTCCATTGAATAAAATTATAAATTGATTTATCTTTTGCCTTCCAGGCTTCTTTAAGAGCATCATACCATTTTGCCTTTTCCATTAAGCTTATGGCTTTTTTTGCTCTTGCAACATCTTTCTTTGAATAAAATTTTGATTTTTTAGGCGGTTTGATTTTAGAGACAACTATAGGCTTAGGCAATGGCAGTATTACACCATTCACCTTTTTTTTAACTGTGGTTAATTTTTTTTTTTCTTCATCTTTTTCAGATAAATTTTTCTTTTTAACTAAAACTGGCTTTTTTTTAGGCAATAAATAATTAATTTCATTTAATTCAATATCAGATTTATTCACCAAAGGTTTGTTTTTGGGGATAATTAACTCTGTAGCAGTCGATAAATTAAAATAATTTAAAATAATGATGTTAATTAATATTAATTTTATTATTCTAAGGTTCATATTTTTTTAATGAATCAACAAAATATGTTATAAGGATTTATGTTTAAAGGATCAAATGTAGCACTAATAACCCCATTCAAGAATAATAAAGTTGATGAGGAAAAATACATTAAAATAATCAATTTTCACATTGAAAATGGTACTAATGGCCTTGTTCCATGCGGAACAACAGGAGAGTCACCAACTTTATCTCATGAAGAGCATGAAAAATTAATTGAAATTTGCATAAAAGAATCAAATGGAAAACTTCCTGTTATTGCGGGTACAGGTTCTAATTCTACAAAAGAAGCAGTCTCTTTAACAATGCATGCAGAAAAAGCTGGTGCAGATGCAGCTCTTGTAGTTACACCTTATTATAATAAACCGACACAGGAAGGCTTGTATCAACATTATAAAGCTATTAATGATAATTGTGGAATACCAATAATTATTTATAATATTCCATCTAGATCAGTAATTGATATGTCGGTAGAAACAATGGCAAAACTTTTTGAATTAAAAAATATAATCGGAGTTAAGGATGCAACAGGTGATTTAAATCGTGTAGATCAACAAAAATCTAAAATGGGAGAAGAGTTTATTCAATTAACAGGAAATGATGATAATGCTTTTGAATTTAATAAAAGAGGGGGAGTAGGTTCGATAAGTGTAACTGCAAACATAGCTCCAAAATTATGTTCTGATTTTCAGAAATTTTCTAAATCTTCAAACGCAAATGAAATTAAGGAAGCTGAAAGATTAGATGAAATACTTCAACCATTACATAAATCATTATTTATAGAAAGCAATCCTTCACCAGTAAAATATGTTGCAAAATTAATGGGCCTTTGTGATGATGTAGTAAGGCTTCCTTTAGTTAATTGCACAAAGGAAACAAAAAAAATTTTAGAAGAAGTTTCGAAAAAAGCTAAATTAATTTAATTAATGACTTTAAAAAAAAGAAATGGTTTAAAAATCATTTGTTTAAATAGAAAGGCTAGTTTTAATTATTTTTTTAGTGATTTATTAGAAGCTGGAATTGTTCTTAAAGGATCAGAAATAAAATCTGTAAGATCTGGAAAGGTAAATATTGGAGATTCTTATGGTATAGAAAAAGATGGTGAAATATATTTAATTAATTCTCACATACCGATTTACAAAGAAGCCAGCTATTCAAATCACAATCCTTATGAAGAAAGAAAATTATTACTTAACAAACGAGAAATAAACAAATTAATTGGAAAGATTAACAAAGAAGGATTCACAATTGTTCCCACAAAAATGTATTTTAAAAAGGGAAAAGCAAAAATAGAAATTGCAGTTGCAAAAGGAAAAAAGAATTTTGATAAGCGTCAGACTAAAAAAACTAGAGATTGGAATCGTGATAAAGCAAGATATTTCAGAAAAACAAGCTAATTTTGTTTATTTATCAATTGGTTCTAATTTAGGCGATAGATTAACTAATATAGAATCAACTAAAAAATTATTAATACTAAATGAAATTTTCATACAAGATTCTTCAAGTTATTACGAAACACCATCATGGCCAAATAGAAATTTTCCTAAATTTTATAACGTAATTTTAAAAGTTAAAGTAGATATGTCATTAATAGGTCTTTTCAAAGTTGTTAAAAATATTGAAAAGAAAGTTGGAAGAAAAAAATCATTAAAGAATCATCCCAGAATATGCGATATTGATATTATCGATTTTAAGGGCATAAATCTCAAAACTGAATTTAATGGTCAAGAAATTGAAGCTCCACACCCTAAAATGCATAAGAGAAATTTTGTTATTTTTCCGCTTTATGAACTTAATAAAAACTGGATTCATCCTAAAACAAAGGTCAAAATTAATCATATAATCAATCAATTTAAAGGTCAGGAGCTATCTGACATTAGAATTGTATAAAATAAGTGATATAATATATTTATGTTAAAATCAGATGATTTAATAAATAAAGTTAAAGTTTATAATAAGTTCCTAAATCCAGAAACTTTAACAAAAGCTTATAATTTTGCATTAAAAGCTCACGAAAAACAAAAAAGAGACGAAGGTTCTCCTTATATTATCCATCCTGTTGCTGTAGCAAATATTTTAACAGAATTAAAATTAGATAGTGCAACAATAGCGACCGGTCTCCTTCATGATACTATTGAAGATACTCATGCAACATACCAAACTATCAAAGAAGAATTTGGTTTAGAAGTTGCAGATTTAGTTGACGGCGTTACAAAAATTTCTGAATTTGAAAATCAAGCTATATCAAATTCAAAAGCTGAAAATTTTAGGAAGCTAATTTTGGCAACATCAAAAGATATTAGGGTCCTTCTTGTTAAACTTGCTGACAGATTGCACAATATGAGAACAATTAAATTTATTACAGATAATGAGAAACAAGTACGCAAGGCAAAAGAAACAATGGAAATATACGCTCCTTTAGCCGACCGAATGGGAATGAATAGAATAAGAGATGAACTAGAAGATCTTTCATTTCAGGTATTAAATTCTGAAGCAAGAGAATTAATTAAAAAAAGACTTGATGAAATAAAAGAGAACAGAACAACTAGCATTAATAATGTATCTAATGAATTTACCGATGTATTAAATCAGAATGCTCTAGAATCTCAAATTATAGGAAGAGAAAAAACACCTTTTTCAATTTGGAGAAAAGTACAAAAAAAAAGAGTCTCACTAGAGCAAATTACTGACATTATAGGTTTTAGAATAATATTAAATTCCATCGATGATTGTTATAAAGCTTTGGGTGTTTTGCACTCAAAATATAATTGTATACCAGGCAAATTCAAAGACTACATCTCTTCACCAAAAATAAACAATTATCAGTCTATACATACAGCAATTATTGGTCCAAATAAAAGACCAATAGAAATTCAAATCAGAACAAAGCCAATGCACGATTTTGCCGAAAGAGGTATAGCATCTCACTGGAAATATAAATCATCAGAAAAATTCAATTCATTAACATGGAAAGAATATGATTGGTTGAAAGATCTAGTTGAAATTATTGAAAAAAATGAAAACCCAGAACATTATTTTGAATACACAAAATTACAAATGTTCCAAGAAAATGTTTTCTGTTTTACTCCTAAGGGAATGATTATAAAATTACCTAAACATGCAACCCCAATTGATTTTTCATATGCAGTTCATACTAAAATAGGAGATGCCGCTATCGGTTGTGAAATTAATGGAAAAGAAAGCCCGCTACAAAGTATTTTAGTTAACGGAGATGTAGTCAAAATAAAAACTTCAAAAAAAGCCTCTCCATCATTGCACTGGTTAACATCAACTACAACAGGTAAAGCTAGAGCTGCAATTAGAAGATATTGGCAATACAGAGATGACAACAAGCCTGTTAAATCTAAACAATATAATACTACTTTGTGGATCTCTCTTCCTGACATTCCTGGTCAATTAGGTGACGTAACAACTCTTATAGGTCAAAATAAAATGAATATTTCCAGTGTAGAAATGGTAGAAAAAACAAAAAATACAATAAACTTTAGATTTAATTTAATAATTAATGATCTGAAAAACTTTACAAATCTGATTAGTGAGTTAAAACAAAAAGAATTAAAATTCAAAATTATAAGACATAAAAATAAAAAATATGCTTTCTTTAAAAAACTCTTTAGCGGTTTTAAGAAAAACTGAGGCACTTAAAGAAGGACATTTCATACTTTCTTCAGGATTGCATTCATCAAAATATATTCAGTGTGCTAAATTATTAAGTTTTCCTAAACATGCAGAAAAAATTTGCAAATCTCTAGCTTCTAAAATTAAAAGAAATTTTAAAAATATTGACATGATTCTAGCTCCTGCTGTTGGCGGAATAGTTATAGGATATGAAATGGGTAGATTGCTTAAAAAAGAATCTATTTTTTGCGAAAGAGTAAAAGGAAAATTTCGTTTAAGAAGAGGCTTCAATATTAGACCCAGATCAAAAATATTAATTGTTGAAGATGTTATAACAACAGGAAAATCAAGTCTTGAATGTGTTAATTTAATAAAAAAATCAAAAGCTACATTAGTTGGTTTTGCATGTCTAATTGATAGGTCTAATAAAAAACAACTCAAAATTAAGAAAAAAATTATTTCCCAAGTTAAACTTGAAATACCAACGTATAATAAAAATAATATTCCTTCTTATTTAAAAACTATACCTATTACTTCACCAGGTAGTAGAAGAATTAAATGATAAAACTTGGTGTTAATATAGATCATATCGCAACTGTTAGAAATGCAAGGGGGGAAGATCACCCTTATCCTTATCTTATGGCTAAATACTCAATGGACAGTGGCGCTAACTCTATTACAATTCATTTAAGAGAAGATAGACGGCATATTAATGATAAAGATTTAAAAATAATTTCTTCTTTAAAAAAAGTACCTTTAAATCTTGAAATCTCATCAAATCCAAAAATGATAAAATTAGCCATTAAATTTAAACCTAATTATGTCTGTATAGTTCCAGAAAAAAGACAGGAAATAACTACCGAAGGAGGACTAAACTTAATAAAAAATAAAAAAAAAATTAAATTTGCAGTTAATAAATTAAATAGTTCAAGTATTAGAACAAGTCTTTTTATTAACCCATCAATTAAAGATATCAAACTTTCCAAAAATATTGGAGCCAAATGTGTAGAAATTCATACTGGAAAAATTTCCAATCTAGTAAAAAAAAATAAAAAATATCATAAAGAATTTTTAAATATAAAAAAATGTTCTATTTATGCCAATTCTATAGGTTTAGAAGTTCATGCTGGACATGGCTTAGATTATAAAACTACTAAAATTTTAAAAAAAATAAAGCAAATTAAAGAATATAATATTGGCCATTTTATAATTGGAGAATCAATAAAATATGGTTTAAGGAACGTTATTAAAAAATTTAAAACAATTTTAAATAAAAATTAAATGTCAATTATTGGTATTGGAGTAGATATTGTAAAAAATAATAGATTGAAAAAATTAATAAAAAATAAGCTTTTTTTAGAGAGAATATTTACATATCAGGAACAAAAATCATCATCTACACTGAAAAATAAACTTAATTATTACTCAAAAAGATTTGCAGCAAAAGAAGCGTTTTCTAAAGCTACAGGCCTAGGCATTTCAAAAAATCTTCATTTTAAAAATATTGAAATAAAAAATGATAAAAAAGGACGACCTTCAATTAGCCTTAATCCAGTTACAAGCAAATACTTAAAAAAAAAATTTAAAGTTAAATCATTTAAAACTAATCTATCAATATCTGATGAAAAGAATTATTCTGTAGCTTACGTAATAATAGAAAAATTATGATAAAAAAAAATGTAATAATTGATAATATCAAAACTCTTATATATGCATTGATAATAGCAATTATTTTAAGATCATTACTTATACAGCCTTTTTATATTCCTTCATCATCAATGGAATCAAACCTTTTAGTTGGAGATAGATTATTTGTTACTAAGTATTCGTATGGTTACAGCAAACATTCATTTCCTTTTAGTCCACCAATTTTTAGTGGTAGAATTTTCGATAATAGTCCTAATAGAGGTGATATAGTAGTATTTAAGACTCCATCTGATAATAGAACTGATTATATAAAAAGATTGATAGGTCTTCCCGGTGATACAATTCAATTTATTGATGGAAATCTTTATATCAATAATAATCAGGTTTTAAGGACACTGATAAATGATAAACAAATTCTTTATTGCGGAAGCCAAAAAATTTCAGTTTCAACACATCAAGAAAAACTGCCCAATAACAAATCATATATTGTTTCATATAGAAATGATGTTTCATTTCAAAACTCTGATAAATATTTTGTTCCAGAAAACTATTATTTTTTTTTAGGAGATAATAGAGATTGTTCAAAGGATAGTAGATTTTTATCTGAAGTTGGATACGTTCATAAAGATAATTTAGTAGGTAAAGCGCAATTATTATTTTTTTCATCCAACAGTAGAGAAGGTAGTATTTTTCAAATATGGAAGTGGCCAAATATTATTAGATATGACAGATTTTTTAAAAGTTTAAATTAATGAAAAAAATTATAAATAAACTAGAACATAATTTAGGTTTTAAAATTAACAAAGTAGAACTTTATAATAAAGCTGTTACTCATAAAAGTGCTGATAAAAATAACAATTATGAAAAGCTAGAATTTTTGGGTGATAGAGTTTTGGGTTTATGTATATCTAAAACATTACTTGAAACTTTCCCAGATCAAAAAGAAGGAATTTTAGACAAAAAATTAGCTTCTTTAGTTAATAAAAATAAATGTTATGAAATTGGTAAAGAACTTCAGTTAGATACTTTAATTAAAATCGGCAATTTAAGATTAAAAAAAAATATTATAGAAAAGAAAATTATTTCAGACTCTTGTGAGGCATTAATAGGTGCAATTTATTTAGATAAGGGTTTAGATTTTGTTGAAAAATTTATATTAAAAAACTGGGATAAACATATTTATGATAAAAATATAAACATAATCGATGCTAAAACTAAGTTGCAAGAATATTCGCTAAAAAGATTTAAATTATTACCAATTTATAAATTTGTTTCAAATACTGGCCCAAAACACAAACCAAACTTTAAGGTTGCAGTTAAATTAAAAGATACAAGCTTTGTTGAAGCTGATGGGTCTTCTAAAAAATTAGCACAACAAGCTGCGGCTACAAAATTATTAAATATTTTGGAAAATAAAAATGAAATTTGAGGATGAAGGTTTTTTATTAAGCAAAAATAAATACAACGAAAATTCAGTTATTGCTGAATTTTTCACAAAAAATAATGGTAAAGTTTCTGGTATTATTTTTGGAGCAACTTCAGCAAAAATTAAAAATTTCTTATTAATAGGCAATCATTTTAATATTCAATTTAATTCAAAAAATCAAAATAAAGCTGGATATTTTAAAACAGAAATTGAAAAGATTTTTACCCCACATTTCTTAGATGATAAAATTAAACTTAATTGTATTTTATATTCATTAAATTTAATTAAGATTCTTACCGTAGAAAATCAATCAAATAAAAAAATTTATAATCAATTGTTTAAACTGTTTGAACTTCTTAATCGTGAGGACTGGATAAAAACATTTATTTTTTGGGAATTGGAAGTTATCAAACTAGTAGGCTACGATATTGATTTTAATGATTACATTGATCAAAAAAAAATAAAAATTGATGACCCATATGTAAAATCCATCGATGGTTCAAAAAAAATACCAGTATTTTTGCTTAAAAAAAATAATTCTATAATTAATTATGAAGTCCTCAAAGATGGATTAAAAATTGTTGGAGATTTTTTAAATAAAACTATTTTGATACCTAACAATATAAATTTTCCTTTATCAAGAATTGAATTTTTAAAATCAATTTAATCTATCTTTTTTGCAATTTCATTTGCAAAATAAGTAACGATCGCACTAGCACCAGCTCGTTTAAATGAAATTAAACTTTCAATAATTGCATTACTATTTATAATTTTATTTTGAATTCCTTTTTTAATTAAAGAATATTCACCTGATACCTGATATGCAAAAACAGGTATTTTAAATTTATTTTTTATAGATCTTATTATATCTAGGTAAGGCATACCAGGTTTTACCATTACTATATCTGCACCTTCTTTTATGTCTAATGCAACTTCTCTGATAGCTTCGTCAGAATTAGAAAAATCCATTTGGTAACTTTTTTTGTTACCCTTAAGACTAGATT
>CACIBQ010000006.1 GCA_902584915.1 uncultured Pelagibacteraceae bacterium
AGATCGGGTAGGCAGGGAGATGAGGGAAATTCAATTTTTTTTGTAAGTCTTGAAGATGATTTAATGAGAATATTTGGTTCAGAATCTATGAATAATATTTTAGAAAAACTTGGACTAAAAGATGGTGAAAGTATTGATCATCCTTGGATAAACAAAGCCCTTGAAAGAGCACAACAAAAAGTTGAAGCAAGAAATTTTGATATTAGAAAATCATTATTAAAGTTTGATGATGTTCTAAACGATCAGAGACATGTTATATTTTCTCAAAGAAGAAAAGTTATAGAGAGCTTAAATTCCTATGAGTTTGCAGATAACTTTCTAAAACAAATAATTGAAGATTTAATTGAATATAAAAATAAAAATTCAGATCTAGAAAAAAAATTATTATCTATTTTAGGCAATAGCTTTAGCAAAGATGAAATTTATAACTTAAAATCTAAAGATGGTTCAGTTTTGAAAAAAGAAATTACACAAAAATTTAATAACAAAAGAGATGAAAGATTAAATATTTTAGGTGAAAGTCAGTCAAAAGAAATTGAAAAAAGAATTTTTCTTCAATTAATTGATCAAAATTGGACAACACATATTCAATATCTAGAACAGCTGAGACAAGTAATTGGATTAAGATCATATGGTCAAAGAGACCCTTTAATTGAATACAAAAAAGAAGCCTTTAATTTATTTGAAGATCTTTTAGAAAAATTGAAAAATCAATTTATAGCATTGCTATTAAATATTAAAATTGTATCAGACAATAATTCTAATCAACAAAAAAATATCCAAACTTCTGAAAATCCAAAATGTTTACTAGTATTAAACAAAGGAAAAAAAGTTTCTAGAAATGAAATGTGTCCTGCTACAAATAAAAAATATAAAAATTGTTGTGGTGCCTTATAAAAAATAAATCAGTCCTAATATTAAAACAATTATTGTAGTAAAAACGATTAGATTTTTTTTATAACTTATAACTTTTTCTAGCAATATGTTAATATTATTTTTTTTGAAAGAAAGCCCAGTGCTAATATCTAATTTGCTTGTATAACCAGTACTTCTTCCTATCTGTAAAAATTTATTTTTCCTTTGTAAAATTATTTCTTCTTCTGTTAAATTATCAAAAATATCTAAATTTTTTTTTAATGAAATTTTTATATTTTTTAATGTATTTTCTTTGTCTCTATGAGCACCGCCGATAGGCTCTTCAATTATCTCATCAATTATATTTTGATTAAATAAATCTTTAGCAGTCATTTTCATAGCAGTTGCAGCTTCAAGAGTTTTTTTAGCGTCTTTCCATAAAATACTTGCACAACCTTCTGGGCTTATTACTGAGTATACTGAGTTTTCTAACATTATTACTTTGTTTGATGTTGCTAGAGCTATTGCTCCTCCAGACCCTCCTTCACCGATTATTATAGATATATTTGGAACTTTTAATTTAGTACAAGTCTCTATACACTTTGCAATCGCTTCGGACTGTCCTTCTTCTTCGCTGGTAACAGTTGGTGATGCGCCGGGAGTATCAATAAAAGTTATTATTGGAATATTAAATTTATTAGCTAGCTCCATTAATTTTATACTTCGATGATAACCAGCTGGACTAACCATTCCAAAGTTTCTTTCTAATCTTTCTTCAAGATTTTCTCCTTTTTCCTGCCCTATTACTAAAACAGATTTATTTTCAAATTTAGCAAATCCAGCTATTATTGATTTATCTTCACCATAATATCTATCGCCAGATAGTGAAATGAAATCCTCAAATAAGTTTTCAATATAATACTTTGCTTTAGGTCGTTCTTCATGTCTTGCTACCTGCGTTCTTTGAAACGGATCAATATTTGAATAAATTTTCTTTAATTTTTCATTTATTTTCTCTTCTAATAATTCAATTTCTTTTGTATTTACCTCGGATATACCTTCATTATTATATGGGTCTTTTAAGCTATCTAGTTTAGTTTCAAGATCTTTAATTTCAGTTTCAAAATTTAAATAATTTTTCATAACTCTTATGTTCTATAAAATAAAGGCAATAAAGTGACTTTATTTTATTAATTTACTGTTATAATAATTTTTCAAAAAATAATACTTAAATTTAAGTATATAAAATATTTTTAGATTAACATCTAAAACTGAATTTTAGGAAATATGATAAAAAAATATATAAATATTGAAAATCTTTCAGTTTCTGAGGATCTTTATAATTTTATTAATAATGAAGTTATACCAGATACAGGCATTTCTGAAAAAAACTTTTGGAAAGGTTTTGGTAAAGTTAGTCATGATCTTGCTCCAAAAAATAAAGAATTACTTAATATTAGAAAAAAATTGCAAATGGACATTGATAGATGGCATTTGGATAACTATGAAAAAGAATTTAACCTAGATGAGTATAAATCTTTTCTTGAAAAAATTGGCTATCTTAAAAAAGAAAGTCCTGATTTTAAAATTAAAACTAAAAATTTAGATCAAGAAATATCAGCTATCGCTGGGCCGCAACTTGTAGTGCCAATTATGAATGCGAGATATGCGCTAAATGCTGCAAATGCAAGATGGATGAGTTTATATGATAGTCTATATGGTACTGATGTTATATCTTCAGAGGAATCGACAAGTGAAAGATATGATCCCGAAAGAGGATCAAAAGTAATTGAGTATACTAAAAACTTTTTAGACGAAAACTTTAAATTAAAAGACTCTTCGTGGAAAAAAATAAATCAAATATCAATCAAAAATCATAAATTAGAACTACATACAGACAAAGATATTACAGGTCTAATAGATGATAATAAATATGTTGGATATAGATTAGATAGAGAAAAAATTTCAGCTGTAATTTTAAAAAATAATAAATTACATATCGAAATTATAATTAATCCAAATGCATTTAGTGCTAAAAGAGACCCTGCTGGTATTTCAGATATAATTATTGAGTCTGCAATTTCTACTATATGCGATCATGAAGATTCTGTTGCTGCAGTTGATGCGGAAGACAAAATCATAGGGTATAGAAACTGGCTAGGTCTTATGAAAAAAGATCTTGAATCTAAATTTGAGAAAAATGGTAAAAAATTAATTAGGAAACTTAATCCAAATAGAAATTATATCAACAAACTTGGTAAAAAAGAAAAACTTCATGGAAGAGCTCTTCTTTTAAATAGGAATGTTGGACATCTGATGACTAATTCGGCTGTACTTTTAGAAGATGGATCTGAAATACCTGAGGGAATTTTAGATGCTTTTGTTACTTCTTTATGTGCAGTGCATGACTTAAAAAACAAAAATAACTCAAGAACAGGTTCGATTTATATAGTTAAACCAAAGCAGCATGGACCTGAAGAAACAGCTTTTACCAATTTATTATTTTCAAAAGTAGAGGAAGTTTTGGATTTAAAACCTTTGACGTTAAAGGTGGGGCTTATGGAAGAAGAGAGAAGAACTTCTATAAATTTAAAAGAATGTATAAGAACGCTTGAAGACAGAATCTTCTTTATTAATACGGGCTTCCTAGATCGTACAGGAGATGAAATGCATACGTCAATGGAAGCTGGACCTATGATTAAAAAAGGAGATATGAAAACATCTACTTGGATCAATACATATGAAAAAAATAATGTAGAGGTAGGATTAAGTTGTGGTTTTTCAGGTGTTGCGCAAATTGGCAAAGGCATGTGGGCTATGCCAGATAAAATGGCTGATATGTTAAAACAGAAAATCTCCCACTTAGAAGCAGGCGCAAATTGTGCTTGGGTTCCATCTCCTACAGCAGCAGCACTTCATGCCCTTCATTATCATCAAATAAATATATTTGACCAACATTCTAAATTAAAAAATAAAGATAAATCTAAATTGGATGACTTATTAAATATACCAATTATAAAAAAACCTAATTGGCCTCTAGATGAAATAAATAAGGAAATATCTAACTCTGCACAAACAATACTGGGCTATGTTGTTAGATGGATTGATCAAGGCATAGGATGTTCAAAAGTTCCCGATATTAATAATATTGGATTAATGGAGGACCGGTGTTTACCCCCAACCTTTTTTGGTTGGGGGACATCTTAAAAACGAGCAACACTTAGAATTTCATCTCAACATATTGCAAATTGGCTTCACCATGGAATTTGTAGCAGAAAACAAGTTTTAGAAATTATGAAGAAAATGGCAAAAGTTGTTGATGAGCAGAATAAAAATGACAAACTTTATCAAAAAATGTCTCCGCATTATGATAGGTCGATAGCTTTTAAAACCTCATGCGAGCTAGTATTCCAAGGAAAAGATCAACCCTCAGGGTATACAGAACCATTATTACATTTAAATCGTTTAATTAAAAAAAGTTAGTTTATTTACTTTTAAAATTTTGCCTATTTTTAAAAGCTGTTATTAAAGTACCATCATCTAAACTTTCTATTTCACCATTTATTGGTAGCCCTTGGGCAAGTTTTGAGATTTTTACATTTAAATCTTTTAAGCTATCTTGAATATAAAATGCAGTTGTCTGGCCTTCTACAGTTGCACTAGTAGCTAAAATTACTTCTTCTATCTCTTCTTTTTTAACCCTTTCTACTAACGAATTAATTAATAAATCTTCTTTATTTTGATTATTAGAAGAAGAAATTGTTCCACCAAGAATATGGAAGTAACCTTGGTATACACTCGACGCTTCTATGCTCCACTGATCAGCTATATTTTCTACTACACAAATTTTATTAAATTTATTTTTTTTATTTTCACAATTATCGCACCCTTTTGAGTTAGATTTTAACGATCCACATAACTTACATCTAAATATATTTTTATATACATCGGCTAAGGTCTTTGCCATTGGTCTAATTAATTCTTCTCTGTTATTTATTAATTTTAAAACTATTCGCTTTGCAGATCTTGGTCCCAAACCTGGAAGTTTAGATATTAATTTAATTAATTCTTCAATTTCTGCTATATCTTGCATCTAAGTTATAAAGGCCACTTAAAACCTCCTGGTACTCCAAAGTTACCTGCAGTTTTTGAAATTTCATCATTAGTTTTTGATTTTAGAGAAGATTTTGCATTATTGTGAGCGGCTTTAATTAAATCTTCAATAATGTTTTTGTCTTCTTTTAATAGGTTATCAGAAATTTCTAGTGCGATCATTTCTCCTTCGCCATTTAGTGTAACTTTTACTAAATCTCCCCCAGAATTTCCGACCACTTCAATTTTTTTTATTGCTTCCTGGCTTTCTTTCATTTTTTTTTCTAATTCTTTTGCTTTCTCAAGTATTTTTGAAAAATCAGTCATGATTTATTATCCTCGGTTACTTTGAATAATTCTGCATCAGGGAAGATTTTTTTTATCTCTTTAGAAAATTCACTTTCAGATTCTTTTTTGTTCAATTTTTCTTTTAAATCTTTTTTTTGTTGTTTTATACTTGGCAAGCCTTCTTCTTTTGAAAAAGCTATAATCCATCTTTTACTTGTCCATTCTAATAATTTAGCGGATAAATCCTTTACAAATGTCTTATCAAGATTTGAGTTAAATGAAATTTCAATTTTTTGATCTTTAAAACTTACTAAATTTAAATTGTTTTCAAGCTCATGTTTAATTTTTAATTCTCTTTTTTCATCACAAATTTCAATTAACTCTTTAAAGCTTTTAATTTGGTTATTTTCTATTTTATTTTTTACATCAGGCTTCGTTATAATTTTTTCTTCTTGCTCAATATTTTTTAGTTGATTTATTGGATCTTGTTTCATTTGAGTTTTACTTTCATTTAAGATTTCATTATTAGATGAATCTTGTTTCAAAAAGTCATTTTGAAAATTTTTTTCTTCTTTTAAAATTTTTTTAAGATGCAAGAATCTAATTAAAAACATTTCAACAAATTGATTTTGATTTTTTATAATATCAATTTTCTCAAGATTATTTAGAGTAAATTGCCATAACAAAAGTATATTTTTTTTATCAAGTCTTTTGGATATATTTTTTATTTGATTAAACTCTTTATCATTTAATTCGAAGTTAGTTCCATCTAAATTTATAAAATCAATATTTTTTAAATAATAGAGCACTTCTAAAAATTCATTTAAAAATATTTTTGGTTCAACACCAGAATTGTAGATACTTCTATATATCTTTATAGTATTTTCTTCATTTCCTTCTAGAATATTGCTAAATAAATCTATAATTATACTTTTTTCAAAATATCCAAAAATTTTCTGAGCCTTATCAAGATCTAGTTCTTTACCATCATTTTCAACTAACATAGCTCTATCGAGCAAAGATAAAGAGTCTCTTACAGACCCTTCTGATAATTTTACAATTAATTTAATTGCAGCATCAGTGATTCTTCCTTTTTCTAAATCTTTAATTTTAACCAAGTACTCAAACAATTCTTCAGAATTAACTCTTGAAAGATCATACCTTTGACATCTTGATATTATTGTTACAGGTATTTTTTTTACATCCGTGCTTGCGAATATAAATTTTAAATAAGATGGAGGCTCCTCTAAAGTTTTAAGTAAAGCTGCAAATGCAGATTTAGAAAACATATGAACCTCATCACATATAAAAATTTTATATTTTGCAGATGTTGGTTTATACCTTGAAAATTCTATTAATTCCCTAACATCATCTACACTTGTTTTGCTCGCAGCATCGATTTCTAAAATATCAATATTATTTCCATCTATAATTGACTGGCAACTTTCACAAAAATCTTCTGTACATAAATTTTCCACTCCGTTTTTACAATTTAAAGCTTTTGCAACAATCCTGGCTAGTGAAGTCTTTCCCGAGCCTCTAATTCCTAAAAATATGTATGCATTGGGAATTTTGTTGAGTTTAATTGAGTTAAAAATACTTTCAGCAATAACTTTTTGACCTATTAATTCATTAAAAGTTTGAGGCCTATATTTAAGAGCTAATACTTTACTATTTGAATTCATAAAATTTAGGAGACCAACCAACCTGAATAAATACTCAATACCCTTGCTTCCGTTAAGACCTAGGGGAGTTCATGGTACTTTCACCTGATTGGCCCCCATAACATTATATCAGTAATAAATTCAAATCTTCAATATGATATCTTATTTTTTTCTTAGTTTATCAGCTTCGAAAACCCCTAAAACGCTCATATCTTCACAATGATAATTAAGATCTTCTAAAGAATTTTTAATTTTTTGATTTTCTATATGGCCTTCAACTTCACATAGAAAAAAATAAGAAGAAAAAGAATTTTTTTCTGGAAAACTTTGAAGCTTAATCATATTAACTCCATTAATTGCCATTCCTTGTAAAGCACTGTAAAGAGCTGCTGGTTTGCTTTTAAGTTTAAATAAAAAAGATGTAACATATGATTTATCATCTTTTTCAGGTTGCATAATTTCTTTTCCCATCAATAAAAACCTAGTAAAGTTTTCCTTGTTATCTTGTATATCTTTATCAATAACTTCTAGATCATAAATTTCTGCGCTTAGAATGGATGCAATGGCTGCTTTTGTTTTATCTTTAGTTTCAGATACAAATTTTGCAGATCCTGCTGTGTCAGCTCTAACTTGTTCAGTTAAATTATTTTTTTTTATATAGTTTGATGATTGACTCAAGGCTTGAGCATGTGAGTACACATCTTTTATATTATCAATTTTGCTTCCTTTTATACCTAATAAATTATGGCTTATCTTATAAAAGTGCTCTGCATAAATATTAAGTCTAAATTTAAATATTAAATATTCTATACCTATATTTCCTGTTGTTTTATTCGACTCAGGTATTATTGCTCTAATGCTATTATCATTACTAGCCATTTCAAAACACTCATCAAATGTTTTGCATGAAATAGTTTCATGCCCTGGATAGTTTTTTTTTGCACAACTCTCGCTGTAACTTCCAGGAATACCTTGGTAAGCAATTTTCATAATTTAAGATTTATATTCCATAAGTTTTTTTATTTCCAGAAAATCTTCATTAGTATCTACTCCAACAGGTATAGAATTTGCAAAAACAACATCAATTTTTATATTATTATGTAGGGCTCTAAGTTGTTCAAGTTTTAGACTAATTTCATTGGGTGATTGTTTTAAACCAACAAATTTTTTAAGGGTTGTGACTTTATAAATATATATACCTATGTGATGATAAATATTCTCTATTTTTTCGTTTTTTACTGATCTTAAAAATGCTTTAGCTGATGAAATTTTATTTTTTTTAATATTTTCATTGCAAATTACTTTCACAACATTTTGATTTTCAATATTTTTCGTTTCTAATTTACACGCAAGTGTTGCTATCTCAGAGTTATGTTTAATTGCTAAATTATTTAAATTCACAATATCATTTGTATCTATTAATGGCTCATCTCCTTGTAAATTAATAACATAGTCTATATCGTTTCTATTAAGTTGGTCGTATGCCTCATGTATTCTATCTGTTCCTGTTAAATGGTCTTTTTTTGTAAGTATGCTTTTGCCATTATTTTTAATCACTTCTTCGAATATTTTATTGTCACCTGTCGCAACATAAACTTCGCCAATTTTTGTTGACTGGCCTTTCTCGTAGACATGATTAATAAGTGATTTATTATTTATTTTAAGCAGAGGTTTGTTTGGTAATCTAGAGGCGCTAAGCCTAGAAGGTATTAAAATAATAGTTTTTTTCATAAAATGTATAACTTGTGCGTCTTTGCGGCGCATAACAAAAAAATAAAATTTAGTATTTATTTTTAAATTAATGTTATAAATCCAATCTATAATATTGAATTATGGGTTTTGAAATAAATAAAATTATAGTTGCAGTTTTAGTAACAATTTTAGTGGTTTTCGGTATAGGAAAAGTAAGTGATTTGATTTTCACTACAGAAAAAAACGTTGTTGCTTACAAGGTGGAAGGTTCAAGCGAAAGTGCAACCGCGACTACAGTTAGCACAGAATCATCAATCGATATATCAGCTTTCTTGGCAATGGGTGATCTTGAAACTGGATCGAAAATCTGGCGTAAGTGTTCTGCTTGTCATAGTATTAAAAAAGGTGGTGGAAATAAAATTGGACCAGCATTATGGAACGTCATGTTTAGAAATGTTGGTGCGATAACTGATTATAAATATTCTAAAGCTTTAACGTCTTACGGAAAAGAATGGAGTTGGGAAGAAATGAATGGTTTTTTAATTAAACCATCAAAATGGATTCCTAATAATAAGATGGGTTTTGCGGGTTTAAAATCTGAGAAAGACAGAGCATCTGTGATTTTATATTTAAATCAAAATAGCGATAATCCTCGACCATTACCTTAATTTATTAAAAGTATACAATAAGATTGCTTTTTGAACATGTACCCTATTAAGAGCTTGTTGCCAAACTCTAGATTGTTTTCCTAAAAAAACATCTTCTGAAACTTCATTTCCTCTAGGTAAGCAATGCAAAAAAATACTTTTTGGTCGAGTAACTTTCATTAAATTTTGATTGATTCTATAATTTTTAAAATCTTTAATTTTTTTCGCTTTGTTAACTTTGTCATTGAGAGAAACTACTTTATCAGAAAATACTACATCTGCATTTTTAGCTGCTTTTTTTGGATCATTAAAAATATTAATTTTTCTTTTTTTTTTTTTAACCCAATCCATTACAAACTTTGGAGGACTATAATTTTTGGGACAACCAATATTTAAATTAAACCTAAATTTTACTGATGCTGCAATTAATGAATTTAAAACATTATTACAATCACCAATCCAACATATATTTAATTTGGATATTGATTTCTTTTTTATTTCCTCAACAGTAAATATATCCGATAGCACTTGGCAAGGATGAGAGCTCGGACTTAATAAATTTATAATTGGAATAGTTAAATTTTTACTAAAATCCTCAATTTTTTTATCATTATCTGTCCTAAGTAAAAATCCATCACCATAAGTTGATAAAATTTTTGCTGTGTCTACAAGACTTTCTTCACCTTTTCCTAAGTGTAATTCACTTGCTTTGATAGTTATTGATCCTGCTCCTAGTTGATTAATTGCAATATGAAAGCTTAAACGAGTTCTAGAGCTTTGCTTTTCATACATTTGAATAAGAAGTTTTCCCTTCAACGGTTGATCTTTATCAACATCAAGAGTGCTAAGTATTTTTCTTTTAATTTTTCTTTTTTTGGCATTGTTCAATATTTTTCTTAAATCAGCTGCAGGTATATCTTTTAAATTTATGAAATTTTTCATTTAACTATACTTATCACAAACTTTATCTATAATTCTGATTGCTTGATCTATTTCACTTTTTTTTACGTTTAGTGGAGGTAAAATTCTAATTACATTTTCAGCTGCCCTAATTGTTAATAAATTATTTTTTTCTAGAGATTTTATAAATTTAGCTTGATTAAAGTGCAGTTGCACTCCAATTAATAGTCCTTTGCCTCTAATTTCCTTAATAATTTTTGGATAATTAATTTTTAAATTATGTAATCTTGAAAAGAAATAATCTGACATTTTTTTCACATTATTTAAAAATCCTGGCTTAAAGATTTGTTTCATAACCTCAATCCCTACTGCACATGCGTTAGGGTTACCACCAAATGTTGATCCATGACTGCCTGGCTGCATTGCCTTTGCAACTTTATTAGTCATTAGAACAGCGCCTATTGGAAATCCACCCCCAATACCTTTTGCAATCGGAACAATATCAGGTTTAATTTTCGAACTTTCGAAAGCAAAAAAATTCGCAGACCTTGCTACACCTGACTGAATCTCATCACATATTAACAATATTCTTTTTTCATTACATATCTTTCTTAAATATTTAAGACATTTATCAGGTATTGTTTTAATACCTCCCTCGCCCATTACTGGTTCAATCATTATTGCGGCTGTATTTTTCTTAATTTTGTTTCTAATATTTGGAAACCTTGGTTCAAAATCTCTAAATTCAATATGATCAAATCCTGGAACTTTAGGTCCAAAACCCTCAGTCATTTTTTTTGAACCACTTGCATAGATTGCTGCAATAGTTCTTCCATGAAATGAGTTCTTTATGCAAAGTATTCTATTTTTGTGAGGTTTACCTATGGAAAAAAAATATCTTCTTGCTGCTTTAATTGCTAACTCTGTTGCCTCAGCACCGCTATTCTGAAATATCACTTTATCGGCAAACGTATTTTTAGTTAACATTTTTGCTAGCTTTTCAGCTTCTGGTATTTGAAAAGCATTTGATACATGCCAAACGTGTTTCGCTTGCTTATTTAATGCCTTTATTAGTTTTGGATTTGCGTGTCCAAGTGAATTTACAGCTATTCCTTGAACAAAATCTAAATATTTTTTACCCTTGGTTGAATATAAAAAAGCACCTCTTCCATATTTAAAGGAAATTTTTCTTCTGTTATAATTACTTGCCAATGAACTCATAAATTAGTTTTTATCTTATACACATTTAAATCATATTGGCTTAGATAAAATTCAACTAATGGTTAAATACAGCATTTAAAAATAACTGTTAAAAAAATCAAAAAAAAACTTGCATAAAATCTGCAATTATGAACTACATAATATTGTATTAAATTTGATGAAACACACTATATTTAGCAATTATGAGTTGGGATTCTAGAAAAGATCAGATATTACGTGATCACTACGGCAAGGGTTTGAAAACAGCCTCGGAGATTGCGAGCTTAATTGGTGATGGAATAACTAGAAATAGTGTCATCGGGCGTGCAAGTCGTTTGGGTTTATCAGGAAATATTAAAGTTAAAAAAAAATCAAAAGACGATTATCATCATCAAAATATTACTAATACTCAGAAGAGAGGAAAAAGAAGTAAATTTGTTTTAAATAAAGAAACTTTGGATCAATTAGGTCCTGCAAAACTTTTAACTCTCGAACAACTTACAGAAAAAACTTGTAAATATATGGTGCATGAAGATCAAAGTAAGGAGGGTCATCCGGATGTAGCGGGATCTTTCTTTTGCGGAAGAGATGCAGTTAATAAGTACAGTTACTGCCTTTATCATATGGGCCTAGTATGGCAATTAAAAAACAAGAAAGAAGATGTAAACCTTAAAGATGATGAAGTCCCAGCCTTTTTAGAAAAAAAAGTAAAATCAGCATAAAAAATTTTTAAATAAATTAATTAATTTCTTTTTTGGAGAACTCGCCTCCTGGTTTCCACATATAGGAATATTTTAAAATTTCTTTATCAAAATATTTTGGATCAAAATTAAGTTTTAAATCTAAGTTTGTTTTAAACTTTCCTGAAGGAGAATTATTATAATTCAATAAAATTAATTGATCTTTTGTTAAAAGTGGATTTTTCATTGTTATTTCAAAAAAATTTGCAAATATTTTTGCTATAAATAAAGGCAAAGGTATTAATAATCTTTTAGTTTCTAATGACTTTAAAAGTCGTTGCAAAATTTCTTTAAATGAGATTTTTTCTGGACCTACACATTCTATTGTTTCTGCTTTATATTCATTAATAATAACTTTTTCAATTATTTCACACATATCACTAACATGTAATGGATGGAAGATTGTTTTTCCCTCATAGTATAAAGGAAATATTGGCATTAAATTTAACATATTAAGAAGCATAGTAGTAAATTTATCATCAACACTATAAACTAAAGACGGCCTTAAAATTACAAAGTTGTTTAATATTTTTTTTATTTCATTTTCACCATTTAGTTTACTTGATGCATACTTGCTATTTAATGCATCTTCAATTCCCAATGCTGATAAATGAATAAATTGTTTTAAATTATTTTCTTTTGATAACTCAGCTAATTTTTTTGGTAATAAAGTATGAATATTATCAAAAGAAGTCTTATTTTTTTGATTTAGTATACCTATAAGATTTATACAAATATCTTTATTTTTAAAAATTCGACTTAGATTTTCATAATTAAAAGAATTGAGTTCAATTATATTTAACCATCCAGCATTCGCTTGACTTTTAAGTATATAAGCCTTTCTGTGGATATTTCTTGTAACCACTGTTACTTTAAAATTTTTTTTTGTTAATTTTCTTAATAAATGTCTTCCAATTTGTCCTGTGGCTCCAAATACTAGAATTTCTTTAGGTTTCATATATATATAAGTAATGCAAATTGATATTAAATTACATAAGAATGATTTGCCAGATGAAATAAAGCTAGATGACAAAAAGTCATTAGCTATAGATTCTGAATTTTCGGGATTAAATGTAAATAGAGACAAGCTTTACCTAGTACAAATTTCTTCAGGCAATAACGACGCACATATAATTCAATTAAATAGAGAAAATTACAATGCACCAAATTTAAAAAAACTTCTAACAAATAAAAACATAGAAAAAATATTTCATTTTGCTAGGGCAGATATGACATTTATAAAAAGATACTTAAATATTGATGTTGAAAATGTAAACTGCACAAAAATAATGAGCAAGTTAGCAAGGAGCTATTCAGATAGGCATGGACTCAAAGATTTAGCTAAAGAATTTTTAGGTATTGAATTAAGTAAACAACTTCAAAGCACAGATTTTGGTGGAAGCTTGAATGAAAAACAATTAAAATATTGTGCTAACGATGTAATATACCTTCACAAAATTTACTCAAATTTAAAAGAAATGTTAATAAGAGAAAATAGATTTGAACTTTATCGTAAAGCTATTAATTGTATTCATACAAGAGTGGATTTAGATTTAGCTTTGTTTACTGAAGATATTTGGTCTCATTAAAATGTTATGAATAAAAATTTTTCATCAATAGGCAAAGAAGTAATTCAATCAGAAATAAATGCACTTAAAAAGCTGAAAAAATCTTTAAATAAAGATTTTGATAAAATTGTCAATTTAATATTAAAATGTAAAGGTAAGGTTATTTTTTCTGGGGTTGGAAAGTCAGGAATTATATCCAAAAAAATAGCTTCCACACTTGCATCATTAGGAATTCCTTCGCACTATGTTGATGCTGGATCATGTTCCCATGGAGACCTCGGAATGATAAGCTCAGGAGATCTACTAATTCTAATAAGTCATAGTGGTCAATCGATAGAATTAAAAAATATAATTCAATATGTAAAAAGAAACAAAAATATAATTCTAGCTGGAATTACTTCAAAAAAAAATTCACTATTATATAAATCAAGCAACATAAGTTTTTTACTACCAAATATAGTTGAGGCTGGACCAGGAAATTATATTCCCACTTCAAGCACTACTGCACAAATGTGCTTTGGTGATGCATTAGCTATCTCCACAATTAAACAAAGAAAATTTTCAAAGCTTGAATTTAAGAAATTTCATCCAAGCGGAAGTTTGGGATTTAAGTTAAAAACTGTTGGAGATTTAATGTATCAAGGTAAAAGTATTCCTTTCATAAATGAAAACTCAAGCATTAAAGAAGCTTTGAAAGTTTTTAATAAAAAAAATTTAGGGGTATTAATTGCTAAAAATAATAGAGGAAATACCACGGGAATCATATCGGATGGCGATTTTAAAAGAATTAATTATAAGACAGAAAATATAAATAATTTAATAATAAAAAAAGTAATGAAAAAAAATCCAATAATAGTTAATGAAAATATGCTCGCTGCTGAAGCTTTATCTGTAATGAATAATAAAAAAATAACTGCCTTATGTGTGTTTAAAAAAAATAAAAGAAAAACAACTGGCTTAATTCATATGCACAGTATTTTAAATGCTAATATTAAGTAAAGATGAAATTAAAACTTATATTTCAGACAATATTAATTTTAACTATATTTATAATAATAATCGCATTTTATTACACTTTTTTTGCTGAAAAAAATAAAGATATAGAAAACTTATCTCGTTTAGACGATACAAAAAAAATAGAGACAGAAATAAATGAAAAAGTCGCTAGTGAGTTAACAAATATTGAATACAACTCAACAGATGACAATGGAAATGTTTATTTTATAAATGCAAAAAAAGCTATCATTGGGATGGAAGGGGAAGAAAATAAACAAGTTAAACTTGAAGATGTTACATCTTTTATCAACCTAACGAATAAAGGAGTATTAAATATTTATGCAAAAAATGCTATTTATAACAAAGTAAACCATGATACCTTATTTTATAATGGGGTGAAAATTGAGTATCTTGATAATATAATTACTTCACAAAATTTTGATCTTATTTTTTCAAAAAATTTGTCTAATGTTTATAATAATGTGGTCTATAAAAATAAAAATTCTAGTTTAATATCTGATAATATTATTATTGATATGGAAACTGGAGATATAAAAATTAAAATGATAAATAAAGTAAAAAAAGTGAGATTTACAAATAAATTATGAGTTCATTAATCAAAAAATTTAGAATTAAATCTTTTAAAGAAGAACAGCCTATAATTGAACTTAAAAATATAACTATTGCTTATGGGAATAGGCAGATAGTTGAAAAACTAAATTTAAGCATTCAAAAAAATGAAATTAGTGGTTTACTTGGACCTAATGGAGCTGGAAAAAGTTCGATTTATCACTCTGTATTAGGTTTGTTGCAGCCAACTTTTGGTGAAATATTTATTGATGGTACCAATGCAACTAATATTCCAACCCATAAAAGATGTTCTGAGTTTGGTATTTCATGGGTGCCTCAATATGGAGGATCATGGTCAGATCTTACAGTTTTTGAAAATATTATGGCCATTGCAGAATTACATATTAAAGAAAAGCAAGAACGGATTTTAAAAGTTAATAATTTGATAAGAAAATTTGAATTGGAGAATGTTATTAAACTAAAGTCAAAATATCTTTCAGGAGGTCAGGTACGAAAATTAACTTTAGCTATGGCAATGGTAAAGAATACAAAAATACTAATACTTGATGAACCTTTTGCAGCATTAGACCCTCAAAGTGTTAGAATGATACAACAAATTATTGTAAGTCTCCAAATGTTTGAAAAAATTTCAGTTACAATCTCAGACCACTCAAGTAGAGATCTTTTAAGCTGTGTGGATTCGGCGATGGTTTTATCAGAAGGCAATATTGTAGCAAAAGGAACTCCTCAAGAATTAATAAAAAATACCAAAGCAATCGAAGCATATTTTGGAGAAGGTTATAAATTTTAGTTTCTAGTGAAAAATCAGGTCAAAATAGAAGAGTTAATTAAACCTTTTAAAAAAGAAATAATTGTATCTAGTGATAAAAGTTTAAGCATAAGATGTATATTGCTTTCATCAATAGCCGCAGGAACTTCAAAAATTTTTAACTTACTTGAATCTGATGATGTCTTGAATGCATTAAAAGCAATTAAAAAAATTGGAGTAAATTATAAAAAGAAAAAATATTATACAGAAATTCATGGTGTAGGCATTAATGGATTTAATATCAAAAAAAATACAGTCATTGATGCCGGCAACTCGGGAACTCTAGCAAGGACTATCTTAGGGTTATGTTCCGCAACTAAAAAAAAAATTAAATTAATAGGTGACAGAAGTCTTTCGAAAAGAGATTTTTCTAGAGTGATAAAGCCACTAAATTTATTTGGTGTTAATATAAAATCTAAAAGAGGAAAATTGCCTTTGGAATTAACAGGATCAGATTTATTAAGACCAATTCGATATATCGAGGATAAAGGCAGTGCTCAAATCAAAACCTGCATTATTTTAAGTGCTATAAACACACCAGGAATCACAATAATTAAATCAAAAAAATCAAGAACACATTCTGAGGTAATGCTTAAAAACTTAAATTATCCAATAAAAATTATAAAGAATAAAAATTATGAATTAATTGAAGTTAAAGGTCTCGCTCAATTTAAATCATTTGAATATAAAGTTCCAGGAGACATAAGTTCTGCTTCTTTTTTTATTGTACTAACTTTATTATCAAAAAAATCTAGATTATTGATAAAAGATGTTAATATAAATCCATCAAGAACTGGGATTATTAAAATTTTAAATAAAATGAATGCCAATATTAAAATTATAAATAAAAAAAATTATAAAGGAGAAGTCATTGGTGATATTAAAATTAAAAGTACAAAAAACTTTAAATCTATTAATTGTCCTTCAAATTTAAATACTGCTGCAATTGACGAATTTTTGTTAATTTTTTTAATTGCTGCAAAATCTGAAGGTATTTCTTCATTTAAAAATCTTGAAGAATTAAATAAAAAAGAAAGCCCTCGACTAGATTTATCAATTAAATTTTTAAGAATGATAGGAATAAAAGTAATTAGAAAAAAAAATGATATAAAAATATATGGAAATCCAGAATTAGAACTCCATGGCAATTATCGTATAAAAAATTTTCTTAAGGATCATCGTATTTTTATGATGTCGACAATAGCTGCTTTAACATTAAATGGAACTTGGGTTATATCAGACAAAGATTCAATTAAAACATCTTTTCCAAATTTTTTGAATATTTTAAAAAAACTGGGAGCTAAAATCAATTGAAAGTATTAAATAAAAAAATAGTATTTAAGATAGCTGCAGATGGAAGTAGTGCATCGGGAAAAACAACTGGAAGTAAACTAATTGCTAAAAAATTTAAAATGAATTTTTTATCTAGTGGAACATTATATAGATATTGTGCATTAAAAACTCTGGAGAATAAAAATATTTGCAATCCAAAATTTATCAAAAAAATATCAAAAACAATTACTTTAAAAAAATTAAAAAATCATAAACTCTATAGTCCTGAAGTTTCAAAATTATCGTCTATAATTGCGAAAAAACCTTTTGTAAGAAAGGCATTAAAAAATTTTCAAAAAGATTTTATAAAAAAATCAAAATTAGTTGTGGTTGAAGGAAGAGATATAGGTACAAAAATAATGGTTTATGCAGATCTAAAACTCTTTTTTAAATGCTCAATTAAAGAAAAAGCAAAAAGGCGATTAAAAGAGTTTAAAAAATTAAACAATAGAATTACTTTAAATGAAGTCAAAAAAGCATTGATTCAAAGGGATAAAGAGGACACTAAAAGAAAAATAAGTCCCTTGATTATGACAAAAAATTCTGTATTAGTCGACACCACTAAATTAACAATAAAACAAATGGAGGCAAAACTTATTAATTTAGTACGTAGATCTATTAGTAAAAAATATGGAGATATATAAAAATATCGAAGACAATAAAAACAAGGAATTCGAAAAACTCTTAGTTGATAACTTCTCGAAGACAAAAATTGAAGAAGGCAAAATATTAACTGGAACAATAACTAAAATTACAGAAAAGCACGTCTACTGTTTAATAGACGGCATGAAAAGTGAAGCATTAATAGATATTGATGAAATAAAATCAACTTATCCAAGTAAGCAATTAAAAGAAAAAGATAAATTAGACGTATACTTAGAGAAAATTGAAGATGCAAAAGGAGAAGTGATAGTATCTGCATCGAGAGCACAAAAAATTAAAGGATTTTATGAGCTAGAAAAAGCATTTGAAGCAAATGAAACTATTAAAGCCAAATTTGTCTCAAAAATAAAGGGAGGCCTAGTCTGTTCTCATGTAGGCACCGGAACGCTAATGTTTTGCCCAGGAAGTGCTGTGGACAATAAAGTTTTAAAATCTTTTGATCACTTATTTGGTACTGAACATGATTTTAAAATAATAAAATTAGATAAATTCCGAGGAAATATTTTGGTTTCAAGAAGAGAAGTGTTAAGTTCTGTAAAAAAGGAAGATAAAGCAAAAGTTCTTGAAAAATATTCACTAAATCAAATTATAAGTGGAACATGTAAAGGGTGGAGTAGCTTTGGGGCGTTCTTTGAGGTTAACGGAGAAATTGATGTCATGGTCCATCTTCAGAACATATCTTACTCGAGAATCAATCATCCCGATGAGGTGTTCACAGTAGGTGAGGTGCACAGAATGCAAATAATAGAAATTAATAAAGATAAGCAGCACATATCGGCGAGCATTAAATCTCTTACCGCCGACCCCTTCGATAACGTTTCTAAATATGAAGTTGGAAAAGTGTATAAAGCAAAAGTTATAAAAATTGTTGAGTACGGCTGTTTTGCGGAATTAGATTTGCAGCCAGGTCTTACCTGTTTATGCCACAGCTCATGCATTTCTTGGACGAAGAAGAACGCATCAGCTGATAAATTTTTTAAAGTAAATCAAGTATACGATTTTATGGTGACAGATATAGATCGAGAGAAAAAACGTATTGCAATTTCATATAAAGATGCTTTTGGAAATCCCTATTCTGCCTTCGAAAAACAATATTCTGTTAATTCAAAATTAAAATGTACAATCTCAAGTATAAAAGATTTTTCAATATATTTAGATATACCCGGATTTGAAATTACAGGATTTATGCATGCTACAGATCTGAGTTATGTTTCAAAACCAGAAGAAATAATAAAAACATATAAAAAAGGTGATGAATTGGAAGTTGTAGTTTTGTCTATAAATACTAAAGAACAGAAGATAAAATTTGGGCTCAAACAGCTAAAAGAAGATCCATTTAAAATTTTTCAAGACAAGTCAGTAAAAGACGTTCTCACATGCAAAGTATTATCTACAAGTCCTAAAGGTATATTAGTTTCTCCCGAGGGAAGTAATAATATTCAAATCCTGATTAAGAAAAATCAGATTGCGATAAACGCTGAAGATCAGCGCCAAACTCGCTTTGTTACAGGCGATCGTATTGACGCGGCCATCTCAGAATTACATTATGAACGTAGGAAAGTTACTTTGTCTATTAAACTGCTGGAAGAAATGCAAAATAAAGAGGCTATTAAACTTCATTCTTCACCTCTCAGCGGTAAGAACCTTCCGTTCAGTCAGCTTTCAGAAAAGATTGAAAGTGAAAAAAATAAAGAAAAAATTGATAAAAAAAAAGAATAATTAAATAAAAGTTGTCTGCATCAAAACCAGAAATAATTAACAAAATCTCCAAAAATTTTCCCAACCTATATAAAAAAGATATAAATAAGTTTTTTGATATTTTTATATCCGAAATAATTAAGGCATTATCAAAGGGTGAAAGAGTAGAGCTTAGAGATGTAATGATGTTTGAGCCAAGAATTCAAAAAAAAAGAATATCTCTAAATCCTAAAACATTGGAAAAAGTAGAGGTTCCAGAAAAAAAAAATATACTTTTTAAATGTTCAAAAGAATGGAAAAAAAAACTAAATGAAAAAAAATAAACTCATATTTTTTGCATGTGATACTTCAAATATTAAACAGGTTAAAAAAATTCTTAAAGAAACAAAATCAAAAAAACTTAAAAGGATGATTCCAAAATTCGGACATCAATTTTTTTATAGCAAACATGGAAGAAAATTTTTAGAAAAATTTAAAGGAACATATTTTCTTGATTTAAAAATTATGGACGTCAGTAATACAGCCGTATCGGCTATTGACTCCATCAAGGATCTAAGAGGATGTAGATATATAACCGTCCATGCTCATGGAGGTTTAAGAATGATGCGTGATGTAGTTAAAAAATCAAAAATAATAAACAAAAATTTAATGATACTTGGGGTTTCTATATTAACTAGTTTAGATAATAAAAGTATTAAAGAAATTGGACATACTAAAACTGTTGATCAATTAGTTTTAAAACAAGCTGGTCTAATCAAAAAATCTGGAGCTTATGGAATTGTTGCATCGGCTCACGAAGCAAGAATCATAAAGAAAAAGTACAAGAATTTATTTGTAGTAACTCCTGGAATAAGATTACCTGGAGATAGGAAAGATGAGCAGTCTAGAGTAGTAACACCTTACGACGCACTATATAAATATAATGCAGATGCAATTGTAATCGGTCGATCCCTAACACGATCGAATATTAAAAATAATGTTAAAAAATTGATTGATCATTTAAATTAATGATCAAAGGTGTTAAAATTTGTGGGATTTCAGATCCTAAAACTTTAAATTATATTATAAATCACCCTAGCCAACCAAAAATTCTCATGATTGGTTTCATTACTAACTGGAAAGCATCAAGAAGGTTTGTCGAATTTGAAAAATTGAAAGAATTGATTGATGTTGACAAAAAACAAATAAATTTTACTAGTGTTCTTGTTTCGCCAACAGATGCAATTTTAGAAAAAATTAAAGACTTAAATTTTGATTATTATCAGCTTTACGATGTAAGCCCAGAGCGAACTATAGAAATTAAAAATAAGTATAAAGTTAAAATAATTTCAGCCATCACAGTTTCAGACAAAAAAGATGTTGAAAAATATAAAAACTATTCTGAGATATCGGATATAATACTTTTTGATAGCAAAGGTTACCATAAATCAGAAAGTTTTGATCACAGTCATTTGAACGACATACCTAGCTCATTAAATAAAATGATAGCAGGAAATATCCAAATAGAAGACATTCCTAATTTCAAAAACTCAGACTATATGATTGATATTTCTGGAGCTTTAGAAGATGATAGTGGTAAGAAGGATATAAAAAAAATTGATAAGTTTTTAAATACAGTACATAATATCATCGCTTAAAATATGACAAAAAACTCACTTAAAAACGGACCTGATGAATTTGGATATTATGGAGAATTTGGCTCTAGGTATGCTCCTGAAATTTTAATGCCAAATTTAATTGAATTGGAAGAAGCGTTTAATGATGCAATTAATGACAAAAAATTTTTAGATGAGTTTAATTATTATTTAAAAGAATGGATTGGTAGGCCAAATCCACTGTATTACGCCGAACAGCTTACAAAAAAAGTAGGTGGAGCAAAAATATACTTCAAATCAGATCATTTAAATCATTTGGGCGCCCATAAGGGGAATAATGCATTATTCCAAATTTTATTAGCTAAACGTATGGGCAAAAAAAAAGTTCTTTGTGAAACGGGTGCTGGGGCTCATCTGATTGCAACGGCAGCAGCTTGTGCGTTTAAGGACCTTCCTTGTATTGGTTACATGGGGCGAGATGATATTTTTTTACAATCTACTAATGTTTTAAAAGCAAAGTTATTTGGTGCAAAAGTAATAGAATGTGTTGATGGTACAGGAGAAAAAGGCGTTCTAAAAGACGCATGCACATCTGTTTTAAAAGCATGGTCAAGTGACCCTGATGCCTTTTATTGTTGTGGCAGTGCAATTGGACCACATCCTTTTCCTAGAATTGTACAGTATGCACAATCAGTGATTGGTAAAGAAATAAAAGAACAAATTTTAGAAAAAGAAGGCAGATTACCAGATGCCATATGTGCATGCATAGGTGGGGGCTCAAACCTGATCGGGGCAATACATGAATTTTTAGATGATAAAGAAGTTAAACTATACGGTGTTGAACCAGAACACAGTGCTGCTTTAACTAATGGTACAGTTGGTATTATGCAGGGATTTAAATCTTTTATGTTGCAGTCAGAAACAGGGGATTCCACTCTCGCGACTCAAAGTTTAGCTAGCGGGATTAATTTTTATAGTGCTGGTCCAGAACATGCATACTTAAAAAAAATTAAAAGAGTAAACTATACTCATGTCTCGGATAAAGAGGCTTTTGATGCTTTTCAACTTGTATGCAAAACCGAAGGTATTCTTATTGCATTTGAACCAGCATTTGCAGTTGGATATGGAATAAAATTAGCAAAAGAAATGGGTAAAGATAAACTTTTGGTTTTAAATATCTGTGGCAGAGGTGATAAGGACATTGATACTGCGGAGAGAATTTTGGGAGATAAACTTGAGTGATAGAATTAAAAAAATTTTTAAAAATTTAAAAGAAAAAAATAACAAAGCTTTAATTAGTTTTTCAGTTGCAGGTTTTCCAGATGACCAAACAAGCTTGGAGATATGTAAGGTACTATCAGATAGTGGAGTACATATTCATGAGCTTAACATGCCACATGCTGAAGCTCAAGCAGATGGTCCAATTATTCAGCTTGCAAATATAAAGAGTATAAAAAAAGGTATTAATTTAGATAAAATATTTATGATTGCAGAAAAGCTAAGATTACATAATCCAAATTTAGGTATTTGTTTAATGGGCTATCTTAATAATATATTTATTTATGGGATAGAAAAGTTTGCAGAAAAAGCTAACAAGGCTGGTGTTGATGCGCTAATTTGTGTCGATCTTCCAGCTGATGTTAAAGAGGAAAAACAAATAAGAGATGCGCTAAAAAAAGTTGGTATTTCTCTTATTAAATTAATTACCCCAACAACTAATGAAAATAGAATTAAAGAAATTACGATGGATGCAGAAAGTTTTATCTATTCTGTTAACTTAAAAGGGATTACAGGAGTAAAAACAGTTCAGGTTAATGAAGCAAATCAACAAATTGATAGAATTAAAAAATATACAAATTTACCAATTGTATCTGGTTTTGGCATAAAAAATCCACAAGATGCAAAAGAAATTGCAAAAAGTAACTGTGATGGTGTAGTTGTAGGATCACAAATTGTTAAGTATATTCAAGAAAATATCGATGACAAAAATTTACCACAAAAAGTCGGTAGTTATGTTAAAACATTTGTAGAGGTATTAAAGTGAATTGGATAAGCAAAATTAAGCAGTTTGGTGAAAACATAAAAAAAAATATAAAAAAGAAATTTCCAACTGCGGAGGAGCAGGAGGCCTCGAAGTGGAGGGCTCAAAATTGCTGCAATTCCGGGCCTGTGCTCGAAGAAGAACTTAAAGAAAATTTTTATCAATGTAAAAACTGTAATGATACTTACCCAGTTACTCCTGAACAACGTTTCAGCTGGATGTTTTTAAATAACCAATATGAAATTTTAGATCATCCAATTATTAATAATCCAGAAACGCATGAGTGGGAAGATGCATCTGGAAAATATACTGATAAACTAAAAAAAACTAGAAAAAAGACAGGATTGAATTCAGCTCTAGTTGCTGCTTATGGAAGTCTCACTGAAAACTTAAAAGCAGTAGTGGTGGCAAGTGATTGGAGGTACTTTGGGTCTTCGATTTCTCCAGACGAGGGTGAATGTCTTCTATATGCATGTGAAAAAAGTATTTCAACTAACTCACCTCTAATTATTTTTGTACAAGGCGGCGGGATGCGTGTAAATTTCCCTCTAACTTTAAGTTTAAACCAAATGCCAAGGTCAATTATTGGAATTAATGAAGTAAAGCAAAAAAATTTACCTGTGATTAATGTTGTCGACAAAATAGCAGCTGGAGGAATATCTGCAAGTTATTGTTCTACTTCTGATTTTTTAATTTTCGAAGGTGTGAAATCTAGAATAATGTTCGCCGGGCCCAGAGTTTCGGCAAATGCGAGCAACACTACTCCGCCGCCGAATTTTTTAGAAGCATCATGGGCATTAAAACATGGTATTGGAGATTTTTTGATTGAACATAGAAAAGATACGAAAGATACCTTGGTAAAACTACTTAACATATTGTTAAAAATAGATACTAGTGTAAATTCGGTTTCATTGGATGAAACTTCAGAACCTAATCTTACAGCCAAAGAAGCATCTTAAATATATTGTTAATCAGACATGATTAACTCGGAAATCTATTATAAATATCTTCAAAAAAAATACAGCAGAAGTATTTCTTTAGGCTTATTTAGGGTTAAGAGGGCTCTAAGGTTATTAAAAAACCCCCATTTAAAATTAAAAAGGCCCTGCAATATAATAGGAAGTGACGGGAAATTCACTTGTCTTAGAGCAATTCAATGTTTCATTGAAGCAAACGGTAATACTACAACAGCAAATTTTTCACCTCATCTTTACGATCTTAGAACTCGATTCTGGTTAAAAAATAGATTTATTTCTCTTAAAGAAATTAAAAAATATGAAAAGAAAATATCAAAATTAAAAATTAAATTAAGTTTATTTGAGGTTTTAACTTTAATCCATATCCTGGCGGCATCTAAGGAGAATGCTGATTTCTCATTGCAAGAATCAGGTCTTCTGTTTAAAGGAGATGCGTCGAGAGTCTGGGATAAACCATTTATGCAGATTTGTACTAACTTAAATAAGCAGCATCTTGAATGGGTTTATCCTAAAACAATTAATGAAATTTGCAGGCAAAAAGTTGGATATATGAGCAATAATACAAATATCTATATAGGTAAACAAAAACCAAAAGTATTAGGAATAGTTAAGAAAATACTTAAAAAAAATAATAGTAGTATTACATATCCCACAACTTGGAAAATTATAAATAAAAATAAAAAAATTTTTTATAAAGACAACAAAAATTTAATTAAAATTAATTCTAAATATATTTACAGTAAAGGATTAGTTGACAATCTAGGTTTAGCAATAAAAATTGCGTTAGATTTAAATATAAAAAAAAAAATAATTGAAAGAACTATACCTACAATTAAATTTGAAGGGCGTTTAGATTATATTAAATCAGGTAAATTAAGAAAATATTTAAATAAAAACGAAGCTCTACTCTTGGATGGGGCTCATTCAAATACTTCAGCACAAAACTTATATAATCATCTAAAGACTTTAAATGGACCTATCTATGGAGTTTGGGCTATGCAAAGAAATAAAATGCCATCAAAATTTTTAAAAAATTTCCATGGTATATTTAAAAAAATAATAACAATGAAAATTGATAGTGAGCCAAACTCTTGTACTGCTGAAGAACTTAGAGAAATTGCTATTAAGAAAGGATATTCTGTTGATAAAGAAAAAAATATTCAAGATGCTTTAAAAAAGTTAAGTTCCAATAAAGCAAAAACAATTTGTGTTTTTGGAAGCTTATACCATGTAGGGTATGTATTAAGTAAAAATTAACTTATATTACTTTCGATCCAAGATTTTAAATCAGACTTACTTGTCAATCCAACCTTAGTATCTTTAAGCTGTCCATCAACATGCAGAATCATCGTTGGAATCCCTCTCACATTATATTTTACTGGGATATTTGGCTCTTCATCAATGTTATGTTTTGAAATCACAACACCTTTATCTTTTAATTCTTCTGAAAGCTCCTCAAGAATCGGAGCAATATTTATGCAAGGTTTGCACCATGTGGCCCAAAAGTCATGCAGAATAATCTTATTTTCTTTTATTAGATTTTCAAAATTGTCGTCTGTAGACTTTATTGTTGCCATGATTGTTTAATATTTATTCTATAAAATAAGTCAAGATTAATTTAGAAGTTATTATTTAATTCACAATACTTTTTATCTTTTTTTCTTCAGCATCTTCTAAATCTGGAACAATTTTTTCATCTTCTGTTGTAGAATAAAGTTTGGAACCTCCTTCTAGACCGTGATCATCTTTTAATTTGACAATCAAATTTTCAAGTCCACTCTTTTTAGCATATGTACTATCAATTAATGCCTGAAAGGCATTTCTGTGTGTCTTAAAGCTAGAAAATAATGTTTTAATATTGTTTCTTACAACTGTGTATTTATCCCAAACTGCCTCAGCATCTTTTACAACATTATCAACAATTGAAATTTGTTTGTGCTGATTTTTAAGACTTGTAACGTTTGCAATTAAAGCCATTATTGATATTGGGCCTGCCAAAATAACCTTATTTTCTGCAGCAAAATCTAGCAATTCCTTGTCATACTCAATTGCAGACAAATAACATGTATCAAATGGCATAAACATAATTACATATTGAAAAGACTTTAAATTATATAGTTTAGTATAATTTTTTTTTGCAAGACTTTTGATGTGATCCCTAACTGATGCTAAATGTTTATTTATATGCGCACTTCTAAATTTTGGATCTTTTTCATTAGCAAAATCCTCAAAGTTTTTAAGTGAAACCTTGCAATCAATAACAATACTATTTTCTTCGGGAAGAGTAATTATAAAATCAGGATTTACTCTTTTGCTTAATCCTGTAACTGGATCTTTATTAATTTGTCCCTCTCTAACTGTAAAGTCTTGATCTTTAACTAATCCATTTTTTTCAAGCAACCTTTGTAATTTTTTTTCATTGTATTCACCTTGGTATTTAACATTACCAACCAACTTTTCATGAAAGTTTCTATACTCTTGAACTAAAGTAGTATACTCTTGAAAACTTTTATCAGAAACCTCTTTGTAACCAGCTGCATTTTTAGAATTTTGTTCCAAAACCTGTTTATCTTTTTTTAGTTGCTCAATATAATCATCTTTAATGGTCATTGTATTTTCAAGAGTTTCAATCTGACTATCTAGTCTAATAATTTCAGGACTATCTTTGTCTATGATATTTTTATTTTTTAGATTTTTTAATATGTAAAAAATTAAACCTCCTAAAATTAATGCCAAAATAATTACTGTAAATGATAGAATTGTTGTCATGTTTCTCCTTTATAAATTAGTTTTTCATTAAATGCGACCACTCTTTAGAATATTTTTGAACACTCTTATTATTATCAATACACTTTTGTATTAATACAGTAAGTGAGTCACTAAACTCTCTTGATCCATCGTCGTGACCTAATGAATGAGATAGTTCATGCAAAAATACAGACATCATCTTACCAAACGATTCGTTAAATAAAGTTTTATGTAAATAAATCAATTTTGAATTATGATCTGAAGAATTTTTTAATTCCCCTAAAATATCCTTACAGGTTATAGTTCTAAATTTTACTTCATACAAAGGATCATCATATTCATCACCTGAGAATAACTTTGAAAAATTTGGACTAATACGCTTTGCTGCCTCAAAACAAAAGTTAATAGCTTTCTTTTCTCTGACAGTTAACTCCATTGTTTTTTTATTTTTAATTCTTTTTTCAGCTGCTTTTTTATTTTTGATGAATTTATCTAGTGCAGATTCTACACCAAAGTTTGTAAAATATGCGGGCAGTAACTTTTTATTTTTTTTTTCTTTATTTGTTTTTTGTCTTATCCAGTTTTGAACTTTAGTAGAAAACCAATCATTGTAAGATATTTCTCTACTCCAAGTCCATCTGGACTCAGCGTAAAAACCTTCTTTAAATAGTTCTTTTAAATACTTATCATCTTTTAATCTTCCATATGAGTTTGTTGCAATTGAACTTAACAATAAATGGCCAGTAGACCATATATCTTTAGAATTTTCTAAAATATATCTTATGGCAACATTTCCAGGTAAATCCATGTAATAAAAACCAGATCTTGCGAATATCGAAAAAAATGTACTTTGTAATTTTGTATCGAATGCTTGTCGGTCCCGGTCTATCTTTGTTTTCTTCTCTAGAGCACTATAAGCTTTATCTATTGAAATAATGACGGGTATTCCTTTAATATCAACTCTTTTTAAACCTTTATAAAATCCGTATCCATTTTTTTCTGTAGATTTATAAATTGTAATATCATTATAAGAATGCAGGACTTCACCTATAACTGGGTTCTTTGAGTAAAAAAAGTTTCTCAAACCAAATTGAAAACTTTTTTTCAACTTTTTATCAATTGTATTTATAATTAAATAATTTCCATCAATTTTATTTATTTTAAAATAATTATAAACTAATGGTCTTAATTCTGTTTCAGGAACTTCTTTCCCAACAGTAATAATTAAAGCTTTGTCACCAGATAACAAAATAGGATTAAAAATTCCTATTCTTGCTAAATCTGAAAAACATTTCTTAATTCCTTCGCCATGAGCACCGATTTGTCTGTATGACTTTTCCGATTTATTTGACCCTATATAATATAGTCTTTCTAATGAATATTCATTTGGAGCATGGACTTTGACTTGATCGTCTTCTGTTTTGATTTTAATTTTATCTATTCCAATGTTAGCTTCTACACAACCATCGACCATATTTTGGAGACAATCTCTACTTAATTTATCATGATCCCATACTTCTTCACCCCAAGCTGTAGTTACCGCACTTTCTACACTTTTAATATACTCGGCTTTATTGACTTCTTTTAGTTCTAAAAGCAAATCTTTTAATTTTGAAATATTATTCATTTTCTCCTCTTAATTGGTTTATTTTTTTTGTTTCGTCTAATTCGTCTTGAATTACTTTCATTAAAGTTACTCCTTTATTATAAATATGAGCATCTCTCGAATCCTCTATATATTTAAATATTTTCAAAGGTAGAAAATAAATAGAAAGCAATAATTTTAAAAATTTTCTCTCCGAGTAATATTTTTTTTTTGCCTTTTCAGTTATTGATTTATGGAAGAAATATAAATCCCAATCATTTTTCCACATTTTATAAAAAATCAATCTTTCTTTTAAAATATTTTTATATTTATTTTGCATATTAATATTGAATGTATCCTTTATTGATTTTTTCTCTTATTTTCTTATCAGCAAATTTTTTTGCCTCTTGCTCGTTTATAAATTCTTTGATTTGTTCTTGTGGATTTTGAATTCCAATTCTTCCAAAAACAACTTTAACTAAAATACCTTTATGTGATATTTCCCAAAATTTATTTGAAATCTCGTTTTTAAATTCAAAATATTTTTTCATTTTAACCTCCTATATTTATTTTTTTTGTGATCTGATGATTTATTGTCTGATATTCCCTTCTCAGGGGAACTTTGACATTCTTTATGGAAGAACTAGTAACTTCAAAGATTATCAATTGTACAGCCTGGGTAAGACAAGCGAGAAAGGATAATAGCCCAGATTGTACTTTGTTCCCCTTTTTGAGAGCGCTTATGAAAGGTAAAAAATTAGTTTTTTTTCTAGAAGGAGTTTTGACAGAAAGTAGAACAGAAAGGATCTCCCCCTTATTCAGCAAACTAATTATTTTTTTTATCATATTCCTAGTTTTATACCATATTTAAACGCTGTCAACAGTTATTTTTGATTTGACAATTTTTTTTTACACGGTATAAACAGTATATATAAAGAATCATGGATATTAATAAATTAAATAAAGTAATACGCTCAATTAGTGAAAAGACTAAAAACCGTGAGTTATTAGAAAAAATTCTTAAAAAGTGCGGTATGAGTCGGTCAAATTGCAGTAATTTGATGGTCTATAAACACGGTTCTTCTTTTGACCACTATGTTTATAGGTATAAAGAAGATCAATTCCCACCCGAGTTTTCATATTTGTTTCTTAATGCAGCTTTTGCATCTCTTTATAATAAAAATGCCAAGAAAGTAAGAAATAAAAAAAAATCTTGGGAATATGTTAAGAAAAACATAAATCAACTTTGGCACAATCAAAGTCTAGATTTTTTTAATGTTATTTCTGACTGTACGAATTTAGATATAAAAAAGAAACTTATAATGCCAGCGCTAGAGTTTCATGCTTTAAATTTAATTAGATTAGGAAATTTGGATCAAAGCAAAGAGTACAATAAGGATTTTGTAGAAAGCTACCTAAGAATTGCTTGCTCAGATGCCTTTGACTATATCGAGGAGTCTGATCAAGAAAATTTTCAAAATGAGTTATCAACTCAAAAATTTAAACAATATGAGGAGTTAATCAAAAACCTTAGAAATTTTTATCCTATTATAGAATATCTTCGTAATTTTTTTATGAAAGATTTTTTAGCACCTAACGAATACAAAAAAATAAACATTGTTAATTCTAAAATTTCTAATGATAGATATGAAACAATTGTTCTATCAAAAGAATTCCTAAGAAATGAACTGGGATTATCAGATCTAAAAAATATATTTATGTTAAATATTGAAGATGATAATATGAAAGGGAATTTTGAAATAAATGATAAAGTTTTAATTAAAAAACATCCTAGCTATATTAATAATGAAAATAATAAAACTCTTACAACAAGCTCATATAGATTTAAGAATGGGGTTTATGCAATTAAAATTCCAGATATTAAACTTGGCTCCTCTGGTAGAGCTAAAGATCAAAGAATAACAGAAAAAATAGTAGTTAGAAGATTACAATTTATATATCCAACGGAACACTGGAGAGATTATGAAGTACCTGAATTTCTTGAAAAAGAAATCAATAAAGAAATCAATAAAGTTTTTGAAAAAGGATTGAAAAATGTAAAACTATATGAAGTGGATAGATTAGTAAATAAATATGGTGCAGGAAATCCTTTATTAGTCAAAAAATTGAAACCACTTATAAATCTAGAAGAAAGTCAGAATGATTACTTTTATGGTAATAAAGTTCCAAAACAAAGTAATCATAAAGTCATAGTAAATATTATTAGTGATGATAATAAATACCCTCCAATTTCAATTAACTTGGATGTCTTGCCTATTGTTGGTGAGGTTTTATGGAAATCCAGTAGCTACAAAGATAAATTTCAAGATAAGAAGAATGAGACTTCTGACGAATCATTAGAGACTAAAAATTTATTTTTAGATGAAACTAAACCAGACACAGATAAATTTTTTGATTTTTTATATGACAAAACAAAACTTAAGGAGATAGCTTAATGGAACAATTTACTTGTTACCTAGATGCTGAAACAACATCAGGATCACATATTAATGCAGATTTACTCTCCTATTCTGCAATACTAGTAAGAGATAAAGACTTAAAAATTGTTGATAGTATTGATTTATTTGCTCGACCTAGAATTTCAAGGTCATATGAGTGTGATGCACTATTAGTCAATGGTTTGGATCCATATGACATATATGACAAAGAAAAACATACTTATAGTAATCACGGCATTGCAAAAAAACTAAGTGAAACTTTTACAAAATGGAAAAATAAAGGCCACGTCAAATTTAATGCTTATGCAGGATTTAATTTTGACTTCTTATTAACTTCTCACACATTGTTTTCAAATTTATATAGTTTTCCATGGTTATTTTCTACAAATGCTTGTCAGATGGATACTCTCCCTCTTGCAAGAAACATGGAATATTATAATCCAAATATATTAAAGACAGATATAAATAAAAAAAATCACAAAATTTTTAAACTAACTTCTTTATGTGCGATGAACGGTTTTCCTATTAAAGATTCACATACAGCCAAGGATGATACGCTAGGTTTAAAAAATTTAACTGAGTATTTAAAAAAAAATGATAGTGAACTATTTAATAAAAATTTACAATTTATTAACAAAAAAGATGTTTTACCTTATGTGAAAAATCTCAAATACTTTTATACCACTGAAACATTTTTTTCAAAAACAAGGCAGTTTGCATGCTGTTTTTTAACAGAGCATAGTTTCTACGCTGGGTATATACTTGCTTTTGATCTAAAGCATAACCCAAAAGATATATTTGAGGGTAAAAGCAATCAAGAATTGTCAAAACTTCTTTTTGCAACACCTGTGAAAATGAGAACTATAAAATCAAATAGACTTCCTTTAATTTTAAAACCTGAAGAAAAATGGGTACAAAGTATACAAGATGAATATTCAGCTATTGGAAAAGGTGAGCTTGAAAAAAGGGCTGACTATATAATTAAAAATAGATCTGAGATTTCAACTAAAATTAATTTAATATTAAAAGATAAATTTGAAGAAAAAAATTTAGACCAAACAAAACTAAAACCAGAAGAAAAAATATTTGCCTTAAAACCTTCTAAAGATACTCAAAGATATATGAATGACTTTGTCATAGCAAATAAAATGGAAGAGAAACAAAGAATTGCAAAAAACTTTGAAGGTGATGAAGATTTAAAACATCTATCTGAGTTAATTTTGATTGATGAATATGGCAAAGATGCTTTTGCTGATAAAGACTATAAAAGAATTAGAAAAGGTATAAGTCAAAGACTGCTTTCTACTAATAATGAAAGTTATCCTACAATACCTTCTCAATTTTTAAGAATTGATGAAATTAGAGTACAAGAAAAACATGACAAAGAAAAATTAAAAAAAGTTGAATTAATTAATAGTCATTTAGAAAAAATGTCTGAAGACCATGAAAAATATCTATGACAATAATTAATTCAGAAAAAATAGAAATAGAAATTCAAGAACAGAAAATTGAGAAACCGGGAACTAAATATCTAGTTTTGGTTAAAACAAACAATAATGAACTTAAAATATATTCATCTAATAATAAACCTTGCGTTAGAAATACTGAAGATTTAGGAAATATTGTAAAAGAGAAAATTATCTCTTAGAAACCATCTCATAGAAAAGGTCTACCCTTTTCATAGCTTCTTCTTGTAGTTTTATAAATTCTTGTCCTTCCACTTCAAATTTTTGAAAGGTCAAATCTGTTGAACACATCAAAATCACACCTTTAGAGATATTTGAGTTAAAAACTTTATTATGGGCCAAGGAATAGAGGGCCACTTGGAGCAGATATGAAGTAATCCATTCTTTTTTTTTTGGTGATCGAGAATTTTTAAAATCTAAGATCGCTTCTGCCCCAGAATAAATACCTACAGCATCACATGTTCCACTAAATTTGCTTGGATACCAGAGCGTTGCTTCCACACCATAAATTTCCGTAAATTTTTCTTTAATTCCATGTTCAATTATTTCATTAGCCATTTTTTCTGCTAAATTATCTTTTTCCAATAAATCTCCATTTAAACGATTTGTTAAAAAATTTTCTAATATCTTATGTAAAGCTGCGCCGCGTATGGTCGCTTCATTTGATATTCTCTGACTCTCCTCTTTACCAACATCTGCTTGCCATTTACGCAAAGCCTCTTTATCTTTTTCGGGCTTAGTAAGCTCTAATATTTCAGTACAACTTGGTAGTTTTTCATTATCTATAGAATAATACCTCATTCCGTCAATTATGCTTCTGGATGATTTAGGGTAATTATATTTTTTATTCCACTTCATATCTATTTAATATTTTAGTAAACTTAATTAATCAATTTCTTTTTAGTGGTAGGTTAAAGTTTAAAATGGATAAGTCTGGATTTAAAAGCAAAAATCAATATGGTTCTTTTATTACTGACAACCCTATTGGGACACCACCTCAGTATGAAACAATTGATTCTACTGAGGTAATAAAGATTAAAAAAAAACTTAAAGATTGTCCTGGATTAAATATATACGAGTATGGAAAAAAAGGATCTGGAAGATATACTATTAAACTTAAAGTAGAGAAAGATGGCGAAATTATTCAGGAAGATCTAGCATATAGCAAAGATAATTTATCTACTATGTTAAAAAAATACGATATCGCCGTGAAAACATTATTTCCTAACAGAATAACTGATAAAAAATTTAAAGAATTGAGATTATTAAATGACAAATTAACTGACTCAGAATTTGCAGATTTGTTAAATGAAAATGATTATTTAACTAATAAAGGAAACAAATTTACATCAATTAGTGCATTTAATTATAAAAAAAGATTGAAAATTGGTTCATTAGGTCCAAGAAAATATAGAACAATAAAAGAAGCAAAAAATATTGTCATAGAAAAACTT
>CACIBQ010000007.1 GCA_902584915.1 uncultured Pelagibacteraceae bacterium
AGCAACTCATGAAGTTTTTTACTTGGATCAATCAATGCATGAAGCTCACGACGCTCTTTTATGCATTAAAAACAAAACCTATATCAACGATAAACAAAGATTCAAATTATCAAATAATCATAATTTAAAATCTAATGAAGAAATGATGGATTTATTTTCTGACTTACCAGAAGCTTTGCTAAATAATTTTTATTTACCATATAAATGTAATTTTAAAGCAAACTATTCAAAACCTTTGTTGCCAGAAATATCTTCTAATAGTGAAACCGGAACAGATAAAATATTGGAAGAACAAGCAATTAAAGGTTTAGAGGAAAAATTTAGTAATAATTTAGTGACAATTAATAATGATATAAACAAAGATGACATATTTAATAAATACAAACAAAGACTTAATCATGAAATCTCAATTATAACTCAAATGAATTATTCAAGTTATTTTTTAATAGTTTCTGATTATATTAAATGGTCAAAAAATAATGATATACCTGTTGGACCTGGTAGAGGGTCGGGTGCCGGATCCTTAGTTGCTTGGTGTTTATCTATAACTGATATTGATCCTATAAAATTTAATCTTATTTTCGAAAGATTTTTAAATCCTGATAGAATTTCGATGCCTGACTTTGACATAGATTTTTGTGAGGAAAAAAGAGACTTGGTTTTTGATTATCTTAACAAAAAGTACAAAGACAGCGTCGCGCACATCATCACCTTTGGAAAACTTAAAGCCAGAATGGTAATTAGAGATGTTGGGAGAGTCTTGGGTCTACCTTATGGTTTTGTAGATATGATTTGTAAAATGATTCCATTTGATCCTTCAAGACCAATGAAATTGCAAGAATGTATTAATTCAGAACCAAGACTTCAAAAGCTAATAGAAGAAGATGATAGAGTTAAAAAACTAGTTGATCTGTCTTTGAAATTGGAAGGACTAAATAGAAATTTTGCTACTCATGCTGCAGGAGTGGTTATTGCTGATAAAAAATTGAGCTCTATTGTTCCATTATATAAAGACCAATCTTCAGATCTTTTATTGCCTTCAACACAGTTTGATATGTATTCAGCTGAAAATGCTGGTTTAGTTAAATTTGATTTTTTAGGATTAAAAACTTTAACAGTTATTAATAGAGCTCAAAATATAATTAAAAAAAAAATTAATAAGGATTTTAATATTAAAAATATCAACCATGAAGACCAGGCAGTATTTAAACTTTTATCTGAAGGCAAAACAGTAGGTCTATTTCAGCTAGAAAGCTCAGGCATGAAAGATGCATTAGTCAATATGAGACCAAATAGATTAGAAGACATAATTGCACTTGTTGCTCTATACAGACCTGGTCCTATGAGCAATATACCAATTTCATCATTAAATTTAAAATTTATTTGAGTTCCAATAATAGGTTGGGTACCAGATTTTGAAATTAGTTCTGAAAATTCTAACGCGCCACACAAATTACTTGTATCTGATAAGCCGATAGATTTAATTTTTTTTTCTTTACAAATATTTTTTAAATCATCTATTTTAATTGCACCTTCACAAATTGAATACTGTGTATGGACTTTTAGATGATTAAAATTTTGTTTATTTTCTTGCATTAATAGATTTTAATTTACCATTAATTAGCTGTAATCTACAATCTGCTAAATTGGCAAAATATCTATTATGGGTTGCATAAATAATTATTCTGTTTTTAGATTTTAAGTTAAATAATAATTTAAAGAATTTTTTTGCATTTTTATGATCTAAATTACCAGAGGGTTCATCTGCTATAATAATTTTTGGAGAATTTATTAACGATCTTCCAATTGCGATTCGCTGATTTTCGCCTCCTGATAACTCTGAAGGTAGATGGTTAGATCGATTATAAAGTTTTAATTTTTTTAATATTTTTTTTGAAAGATTTAAACTTTCACTTTGTGTTTTTCCATTAGCAATTCCTGCTAATGAAATATTTTCTAAAGCTGTAAAATCATTTAATAAATTTTTTTCTTGGTAAATTATTCCAAAATTATTTGATCTTAATTTATCGTTACTCATATTTTCATCAAAATTAATTTTTTGATTATCAATTAATAAATAACCACTCGATGGTCTATCAATTAATGATAATATATTTAATAAAGTTGATTTACCTGATCCAGAAGGTCCAACTAATGAATATGTTTTTCCTTTTTTAAATTTGTAATTCAGATTCGATAATACGTTTACTATTTTTTGGTTGTTATATTTTTTACTAAGATTTTTAAGTTCTATATAACTATTCATATTTAAGTGATTTAATTGTATCTAATTTAGAAGCTTTAATTGCTGGGTATATTGACACCAAACAAGTAATAATTATTGAAAATAAGCTTATTATAAATATTGAAAATGGTTCTATTTCAGAAGGCATTTTACTTAAAAAATAAATTTCTTCCGGAAATAAACTAATATTAAACAAATTACTTATTAAAACTCTTATACTTTCAATGTTTATCGAAAATATTACACCAATTATAATTCCTAATATTGTTGAGAATGTGCCGATTAAAAAACCTACTAAAAAAAAAATTTTTGTTATTGAAGTATTTTGGACACCGATAGATTTTAGAATTGCTATATCTCTAGTTTTATTTTTTACTAATATAGTTAATCCAGAAATAATATTAAAAGCTGCTATTAAAATAATTAAAGATAAAATAATAAACATGACATTTCTTTCAACTTTTAAGGCAGAAAAAAGTGATTGGTTTAAATCAGCCCAAGAATTAATAAGCCGATCTTTAAACACTTTTTGAAATTTCTTTTTTTTTTCTTCTATATCTTTAGGATCTTTTAAAAAAACCTCTAAATATCTGTTTTTTTTTTCAAAATCAAAAAAATCTTCTAAATCATTAAGATTTAAAAATGCAATATTTTGATTAAATTCGTTTATTTCGCTTTCAAAAATTGACTCTATTATAAAAGATTTCTGCTTAGGTAGGTTTCCAGCTATTGACATAACACTGCTTGGAGAAATAATACTTATTTTATCTCCTATATCAGCATTTAAAATAAAGCTAAGCTCCTTACCAATCGAAATATGATTATATGATATTGATTTACTTCCAAAAAATTTATCGTTACTTATTACATTTAGTTTTTTGAAGTCGTCTTTTAAATAGCCTCTTAAAACAATACCTTTAGTATATGAATTGTGAATTATTACAGCTTCACCGCTGTTACTTAAAAAAAATTTATTTGATATTTTTTTAATCGAACTGTTATTTAGTTTTTTTAGGTTTATAGGGCCAGTATTTTCTGCAAATATCTTCAAATGTGAATTAAATCCGTTAATTTTATTAATTAACTCTGTTCTAAAACCGTTCATAACTGACATCACAACAATCAAAACGGCAACTCCTAATGATATGCCTAAAAATGAAAAAGTTGTAATTATATTTATAAATCCGTCTTTCTTTTTGGTAAAGAGATACCTGAATGCAATCTTTCTTTCTAGTAAGTTTATCAATTTGATTTATTTTTTATTTTTTTAATTATTTCTTCTAGTGAAATAAATTCAGGTTTTTTGTCTATCTCTTTAAATTCGATTTTTTGTTCACTAAAATTTTTTCCAATAATAATTTGAAAAGGTATTCCTAATAAATTAAATTTTTTGACTTTAGATGAAAGATTTTCTTCAGTATCATCAATCAAAACATCAATATTTTTATTTTTAAGATTGTTGTAAATATTAGTAGCTTTTTCTAAATTTGAATTATCATTTTTATTTACAATTGGAAGAATAGCGCAATCGTAAGGTGAAACAGACATTGGCCATTTCATTATTTCATTTTTATCGTCATATTTCGCTTCAATTATTGCGCCAACTAATCTTGATACACCTATTCCGTATGAACCCATTTTTACAAATTCTTTTTTCCCATTATAATCAACACTTGCATTCATAGGTTTTGAATATTTATCACCAAAATAAAAAATATGACCTACTTCGATACCTTTCGTTTGTAATCTAAATTCATCAGGTACATTTTTTTCAAATTCATTTTTATTAAATTTTTCGTCTGTCACTGAATAATATTTTTCAAAATCTGTTCTTAACTTACTGAGAGAATTTTTTTCGATATTTGTTTTGGTGCTGTCTACTTCAAATATTCTTTTATCTGTATATATCTTGCTTTCACCAGTGTCCGCTAAAATTACAAACTCATGAGATAAGTTCCCACCAATTGGACCTGTATCAGCAGCCATAGGTATGGCTGAAAGTTCCATTCTTTTAAATGTATTTAAATATGAAAGAAAAAATTTATTGTAAGAATATATTGCTTCATCATCAGATATATCAAATGAATAAGCGTCTTTCATATAAAATTCTCTACATCTCATTATGCCAAATCTTGGTCTTAATTCGTCCCTAAATTTCCATTGAATATGATATAATAATTGTGGCAATGATTTGTAAGACTTGATTGATGTTCTAAAAATTTCGGTAACTAACTCCTCGTTCGTCGGCCCATATAACATTTCTCTATTTTGGCGATCTTTTATTCTTAACATTTCTTCTCCATAATCTTCATATCTTCCACTTTCTTTCCAGATATCACTAGACTGAATAGTTGGCATCAAAATTTCTTGAACACCTACATTATTTTGTTCTTCTCTTACAATTTGTTCAATCTTTTTCATAACTTTAAAACCTAAAGGTAGCCATGAATAAATTCCTGCGGATGATTGTTTTATCATCCCAGTTCTAAGCATTAGCTGATGTGATTTAATTTTTGCCTCTGTGGGGTTATTTTTAAGAATTGGTATGAAAGATTTTGAAAAATACATATTATGAATAAATTACATCAAAAAAATTCTTATTTAAATCCTTATTAATTTAATACTTGTAAGAGGTTTTTTGCCAGTTATCTCTTTAGTTATTTTTCTGCATGATATTTTAATTGCATCAATTATATTATCTTTTTGATTTTGGTTGTTTAATGAAAACGTTCTAGCAGTTTTTTCGATTATATTTTCTAGTTCATATTTATAATCTTCGTCATCATTAATTGGTAATCCACTATAGTTAAGTATTGGTTTATTATGAATGTTTCCTTTAGGCGTAACTAAAATCGTCACATCAAGAATTCCATTTGCTGAAATATTTTTTCTTTCTTTTATAGATCTTGAGTCTTCTTCAACAGCTATATTTCCATCAACATATAACCTACCGCTTGGAGCTTTATCATAAACTTCTGGTTTGTTGCCTGGAAATAATTTTACTATATCTCCATTTTCTACTTCTACAGGATAAGGAACTTGCATTTCTTGAGCAAATTTAATGTGTTCTATCATATGTCTGTGCTCGCCATGAACTGGTATTATAGATTGGGGTCTTATCCAATTATACATATCTTTAAGATCATCTCTGTTAGGGTGTCCAGAAACATGGATAAACTCATTTTCTTCAGAAATTACTTCGACTCCCTCTTTTACAAGTTGATTATGTAATTTATATAATTTTTTTTCATTACCTGGAATAATTTTAGAAGAAAAGATTACAGCATCATTTTTTTCAATATACACATCTGGATGATTGTAATTGGCTATTCTCATCATAGCTCCCATTGGTTCACCCTGACTACCAGTGCATAAATATATTATCTTATCTCTTTCAATATTTTTTGCATCTCTAGGATCTATTGGATTAATAACATTTTTAAGATATCCGCATTCTTTTGCTGCTTTAAAGATTCTATGCATTGATCTTCCTACTAGAGATATTTGTCGATTTGTTTTTTCTGCACAATAAAAAACACTTTCCATTCTTGCAACATTAGAGGCGAATGATGTAACAATAATTCTTTTCTTTAATCTTTGAATTATGTTAAGCATGTTTTTCCTTACATCCATCTCAGATCCAGCTCTACCTATACTAAATACATTTGTTGAGTCACATATCATTGCAAGAACTCCGTCATCACCGATTTTTTTTAATTTTTCAACGTCAATCTTGTTTCCAATTAATGGGTTAGGGTCACATTTCCAATCGCCAGTATGAAGAATCGTTCCAGCTGGAGTGCTTATTTTTAAACCATTTGGTTCTAGTATAGAGTGGGTTAATGTAACAAATTCAATTTTAAATGGTTTTAGTTCTAAAGTTCCATTTAATTCAACTATCTTTAAATGAGAACTAATATCAATTTTTTTTTCTTTAAATTTTTCCCTAACTAATACAGAGGTAAATGGTGTAGCATAAATATTGCATTTTATATTAGGCCATATGTGAGCTATTGCTCCTATATGATCTTCGTGCGCATGTGTTAATATAATTCCAAGAACATCATCTTTTTTATCAACTATAAAACCTGGATCGGGATAGATTAGATCAATACCAGGAATGCTATCATCTGCAAAAGTTACACCAACATCAACTATTAACCATTTTTGATTATCTGGTTTACCGTAAGCATATAAATTGAGGTTCATTCCTATTTCTCCCGAACCTCCTAATGGACAAAATAACAATTCTTCTTCCATATACTAAACTAATCTTTTTGTAATTTTCATAATACCTTTGATTGTTAAATCTTTATCAACTTTGCATTTTGTATTAATTGAATTTTTATATAAATCTGCAAGTCCACCAGTTAAAATAATACTAAATCTTGATCTAGTCTGTTTTTTAATTAATTTAATCATATTGTCAATTAAACCCGCGTATCCCCAAAAAAAACCTGATCTTACAGCATCTAAAGTATTTTTACCGATAACATTTGATATTTTTTTTAAATTAATTTCAGGTATCAACGAAGCCTTTGATATTAAAGTGTTTAATGAGAGGTTGATGCCAGGTGAAATTATACCACCTAAATATTTATTCTTGATTATTACATCAAAAGTTGTTGCAGTACCAAAGTCAATAATTATGTAATTATTTTTAGAATCTATCATTGCAATTGAATTTGCAAGTCTATCTGACCCGATTTGCTTTCTATTTACTTTGATATCAATAAATTTATTTAATTTTAGATTTTTAATTTCTAAAATTTTTATATTAAAATTTAACTTAAAAAAGACGTAAAATTCCTTATATATTTTTGGTACTACGCTACTAAAAATAATACTTTTAAAATTATTTCTGTATTTTAATAAAAATTTAAGTTTATTCTTAAGTTTAGCTTGATTTATTTCATTTGTTTTGATTATAATTTTTTTTTTAATTTTAAATTTATTATCAATTAAACAAATTTTAACTTCTGTATTTCCAATATCACCTATAATTATCATATTTATTTATTTAAATAATTTTCAAAATTCTTCTTTATTTCATTATAAATTTTTAAACTAGTTATTTTTTTTTGTGAAAAAAAGTTCAAGTATGTTGTAGGATAATTATCAATTACTGGACTTTTATGAATATTTACTCCTATTCCAATTATTGCAAATTTTTTGTTATTAAAAAAAACTGTTTCTTGAAGAATGCCACATACTTTTTTATTATTTATTAATAAATCATTTGGTTTTTTTATCATAATTTTTATATCTAATATTTTATACAAAGACTTGCTTACCAATTTACAACTTAAAGAAGTTAGTTTTTTTAAACTTATACTATTGTTTATATTGAAGAATATAGACATAAATAAATTATTTTTTAGATAAATCCATTTTTTACCATATCTACCCCTTCCTTTGGTTTGTTTTTTTGAAATAATCAATCCTGAAGTTATACCTTTTTTTATTTTTTTAATTGCTACATCGTTTGTGCTTGTAACTGTTTTATATAAATATTTTTTAAGTTTCATTAGATTATAGTAATCTTAGAAACTATTTCATTTAGAATCCCTGGATATAAAAAATATAATGCTAAAATACTTATTGAAATTGCTAGAGTAATTTTTAACCCAAGATTATGATCTGTTTCAAATTTCTCTTGTGCTTTATCAAAATAAATTATTTTTATTAATCTTAAATAATAAAAAGCTGCAACAACAGTTGATAAAAGTCCTACAATTGCTAAAAAATACATGGACTGTTCTATTACAGCAATAAAGATGTAAAATTTTGCGAAGAAACCTGCCAATGGTGGTATTCCCGCTAATGAAAACAAGACAATCAATAGTGCTATTGAGAGAATTGGATGATTTGTTGATAAACCTGATAAATCTTGAATTTTTTCATAAAATATATTTTTTTTTCTAAGCATAAATAAACATGAAAAAAATGCTAATGTCATAATTATATAAATTGTAATATAAGTAATTGAACTTTGAATTCCTTGATTTGTTCCAGAAGCCAAACCTGCAAGGGCATAACCCATATGTCCGATAGAGCTATATGCGATAAGCCTTTTTAAATTTGATTGACCAATTGCAGCAACTGCTCCAAATATCATTGAAGCGATAGATATAAATATAATTATTGTTTGCCATTGGTCAATTAAATTCAAGAATGGTATATATAAAAATCTAATAAAAACTGTCAAAGCAGCTACTTTAGGTAAAGCTGCAAAAAATAATGTAACAGAAGTAGGAGAACCATGATATACATCAGGTGCCCACATATGAAAAGGAACAGCTGAAATTTTAAAAGCCAAACCAACAATTATAAATACCAGGCCAAAAATAATTCCATATTCTACATTTGAAGATGAACTAGCTATATGTGTAAAATTGGTAGAACTCGAAAAGCCATATATTAAAGAGCAACCATAAAGTAACAAACCTGATGACAATGCACTTAATACAAAATATTTTAACCCTGACTCAGATGATAAAATATTGTCTCTATTAAATGATGCAAGAACATATAATGCTAATGATTGAAGTTCTAAACCTAAATAAAAAACAATCAAATCATTTGAACTAATCATTACTATCATTCCAAGAATTGAACTTAAAATTAATATTGGATATTCGATTTTTAAAATTTTTAATTTTTTCAGATATGTAGAAGAAGAAATCATTACAAAAATTGCTGAAATAATTGTTAATGATTTCATAAAAGATGATAATTTATCAATTTTATAACTTTCATTAAAAATAAACGTTTCATTAATTGAAAATAAATTAACAATTAAAGCTAATAAAATTACTAATGTAATTACTGATAAGTTGTATACAAGATTTTCACTGTTTTTTTTGAATACACCGATCATTAATAAAAACATTATCGATAATGAAAGGTAGATTTCAGGAAAGATTAGATCTAGGTTTATCATAAGGTGTTTGCTGTATATATTTTTATATTCATATTGAATAAATCTATTAAACTCTCTACTGATACTGATGTAGTGCTTAATAATGGGTCTGGATAAAATCCAAATAAAATTGATAAAAAAGCTAATAATGTTAGAATAATCATTTCAGACCTATCTAAATCAACTAGTTTTTTTACTTCTGCATTATTTATTTCACCAAAAACTATTCTTCTATAAAGCCAAAGCATATAGGCCGCACCAAGGATTACACCTAAACTTGCGATTGTAGCAACTATAAAATTTACTTTGAAAGTTCCTAATAATATCAAAAATTCACCTATAAATCCCGTTGTACCTGGCAAACCTAGTGCACCTAAAGTAAATATCATAAACACTACTGCATATCTCGGCATTACTGAGACCACTCCTCCATATTTACTAATCTCTCTAGTGTGCATCCTTTCATAAACAACACCAACACATAAAAAAAGTGCAGCTGAAATTATTCCATGGCTAATCATTTGAAAAATACTTCCTTCGATTCCTTGAGGTGTCATTGTAAAAATACCCATAGTAACAAAACCCATATGAGCAACTGAAGAATAAGCAATAAGTTTTTTCATATCTTCTTGAACTAATGCTACGAATGAAGTGTAAATAATTGCAATTAAACTTAAAACAAAAATTAAAGGAACAAAATATTCCGATGCAATTGGAAATAATCCAATAGAAAATCTAATAAATCCATAACCAGCCATTTTTAGCAGTATCGCTGCAAGCAGGACAGATCCTGCCGTAGGAGCTTCTACGTGTGCATCTGGAAGCCATGTATGCACAGGCCACATTGGAGTTTTAACAGCAAATGAGCTGAAGAAAGCTAACCAAAGTAAGTTTTGATACTTGGCATCTATTCCTAATTGATATAATTCTATAACATCCGTCGTTCCCGCTATCCAATATATAGAAATTATGGCAACTAACATTAATACTGAACCTAACAACGTGTATAAAAAAAATTTAAACGCGGAGTAAACCCTTCTCTCTCCACCCCATATTCCTATAATTAAAAACATTGGGATTAAACCAGCTTCAAAAAATAAATAAAAAATAACTAAGTCAAGTGAACAGAAAACACCAATCATCATTGTTTCCATTAAAAGAATAGCTACAAGAAAATCTTTAAGCCTATATTTGATAGTAGAGTTAACAGAAATAATACACAGCGTAGTAATAAAGGTTGTTAAAATAATAAATAGTATAGAGATTCCGTCTATACCTACTTTATAATTTATAAATCCTTTGAGCCAAATTCTCTCTTCAACAAATTGAAATTCAGAGCTATTGCTATCAAATACATACCAAAGATATAATGATAGAAAAAAATTAGCTAAAGAAATAAATAGTGAAATGTATTTAGCTCCATTATAGTTTGAAGAAGATCTACTAAATAATATAAATAGACCACCAATTGTAGGAAGAAGAATTAATGAAGATAAAATTGGAAAATTCATTAGTTAAAAATTATTATTGTTAATATAAGAGAAAAACCAATCAACATCACAAATGCATATTGATAAATAAATCCACTTTGAAATTTTACGGCTTTAATTGAAAAATATTTAAATAAAGTTGATAAACCATCCGGACCAAATCTATCAATTATCAATCCATCTATTTTCTTCCATAAATATCTTCCAAGAAATTTAGAAGATTTTACAAATAACACATCGTATAACTCATCAAAATACCATTTATTTTTTAGAAAATAATAAATTGGCTTGTTTGTATCTACTAAAATATTTGTAACTGATTTATTTTTTAAGAATATATAATAACTAAATGGAATGGAAATAGTTACTAATATAGGTGTTAAATATATTATAAATTGTGGAGGATGCTCGGATGATAATGGCTCTAAAAAGAAAATTGAATTTTTCCAAAAATCAGCAAAAAAACCATACCCCATAAATAAATCTTTGAATATAAATCCTGCCAACATTGAACCAACAGCTAGAATAATTAATGGAGCCAACATAACCAATGGTGATTCATGTATTCTGGATATTGGTTGATTTTTATTATTATATTCACCATGAAAAGTTTTAAATATTAATCTCCAAGAATAGATTGAGGTTAAAAAAGCTGTAAATATTCCCAATGCACATGCAAAATAGCCTGTGACATTACCTTTTAAATAGGCAAATTCTATAATTAAGTCTTTAGAATAAAATCCTGATAGAAGTGGAAAACCAGTTAAAGCTAAGGTTCCAATTATCATTAATGTATATGTGTATGGTAAGTGTTTATATACGCCTCCCATTTTATTTATATCTTGTTCATCATTAAATGCATGAATTACTGAGCCAGAGCCTAAAAATAAAAGAGCTTTAAAAAAAGCGTGAGTGAATAAATGAAACATCGCAATATTATAAGCTCCTACACCAGTTGCAAAAAACATATAACCCAATTGGCTACAAGTAGAATATGCAATTATTTTTTTTATATCATTTTGAACTAGTGCGACTGTTGCCGCAAACAAAGCCGTTGTCATTCCTATAATGGTAATGAAATTCAATATTATTGGTGAATACTCATAAATAGGTGAGCATCTAACAATAAGAAAGACACCTGCTGTTACCATTGTGGCCGCATGTATTAATGCAGATACAGGTGTGGGTCCTTCCATGGCATCTGGCAACCATGTATGTAAAAAAATCTGTGCTGATTTACCCATCGCTCCAATAAACAATAAAAAACATATTAAATTTATTGCATTGAGTTCAATACCTAAAAAATTTAAATTCTTATCTGTAAATAAAGATACTTGGTTAAATACTTCTTCATAATTAAGAGTTCCAAAAACATAAAAAACTAAAAATATTCCTAAAGCAAAACCAAAATCCCCAACTCTATTTACAACAAAGGCTTTAATGGCAGCAGCATTAGCAGGTGGTTTTTTAAACCAAAAACCAATTAAGAAATACGAACAAAGCCCTACACCTTCCCATCCAAAAAATAATTGCAAAAAATTATCTGAAGTAACCAAAACTATCATCGCAAATGTAAATAATGATAAATAAGACATAAACCTAGGTTGATGAGGATCATTTGACATGTAACCAATTGAATAAATATGAACTATTGCTGAAACTAAAGTCACAACAACGAGCATAACTGATGATAGCTGATCAATTTTGATTGACCAATTTACATCTAGAAGGCCTGAGCTAATCCATTTAGCAATTACAACATTATTCGTATAATCATTATTTATTACATCATAGAATACATAAATGGATAACAAAGCGGATATAGAAACAAATAAGCTCGTAGTTATTTGTGATGCTTTATTTCCAATTATTTTTCCTAAAAAACCTGAAATAATTGCAGCGATGAGAGGTAAAAAAATTATAAGTTTTTCCATATTATCCTTTTAATTTTTCTATTTCCTCAACTCTAATTGTTCCAGAATTTCTAAAATAAACTACAATAATTGCGAGACCAATTGCTGCCTCAGCTGCAGCGACCGTTAAAATAAATAATGTAAATATTTGACCGCCTAAATCATTTATGAATATAGAAAAAGATACTAAATTAATGTTAACTGCTAACAATATTAACTCTATACTCATCAAAAGAACGATTACATTTTTTCTATTTAGAAATATTCCAATTAAACCAATTGTAAAAATTATAGCTCCAAGAGTTAAATAGTGTCCCAATCCAATTTCAAGCATCAATTTTAACCCCCTGTTTGCTTTCAACTTCAACAAGTTGAACTCCATCTTTTTTTTCTCTTGAAATTTGTTTGATATAACTTTGTCTCTTTAAACCTACTCTTTCTCTAAAAGTTAAAACTATGGCCCCTATCATAGCAACTAATAAGATCATTCCTGAAAGTTGAAATAAGTGAATGTAATCTGTGTATAAAACATTTCCTAAAGAATGTGTGTTTGTAGTTGTTTTTGAAATTACTATTGTCGATGAGTTTAATAAATCAGGTTTATACTTCCATCCACCTATAACTATTATTAGTTCAAAAAAAATAATTAAACTTACTAATAAACCTATGGGTATGTGTGAGCTACTCTTAGAAGCTGAAAACCATTGATTTTTTTGTTGTGCAACATTTAACATCATAACCACAAACAAAAATAGAACTGCTACAGCTCCTACATAAACGATTAACATAATCATTCCCAAAAACTCAGCGCCTATCATTATAAATAAACAAGAAATACTTATAAAATCCAATATTAAAAAGAAAACTGAATGGACTGTATTTCTAGCAACAGTAACCATAATTGCAGAAACAATTGCTATAAATGAAAATAAATAAAAAAATACAGCGTGTGCTATCATTATTATCTGTAAGGGTTATCTGCTTTTATATTAGCAGCAAGTATATTTTCCCACCTATCCCCATTTTCTAAAAGTTTTTCTTTATTGTAATAAAGCTCTTCCCTAGTCTCTGTTGCAAATTCAAAATTAGGTCCTTGAACAATTGCGTCTACTGGACAAGACTCTTCACACAAGCCGCAATAAATACATTTTAACATATCAATATCGTATCTAGTTGTTTTTCTGCTACCATCTTCCCTTTCGGTTGACTCGATTGTAATTGCTTGAGCGGGACAAACTGCTTCGCAAAGTTTACATGCGATACATCTTTCTTCGCCATTTGGATATCTTCTTAAAGCATGTTCGCCTCTTGCACGTGGGCTGACTTGTCCTTTTTCAAATGGATAATTAATTGTTTTCTTTGATTTAAAAAATTCTCTAATTGCTATCAATAGACCTCTAATAAAGTCCATCATAAATATAGTTTTTAATAATCTTAATATTTTCATATTTGAGCCGGTAATAAGTCAAAATAAAGTAGATAGGATGCAGTTATAACAACCCAAATTAATGATAATGGTAAAAATACTTTCCAACCTAATTTCATCAGTTGATCGTATCTATATCTAGGCACTATTGCCTTCACTAAAGCAAATAATATGAACAAAAATAATATTTTAAATATCAACCAAAAAGGTGCTGGGATAAATGAAAGTGCATTGATATCAATTGGTGGAAGCCAACCTCCTAAAAATAGCACAGATCCCATTGCACACATTAATAAAATATTTGCATATTCACCTAGCCAAAACATTGCATACATCATTCCTGAATATTCTGTTTGATATCCCGCTACAAGTTCTGCTTCAGCTTCTGGTAAATCGAAAGGAGGCCTGTTTGTTTCGGCTAATGCAGAAATAAAAAATATAACAAACATTGGGAAGAGAGGTAATACAAACCACATATTTTGTTGGGCTAAAACAATATCATTTAAATTTAAAGAGCCTGCACACAACAAAACATTAATAATAATAACACCAATTGATACTTCATAAGATACCATTTGTGCAGCTGATCTAATTGCTCCGAGGAAAGGGTACTTAGAATTAGATGCCCATCCACCCATAATTATTCCATAAACACCGAGTGATGAAATGGCAAATAAGTATAATATTCCTACGTTAATATCAGCTAATACCAAGTTTTCACTAAATGGTATTACGGCCCATGCAATTAAGGCTAATGTCATTGTAATAATTGGAGCAATAATAAAAATTACTTTATTAGAACTAGCGGGGATTATAATTTCTTTAAAAATATACTTTAATGCATCTGCTATAGATTGTAATAAACCGAAAGGACCGACAACATTTGGACCTCTTCTTTTTTGTACAAAAGCCCAAACTCTTCTATCAAGCCATACTATCATAGCAACCGTAACTAAAACAGGGATTAATAAAAACAATATCTTATAAATTTCATCAAACAGTATGTATAAGCTATTCATAATTATTAATCAGTTCCTGTTTTTTTTAATTGAGAACGCAGCGATCTACAATCTGACATAGTTTTTGAATTTTTTGCTATTACATTTGAAAAATAATAGTCAATACCATCTAATATTATTTTTTCATTTTCAAATTTATAATCAGTTTTAATGAATTTTTCTTTTCTTTCTTGGTTTAAATAATTGAACATATTGTCAATAAGTTCTTCTTTGTTTTTAAATAATTCTTTTTTACGGACTACGTTAGCTATTTCATTCAGTATTAACCAATCTTCTTTGGCTAATTCGGTTGGATATGAAGCTTTGAAAGCTTTTTGAATTTTGCCTTCCAAATTTGTATAATAACCATCTTGCTCAGTGAAAGCAGATCCTGGCAAGATTAAATCTGAACTTTTCGCTCCAATATCTCCATGTGAACCAATATAAACAACAAATATTCCTTTTCTCTCTATTTTTAATTTATCTTGACCAAGTAAAAACAACAAATCTAAAGAATTTTCATTTAATTTTTCTAATAATGTATTTCTTCCATTGTTTGAACTAAATGCTGTTAGATCATAGGATCCTACTGTTGAAGCATCTTGAGATAAAATATTTAATGAATTCCATTCATTTGTAATTTTATTATTTTTGTTTAAAAAATTTTTTAATTCTTCAAATATATATTGACCAGACTTCAATTTTAATACTGATTTGCCAATAATTATAATTGGTTTTAATGATTTAACTACTTTTTCAGTTAATTCATTTTTTCCTTCAATAATGTCTTTTATTAAATTTGTTGAATTGTTTAAAATTTTATAAGGATAAGTTTGATCACCAATATCGTTTGTTGAATAAATTTGTAATTTTGATTTTAAATATGATTTTCTTATTCTGCTATTTAATATAGTTGCTTCGATTCTTGGATTACAACCAATCATTAATACTAAATCTGAATCCTCTATACCAGAAATGTTTGAATTAAATATATAGTTTTGTTTTTCTGAAAAATTTACATAGTAATTATCAGATCTAGATTCGATTAAATTTGATTTAAATATTTTGTTAAATAATTCTTTAGCAGCATAAGTTGTTTCCATGTTTGTTAAATCGCCTATAAAACAACCTATTTTATCTGAGCTTATATTTTCTAATTTTGATTTCAAAATTTCATAGGCTTCCTTCCATGAAATTTTATTAAATTTATTTCCATCTCTAAAGAATGGTGTATCTAATCTTTGATTTTTCAATCCATCACATGCATATCTTGTTTTATCTGAAATCCATTCTTCATTAATATCTTCATTTATTCTTGGAAGTATTCTTTTTACTTCCCAGCCATATGTATCAACTCTTATATTTGAACCTACAGCATCCATTACATCAATGGACTCTGTTTTTTTTAATTCCCATGGTCTTGCTTCAAAAACATAGGGTTTTGATGTAAGTGCCCCTACAGGGCAAAGGTCAATTACGTTAGCTGACAATTCAGACTCCATAGCCTTTTCTAAATATGTAGTTATTTGCATATCTTCTCCTCTACCTATTGCACCAAGTTCGGGAACACCCGCAACTTCCGTTGCAAATCTTATACATCTTGTACAATGAATACATCTTGTCATTTGAGTTTTAATTAATGGACCCATATATTTTTCAGCAACATGCCTTTTATTCTCTTTGAATCTAGATTTATCTACTCCATAAAACATTGATTGATCTTGTAAATCACACTCTCCTCCTTGATCACATACGGGACAATCTAAAGGGTGGTTTACTAATAAAAATTCCATCACACCCTTTCTTGCTTTCTCAACAAAACTAGTATTTGTTTTTATGTTCATGCCTTCTGCTGCTGGCATTGCACAAGATGCTACTGGTTTTGGAGATTTTTCAATTTCAACTAAACACATTCTGCAGTTTCCTGCTATGGATAATTTTTCATGATAACAGAATCTTGGAATTTCAAATCCTGCTTGTTCGCAAGCTTGAAGAACAGTAAGACCTTCATCTACTTCAATTTCTTTATCATTAACTTTTAGTTTAAGCATTTTCTTTTTCTAATAAATGTTGATCAACTAAATATGGATTTTTTTGCCCTGTGTTTATTAATGGATTAAAATTATTTCTTTTTTCAATTTCTTTTTTAAAATGTCTTAATAAACCTTGAACTGGCCAAGCAGATCCTTCTCCGAATGCACAAATAGTGTGACCTTCTATTTGTTTAGTAACATCCATCAGCATATCAACTTCTTCTCTCGATGCTTCTCCTTTTGCCATTCTTTCTAACATTCTCCACATCCAACCTGATCCTTCTCTACATGGAGTACATTGGCCACAACTTTCATGTTTATAAAATCTTGCTATTCTCGCCATACACTTAATGATGTCTTGATCATTATTTATTACAACTATTCCTGCGGTACCTAAACCTGTTTTATTATCCACACATTCATCAAAATCCATTTTAATTGTATCGCAGATGTGTTTTGGCAATAATGGCATTGATGATCCGCCAGGTATTACTGCCTTAAGGTTATCCCAACCACCAATGACACCACCAGCATGTTTTTCTATTAAATCTTTTAAAGGAACACCCATTTCTTCCTCTACGTTGCATGGATTATTTACATTTCCTGAAATACAATAAATCTTGGTACCAGTATTTCTTTCTCTTCCTAAAGATGAAAACCATTTAGCGCTTCGTCTTAAAATTGTTGGTACTACTGATATTGTCTCAACATTATTAACTATTGTTGGACACCCATACAAACCAACAAGAGCAGGAAAAGGTGGTTTAAGTCTAGGTTGTCCTTTCTTGCCTTCAATACTCTCTAGTAATGCCGTTTCTTCTCCACAAATATATGCGCCCGCACCATAATGTATATAAATATCTAAATCCCATCCTGTACCTGAAGAATTTTTTCCAATTAATCCATGCTTGTAAGCTTCATCAATGGCTTTTTGCAATTTATAACCTTCTCTTAGGTATTCACCTCTAATATAAATATAACATACATGCGCATTAACTGCATATGAAGCAATTAAACAACCTTCAATTAATTTATGAGGTTCAAATCTTAAAATATCTCTATCTTTACATGTTCCAGGTTCTGACTCATCTGCATTAATAACAAAATAATGCGGCCTGGAGCCAACTTCTTTAGGAGCAAAAGACCATTTCAAACCTGTTGGAAAACCAGCTCCTCCTCTTCCTCTAAGTTGTGAGTCTTTAATTTCCTTAATTATCCAATCTCTTCCTTTTTCACAAATATCTTTAGTGTTGTTCCAGTCACCTCTTTTTTTAGCTGAAGATAGATCTGAGCCTAGATCGTTATATAAATTTAGAAAAATTCTATCTTTATCTTCAAGCATTTTTACTATCCATTAATGTACTTCTATTATTTTCAGGTTCTGCACTTTTTCTTCCTTTATAAGAGCCGGGTTCAATTTTTTGATCCTGTTTAATCAATTCAATTATATTTTCTAATTTTTTTTCATTTAAGTCTTCGAAATAATCATCATTAATCTGAATCATAGGTGCATTAACACACGCTCCCAAACATTCAACTTCCATCCAAGATATTTTTCCATCCTTTGAAATTTCACTTTCATTTTCAGAAATTTTCTTTTTACATACATCAACAAGATTATAAGCTCCTCTGATCATGCATGGTGTAGTTGTACAAACTTGCAAGAAATATTGGCCAACAGGTGCTAAATTATACATTGTATAAAATGTAGCTACCTCATAAACCTTTATGTAAGGCATATTTAAAATTTTTGCTATATATTTCATTGCTGATAGCGGTATCCAATTTTTATTTTGTCTTTGTGCGATATATAAAAGAGCCATTACAGCACTTTGTTGTTTCCCTTCTGGATAAATTGAAATTGCTTTTTTAGCAAGTTCCATATTTTTATCATTAAATTCAAAAGTTTCGGGCTGATCCTTAGATATTTTTTTTATTGTCATCGGTCAACCTCCCCAAATACTATATCCATTGAACCTAATACAGCTGGTACATCAGCCAACATATGACCTTTAATTAAATAATCCATTGCTTGTAGGTGTGAAAACCCTGGCGCTTTTATTTTGCATTTGTATGGTTTATTTGATCCATCAGAAATCAAATATACACCGAACTCACCTTTTGGAGCTTCAACTGATACATATATCTCATCTTTATCTACTCTATAACCTTCAGTAAATAATTTAAAATGATGTATTAACGCTTCCATTGAGTTTTTTAATTCTTTTTTTGAAGGTGGTGTTACTTTTGCATCTTGCGTTTTTACAGGTCCTTTTGGAATTTTAACAAGACATTGGTTTATTATATTTATACTTTCTCTCATTTCTTCAACACGACATAAATATCTATCATAGCAGTCACCATTTTTTCCAATTGGAATTCTGAAATCTATTTGATTATAACAATCATAGGGTTGAGACTTTCTTAAATCCCATGGAACACCTGATCCTCTTAACATGACGCCAGAAAAAGAATAATCTAGAGCATCTTGTTTTGATACAATTCCTATATCTACATTTCTTTGTTTGAAAATTCTGTTATCAGTTAATAAAGTTTCCAAATCATCAATTATTTTTGGAAAATTTTCACAAAATTTTGTTATATCTTCAAGTAAACCTCTTGGTAGATCTTGATGAACACCTCCAGGTCTAAAATAATTTGCATGTAATCTAGATCCGGACGCTCTTTCGTAGAAACCCATTAGTTTTTCTCTCTCCTCGAAACCCCATAGTGTAGGTGTTAAAGCTCCTACATCCATTGCCTGAGTTGTAATATTTAATATATGACTTAGTATTCTTCCTATCTCACAAAAAATAACTCTGATATATTGTCCTCTTATAGGAACATCTATGTTTAAAATTTTTTCAACAGCCAAAGCAAAAGCATGTTCTTGGTTCATTGGAGCAACATAATCAAGTCGATCAAAATAAGGTACCGCCTGAGCATATGTTTTATATTCGATAAGTTTTTCAGTTCCTCTGTGTAGCAATCCGATATGTGGATCAGCCTTCTCAACAACTTCACCATCTAACTCTAAAATCAATCTTAAAACTCCATGTGCGGCAGGATGTTGGGGGCCAAAATTAAGATTTAAGGTTTTTTTTTCTTTAGTCATTTTTTTTATTTATTTCCTTAATATATTTTGTTCCTTCCCAAGGACTTTCATAATCAAAATTTCTATAATTTTGCTCAAGTTTTACAGGTTCATATATAACTTTTTTTTCATCTTCGTTATAACGAACTTCATTATGTCCTGTTAAAGGAAAATCTTTTCTTAAAGGAAACCCCTCAAAATTATAATCGGTTAGTATTCTTCTAAGATCTGGATGGTTTTTAAATTTAATACCATACATATCAAATACTTCTCGCTCCATCCAATTTGCAGATGGAAATATTTCAGTTATTGATGGTATTACTTCATTTTCATTTATTGAATAAGTTAATATAACTCTATTGTTAAATTCATGGCTAAGTAGTAAGTATACTATTTTAAATCTTTCATTTTCTTCAGGATAGTCTACAGCTGTTATATCAATCAGTTGTCGAAATTTTGTTGAAGCATTATTTTTTAAAAAAACTAGTACATCAAGTAAATCATCGCAATCTATGTTAAGATATAGTTGACTATGTTTAATTTCGCTAATTTTAATTTTAGTAGTAAGTTCAGAATTTATTTTTTTTTCTAAATCAGGAAGATTGCTCATTAAACTATCTTTGTATTGAACCTTTATTTCTTATTTTTTTTTGCAATTGCATTATGCCGTATAATAATGCTTCGGCAGACGGTGGACATCCAGGAACATAAACATCAACAGGTACAATTCTATCACAACCTCTTACAACTGAGTAAGAATAGTGATAATAACCACCACCATTTGCACAGCTGCCCATTGATATCACATATCTGGGTTCCGGCATTTGGTCATACACTTTTCTTAATGCAGGTGCCATTTTGTTTGTAAGTGTACCTGCAACAATCATAACATCGGATTGACGTGGAGATGCTCTAGGTGCTGCTCCAAATCTTTCTAAATCATATCGAGGCATAGATGTATGCATCATCTCTACTGCGCAGCAGGCCAAACCAAAAGTCATCCAGTGTAGAGATCCGGTTCTAGCCCAGTTTACTAAATTATCTAAAGATGTAGTAATAAATCCTTTTTCACCAAATTCTTTTGCTAATTCTTTAAACTCATCTGGAATTTTTTTTTGTTTTTCTGTAAGATTCATTAATTATTCCCAGTCAAGGGCTCCTTTTTTCCACTCATAAATAAATCCAATTGTTAAAATAAATAAAAATATCATCATTGATGTAAATCCGAATAAACCAATTTTTCCTAATGAAATTGCCCAAGGAAATAAGAATGCTATTTCTAGATCAAAAATTATAAATAAAATAGCCACTAAATAAAATCTTACATCAAATTCCATTCTCGAATCGTCAAATGCCTCGAAACCACATTCATATGTGGACAACTTTTCAGGGTCTGGATTTTGTGGTGAAAATACAAAGTTAATAAAAATAAATCCCACACTTAAAATTAAAGCGATTCCTAAAAAGATTATTATTGATAAATAGTCATTTAAAAAATCCGCAAGCATAATTTTATTATTAAATATTAAAATTCGTGAATGAGTAAATTCTGAAAAGATTCTCATTATAGATAATTTTATTAAGAGTTAAAGCATTAATATTCATGCATTGTCTTATAATTTTTTTTTCTTTAAATATAGTGTAATTTGGTCACGCAAATTAGGGCTTAAATGTTTGTTATTTTTATTTTTTGAGAGAGATTATCAATAAATGGTGGCGGGAGTGACGGGACTCGAACCCGCGGCCTCCTGCGTGACAGGCAGGCGCTCTAACCAACTGAGCTACACCCCCTTTTTTTTGGTGGGCAGTAAAGGACTCGAACCTTTGACCCCCTCGGTGTAAACGAGATGCTCTACCAACTGAGCTAACCGCCCACAAACAAAAACATTGTGTTTTATATCTTTTAGTACAACAACGTCAAGTTATATTAGTTGTTAAAATAGCTAAAAATTTGGAATTAATTTTTTATTTTAATAAATAATAAATTCATAATTAAATTGAATTCATAATGAATTTTATATTTATTGAATACTTGCTTGAGATTTTTCCTCTTTTTTTGTCAAATCGACGTCAGCCCACTCTATTTTTTTTAACTCTTTAACTAGAGCAACTTTTAATACTTCATCTGCATGTTTTACAGGCGTAATTTTAATATCGTTTTTAACCTTTTCTGGAATATCTGTTAAATCTTTTTCATTATCTTTTGGTATTAAAACATGTTTTATTCCAGCTCTATGAGCAGCTAATAATTTTTCTTTCAATCCACCAATAGCCAAAACTTGCCCTGTAATTGTAACTTCTCCAGTCATTGCAATCTCTCTGTTAACTGGATTGTTTGTTACTGATGATACTATGGAAGTAACCATTGCTATACCAGCAGAAGGGCCGTCCTTTGGTGTGGCTCCTTCTGGGACATGAATATGAAAATCTTTTTTCTCGAATATTGGAGGAATAATTCCATACTCTAAACTTTTTGATCTAACAAATGATTTTGCGGCTTTAACTGACTCTTGCATCACATCTCCTAATTTTCCTGTGATTTGCATTCTACCTTTTCCGGGCATATTAACAGTCTCGATTTTTAAAATTTCTCCACCAAATTCTGTCCAAGCTAAACCGGTTACAATTCCAACTTTATTTTCTGTTTCAACTTCTCCATATTTAAATTTTTTCACACCTAAAAAATCATTAATATTATTAGGGTTTACAAGTACTTTTGTATCTTCGCTATTAACTACTTTTTTAACAACTTTTCTTGTAATTTTTGAAATTTCTCTTTCAAGATTTCTTACCCCTGACTCTCTAGTGTAAGATCTTATTATTTCTTTTATAGTTCCATCTTTTAAATCTAGTTCATTATTTTTTACACCATTTTCTTTTATTTGTTTTGGTAATAAATACTTGTTTGCAATATTAATTTTTTCATCTTCTGTGTATCCAGGGATTCTGATCACTTCCATTCTATCTAATAATGGTGGAAGAATATTTAATGTATTAGCAGTAGTAACAAACATGACATCTGACAAATCATAATCAACTTCAAGATAGTGATCATTAAAATTAGTATTCTGCTCTGGATCTAGAGCCTCAAGTAATGCTGATGATGGATCGCCTCTATAATCATTTCCAACTTTATCTATCTCATCTAAAAGAATTAATGGATTTTTAGTACCAGCTTTTTTCATCAATTGAATAATTTTACCTGGGAGTGAACCAATATAAGTTCTTCTATGACCTCTTATTTCAGCTTCATCTCTTACGCCACCTAATGACATTCTAACAAATTGTCTGTTAGTAGCTTTTGCAATTGATTTTCCTAAAGAAGTTTTTCCTACACCTGGAGGTCCAATTAAACAAAGAATTGGTCCTTTGATTTTTTCCATTCTTTTTTGAACAGCTAAAAATTCAATAATTCTTTCTTTAACTTTTGTTAAACCGAAATGATCTTCATCTAAAGTTTTTGTTGCATTATTTAAATCTATGTCAACTTTATCCTTTTTGTACCAAGGTAAATCAATCATCCAATCCAAGTAATTTCTAACTACGGTTGCTTCTGCGGACATTGGGCTCATGTTTTTTAATTTTTTTAACTCTGACATGCACTTTTTTTCTATTTCTTTTGGCATTTTTGCTTTAAGGATAGATTTTTTAAGATTAGTGCTTTCATCTTTTCCATCCTCAATCTCACCAAGTTCCTTTTGAATAGCTTTTAATTGTTCGTTTAGGTAATACTCTCTTTGAGTTTTTTCCATTTGGTTTTTTACTCTTCCTCTTATTCTTTTTTCAACACCAATGATACTAGCTTCATTTTCCATAACTTTAATTATTGTATCTAATCTTTTTTTGACATTAAAAGTTTCAAAAATTTGTTGTTTTTCAGAAATTGTCATATTTAAATGTGATGCAATATGATCCGCGATCGAAGATGCTTCTTTAAGATCTTTAATATTATTTAAAGTTTCAGAAGTAATTTTTTTATTTATTGAAGTTAATTTTTCTAATCTTCTGATAGCAATTGTAGATAAAGAGCTTAAATCTTCATTTTTATTAATTTCGTCCTTTTGAATTTCATAATCACATTTAATAAATTTATTATTTTCTACAAAATCTAAAATTTTCGCTCTTTTTACTCCTTCAACTAAAACTTTAACTGTTCCATCAGGCAATTTTAATAGCTGAAGAATTCTACTTTCGCATCCATAATTAAAAATATCATTTCTTTTAGGGTCATCTGTTTCTGAATTTTTTTGAGTTACTAGTAAAATTTTCTTTTCTGAACTCATTACATCGTTCAAAGCATTGATAGACTTATCTCTACCAACAAACAAAGGAATTACCATATTTGGAAAAACAACTATGTCTCTTAATGGAAGAAGCGGTAAATTCATTTTAACATTCATATTTTTTTAATATGGATATTATATAAAAATTTGCAATAGTTAATTGGAATTTATTATAAATTATGCCGCTGAAGTCTTTTCTGACTTATTTTTGTTTTTAGAATGAACAATTAACGGTTCCGATACTCCATTTATTGCACCTGTGTCAATAATTACCTCTTCTATGTCGTTTTGACCAGGAAGATCAAACATTATTTTTAACAACGCATTTTCCAAAATTGATCTTAATCCTCTTGCTCCTGTCTTCTTGGACATAGCTTTATTTGCAATTTCTTTTATCGACTCATCTTTAAAAGTTAACTTAACTCCTTCCAGTTTAAATAGTTCTTGGTATTGTTTTATTAAAGAGTTTTTAGGTTCTAATAAAATTTTCACTAAAGCTTTTTCATCTAGGTCAGTTAAAGTTGCAATTATTGGAAGTCTTCCAACAAATTCGGGTATTAAACCGTACTTCAAAAGATCTTCTGGCTCCAGTCCTTTTATCCACTCACCTGTTTTCTTTTCCTCAATTGATTTAACTTTTGCACTAAAACCTATTGATGAACCTTTATCTCTTTGTGAAATTATCTTATCTAATCCAGCAAACGCTCCTCCACATATAAATAAAATATTTGTGGTATCTACTTGTAAAAATTCTTGTTGAGGGTGCTTCCTACCTCCTTGTGGAGGAACGCTAGCAATTGTTCCTTCCATAATTTTTAATAATGCTTGTTGAACACCTTCGCCAGAAACATCTCTTGTAATTGAAGGGTTTTCAGTTTTTCTGCTAATTTTATCAACTTCATCTATATAAACTATTCCTCTTTGAGCTTTTTCAACATTGTAATCAGCAGCTTGTAAAAGTTTTAAAATAATATTTTCAACATCTTCACCAACGTAACCTGCTTCTGTTAATGTTGTTGCATCTGCCATTGTAAAAGGAACATCTAAAATTCTTGCTAATGTTTGTGCTAATAAAGTTTTTCCACATCCTGTGGGGCCAACCAATAATATATTAGATTTTGATAACTCTACACTTTTTGAAGTTTTATTTTCATAATTTAATCTTTTATAATGATTGTGTACAGCTACTGATAAGACTTTTTTAGCATGTTCTTGGCCAATCACATAGTCGTCTAATACTGTACAAATTTCTTTTGGCGAAGGAAGTCCGTCTTGATGTTTAACAAAATTTTCTTTGCTCTCTTCTTTTATGATGTCCATACATAGTTCAACACACTCGTCACATATAAATACGGTTGGGCCCGCAATTAATTTTCTAACTTCGTGCTGACTTTTGCCGCAAAAAGAACAGTAAAGAATATTTTTATTAGTGCTCATAAATTTTTATAACGAATCAATGCAACTACTTTATTACATTAATATATCTCATATCAAGCAGTGGTTGTTTAATTGACTATATATAGATGTCTATTCTCTTTTAGATACTACTTTATCTACTAAACCAAATTCTTTTGCCGCATCTGGAGTCATGAAATTATCTCTTTCTAAAGCAGATTTAATTTCACTAACAGTTTTTCCAGTATGTTTGGAATAAATTTCATTTAATCTTTTTTTCAATGATAAAACTTCATTAGCATGAATTTCAATATCAGTTGCCTGTCCTTGGAAACCAGCAGAAGGTTGATGAACCATAATTCTAGAATTTGGTAATGAAAATCTTTTACCTTTTGTTCCTGCTGCCAGCAAAAACGATCCCATACTTGCAGCTTGGCCAATGCACAAAGTTGAAACGTCAGGTTTAATGTATTGCATTGTATCATAAATACCCATTCCAGAAGTAACTAAACCTCCAGGGCTATTAATATATAAAAAAATATCTTTTTTTGGATCTTCTGACTCTAAAAATAATAATTGTGCTGTAACTAAAGAGGCGACATGATCATTGATTGGGCCAACAACAAAAACAATTCTTTCTTTTAAAAGTCTTGAGTAAATATCAAAAGCTCTCTCGCCTCTGCTAGTTTGTTCAACCACCATAGGTATCAAAGTATTCATATGTTCGTCTATTTTAGTCATGTAAATCGAATCGTTAACTTTTATACAACTTAGGATTACTTTTTGCTAACTTTTTTTGTTTTTTTAGATGTTGTTTTTTTTGATGTTGTTGTTTTTTTTGGTTTTGTAGCAGATTTAGTATCTTTTTTTTCTACTTTCTTTTCATTAGTTGTTTTACTTGTGGAAGCTTTCATAGCTTTCTCATTTTCTGCTTTCAATATTTTTTCAGCTTCTTCTTTTGAAATTTCTTTAATATTTGCTTTTGCTTGTTTTTTAATTTCGGTTATTATTTTTTCTTCATAAATTGATCCCCTAAGGCTTGCTATAGCGCTAGGATTTTTTTCATAATAATCTTTAACCATTTTTTCCTGACCAGGCATCATTTGAAATTGTTTTTGGATTTCCATATTTAATTCTTGTTCAGTAACATTTATTTTATTTTTTTGTCCAAATTCATTTAAGATTAAACCAGTTTTGATTCTTTTTTTCGCTTGAGATTCTAAATTTTTTTTATTGTTTTTAATTTCATCATCTTTCATGCCATGAGATAATACATGTATTTCCTGATCTACAAGTTCTTGGGGAACTTCTTCAATTTTAATTTTATCTAACTGATTAAGAATTTCATTT
>CACIBQ010000008.1 GCA_902584915.1 uncultured Pelagibacteraceae bacterium
ACAGTTTCGGTAAATATTTGATTGGTATTTCTTGAAATTATTAATTATTGAGTCTTTTCTCAAATAAAACATTCCAGAATTCCAATAACCCTTTTTACTTATTATTTGTTTAGCTTTAGCCACTTTTGGTTTTTCAACAAATCTAGAAACTTTATTATTTCTAGTTAAAAAATAACCAAATTCGCTTGAGGGCATTGTGGGTTTAATCCCAAATATAAAGATATTGTTTTGAGTTAATTTCTTTTGATTTTTTTTAATAGCTTTATTGAATAAACCAACCTTCTCTATCAAATGGTCAGCAGCTAAAAACATTAAAGGTTGTTCATTTGGAATATCTTTAATTAATGCCGTACTTAAAATAGCTGGTGCTGTATTTCTTTTAGCTGGCTCTAAAACTATTTTAAACTTTTTTATTTTGTGTTTTTTAAGGTGTTGTTTTACTTGTTTTAGATATTTTGCATTAGTACTTATAATGGGGGCATCAAATATAGATGCTTTTACTCTCTCAAGTGTTTTACCTAATAAAGTCCAATTACCAAAGTTTATAAATTGTTTTGCTTGATGCTTTTTTTGCTTAGGCCAAAGTCTTGTGCCAGCACCCCCGCAAAGAATTACAGGTCTTATTTTCATTAAATATCTGCGTAAGTTTTTACTTCGTTTTTACCGCCTGGATGTGTTGGAGCGCCTAAATAAGCTGGTCCAACAGTTTGCGCATATTTCCAAAGTGTTCCATTTCCAAAGTTAATTTTCTTTGGTTTCCATTTCTTTCTTCTCTTAGCTAATTCTATTTTGGATAATCTTACATTTATAGTTCCTTTTTTTGCATCCAAATCAATTATGTCTCCATTTCTTAATAAAGCTATTGGTCCACCTACAGATGCTTCAGGTCCAACATGTCCAATACAAAAACCTCTTGTTGCCCCAGAAAATCTTCCATCTGTTATAAGTGCAACTTTTTCTCCTTTACCTTGACCGTAAATTGCTCCTGTTGTTTGAAGCATTTCCCTCATACCAGGTCCACCTTTTGGTCCTTCGTATCTAATAATTATAATATCACCGTCTTTATATTTTCTGTTTTTAACAGCTTTGTAAGCTGCTTCTTCAGTATCAAAACATCTTGCTCTTCCAGTAAATTGTAATCTTTTTAAACCAGCAACTTTAACAATTGCACCTTCTGGAGCTAAGTTTCCTTTCATTCCAACAACACCTCCATCTTTAGATAAAGGATTATTATATTTTCTCATAACTTTTTGCTTAGAATTAAACTTAACGTTTTTTAAATTCTCTTTCATAGTTTTTCCAGTAACCGTCATGCAATTTCCATGAATATATCCACCATCCATAAGAGTTTTAAGTAACATTGGAACACCGCCTGCTTTCCACATATCTTTTGCTACGTATTTTCCACCAGGTTTTAAATCTGCAAGATAAGGAGTTCTTTTAAATATTTTAGCAACATCCATTAAATCAAATTTAATACCAATTTCATTTGCAATAGCTGGTAAGTGTAAAGCCGCGTTTGTTGATCCACCTGTTGCAGCAACAATTGTTGCAGCATTTTCTAGTGCTTTTTTTGTTACAATATCTCTTGGTCTAATATTTTTTGCTAATAAATTCATTACAGCTTTTCCACTAGCTAAAGCATATTTATCTCTTCTATTGAATGGAGCTGGGGTTCCAGCAGAATAAGGTAAAGCTAATCCCATTGCTTCTGATACACATGCCATTGTATTAGCAGTAAACTGACCGCCACAAGCACCAGCTGTTGGACATGCTTTTAATTCTATTTTTCTTAATGCGTGTTCTGAAATTTTTCCTGAAGAGTATTTACCAACTCCTTCAAAAACATCTACAACAGTTATATCTTTACCATTTAATCTACCTGGAAGAATTGATCCTCCATATATAAAAACACTTGGAACATTTAACCTTACCATTGCCATCATTAAACCTGGTAAAGATTTATCACAGCCAGCAACACCAACTAATGCATCATAACAATGTCCTCTAACTGTTAATTCAGTTGAATCTGCAATGACATCTCTTGAAATTAACGAAGATTTCATTCCTTCGTGACCCATTGCAATTCCATCAGTTACTGTAATTGTACAAAATTCTCTTGGAGTACCACCTGCAGATTGTACGCCCTTTTTAACTGACTGAGCTTGTCTCATCAAAGCAATATTACAAGGAGCAGCCTCATTCCAAGTTGAAACAACACCAACAAATGGTTTTGCAACATCTTTTTCAGTTAAATTCATGGCATAATAGAATGATCTTTGAGGAGCTTTATCAGGTCCTAAAGAAGTATGTCTACTAGGTAACTTTTTTTTATTAAACTTTTTCATTAAAGGCTTTCAATAGTTAAAGAAATTTTTTTAATATCATTCTTTAAATTACTATAATTAGTTTTTTCTTGCTGAACAATATCTTTTGGTGCTCTTTGAACAAAGCCTTTATTACTCAATCTTTGAGATATTTTATCCATTTCCTCTTGGTATTTGTTTTGTCTTTTCAATAAGTTTTCTTTAATAGCGTTTAAATCGACATTTTCATCAAAATAAATTTTAAATAGGTCTCCTGATATAATTAAGGACGCGGCAGGCTTAGTTTGATCCTTTTTAAAGAAATTATTAATTCTTCCTAATTTTTTAATAATAATTTCATTATTAGCCATGAAATTTTGATTATTTTTTTTAATAGAACTAATAGATATGTCAATAAATGAGCCAGGACTTACGTTAAGCTCATTTTTAAAAGATCTTATCTCAGAAATTATATCTATTATCTGCTGAACTTGCTTGTGATCACTATCTTTTTTAGATTTGCCTGAGATCCAGTTAGATAACATTAAAAAATTCTTATTTTTGTTATCAAATTTATTTGTTAACCATATTTTCTCAGTAACAAATGGTATAAATGGATGTAGCATAATAAGTATTTCTTTAAATACAAAAGCGGAAACTTCTTTAACTTCATTTTTAGCTTTTAAATTGTTTGAAAAAAGAATTGTTTTTGACAATTCTAAGTACCAGTCACAATATTTATGCCATGCAAAATGATAAGCATTCTTAGCTGCTTCATCAAATCTATAATCTTCTATATTTTTCTTTATTAAATTAGATGTTTCTAAAAGCTCAAAATATATCCATTTATTGATATTAACTTTTAATTTGGGAAGTTTTTTTGCATTCTTTAAATTACATTTGTTTTGTATTAAAAAAATATTTGCATTCCACAATTTATTTAAAAAATTCCTATATCCTTTAACCCTATCTTCAGAAAGCTTAACGTCAGTCCCAGGTGATGCCATAGATAATAAAGTAAATCTTAATGCATCAGCGCTATATTTTTGAATTAAATCAAGTGGATCTATAACATTTCCTTTTGACTTAGACATTTTCTGTCCTTTTTCATCACGAACTAAAGCATGAACATAAATATCTTTAAATGGTTCTTTATTTAAAAATTCCATACCAAACATCATCATTCTAGCTACCCAAAAGAAAATTATATCAAATCCTGTTACAAGAACTGTTGTTGGATAAAACTTTTTTAAATATTCATTTTTGTTTGGCCAACCAAGTGTTGCAAACGGCCACAGGCCAGATGAAAACCATGTATCAAGTACATCATTATCTCTTACAAGTTTTACATCTTTTTTATAATATTTTTTTGCTGATTTTTTTGCATCACTTTCATTTAGTTCAACAAAGATTTTTTTATCTGGTCCATACCATGCTGGTATTTGATGGCCCCACCATAATTGTCTAGAGATACACCATGGCTCAATATTGTTCATCCATTGAAAATAAGTTTTTGACCAGTTCTCAGGAAAAAAGTTTGTCTTTTTATTTTTGACTATTTTTTTTGCTTTAATTGATAGTTTCTTTGCATCTGCGAACCATTGTTCTGTTAAAAAAGGTTCAATTATAGAATTTGATCTATCTCCATATGGAACTTTATTTTTAATATTTTCTTCCTTAACAAAATAATCTTTTTCTTTAAGTTCATTTAATATTTTTTTTCTAGCTTCAAATCTATCTAAACCTACGTAAGATGAAATTGCATTACTATTAACTTTTCCATCTTCTGTGAAAATATTAATAATTTCTAATTTGTTTCTTTTACCAACATCGTAATCATTGAAGTCATGCGCAGGTGTAATTTTCAATGCTCCAGTTCCCTGTTCTGGATCTGCATAATCATCTTCGATGATTTTAACTTTTCTACCAACAATTGGGATTGTAACAATTTTATTAACATACTTTTTATATCTCTTGTCTTTAGGGTTTACAGCAACAGCTGTATCTCCAAGCATAGTTTCAGGTCTGGTGGTTGCTATGGTAATATGTTCGTTTGAACCATCTATTGGATATTTAATATAGTAAATTTTAGAATTAACTTCTTTTTGATCAACTTCTAAGTCAGATATTGCAGTCTTTAAAACTGTATCCCAATTTACTAATTTTTCAGCTTTATAGATTATTTTTTTCTTATAAAGATCAACAAATACTTTAATTACTGCTTTAGATAAATTTTCATCCATAGTGAATGCATTTCTTGACCAATCACATGAACATCCTAATTTCTTAAGCTGGTTGATTATTATATCTCCATACTCATTTTTCCAATCCCACACTCTTTTGATAAATTTTTCTCTACCAAGGTCATTTTTTTTAATATTTTCCGAACTTAACTTTTTCTCTACTAATGCTTGAGTGGCTATTCCGGCATGATCTGTTCCCGGTTGCCACAAAGTTTCAAAATTATTCATCCTATAATATCTTGTAAGCAAATCTTGTATTGAATTATTTAAAGCATGCCCCATATGTAAACTTCCAGTAACATTAGGTGGTGGAATTACTATAGAAAATTTTTTAATATTTTTTTTTGGTTTAAATAAATTGTTTTTTTCCCAATAAGAGTAAATCTTATTCTCTACTTCATTATGAATATATTTATCAGAACTCATAGCTTGATATTTTATAAATTAATCACTTTTAATAAACAATATCGAAATTGAATATTAAAATTATAGACTAATTAGTAAAATCGACTATATAAGGTCATCTAAGAGATCATTGTAATAAATGGCAACGTGGCGGAATGGTTACGCAGAGGATTGCAAATCCTTTTACCCCGGTTCGATTCCGGGCGTTGCCTCCAAATAAACTATTGTGTTATATTAAAAAAAAAGTAAGTTGACCTAAATTACATTCCTCGGTAGCTCAGTTGGTAGAGCAGTTGACTGTTAATCAATTGGTCGCAGGTTCGAGTCCTGCCCGAGGAGCCAAAATATTATCCAACCTTAAAAGTTTGTGAATTTATATTTAAACTTTTCGTAAACTTTATTTTTTGATCTTCAGTTAGTTCAGAAAAAAGTTTTACTAAAAAATTATAATTCACTGTCAAATGTCCTTCTTTTGATTTTTCTAAATTAATTAAATATTCAGAATAATCCTCAAAAAAATAACTTATTGGAACTTTTAAATAATTAGATAGTTGTAATAATCTTAATGAGCTTACTCCGTTGGTACCTTTTTCATATTTTTGAATTTGTTGAAATGTTACATTAATAGCTTTTGCTACTTTAGTTTGAGTTAAACCTAAAGCTAATCTTCTTAGTTTTAATTTATTTCCCAAATGTTTGTTAAAATTTTCTTCCATTATTGACCCCTCAATTTAATTTCCGCGACTGAGTTAAGATTATTTAGAGATTTAATGCAAGATATAAAATTTTTAAATTTTATAGCTTTTTTTGCCTTTTTGAAAAGCTGTCAAGTGTAATTTTGCACAAATTGGACACTTTAGTTTAGAACTTTTATAATATTTGGCTTAGGAATAATTTAGTTCTATCGCTCTTAGGGTTGGCAAAAAACTCCTTCGTTTCTGCTCTTTCAACTATCATTCCTTCATCCATAAATATTACTTCGTCAGCAACTTCTTTTGCAAAACCCATTTCATGAGTTACAACGATCATGGTCATTCCTGCTTTTGCTAAATTAACCATAGCATCTAGCACTTCTTTGATCATTTCAGGATCCAAAGCAGATGTTGGCTCATCAAAAAGCATTATTTTTGGCTCCATACATAGCGCTCTTGCAATTGCACATCTTTGTTGTTGACCTCCTGACAATTGACCTGGAAACTTTAATGCCTGATCAACAATTTGAACTTTTTCTAATTGTTTCATTGCCAATTCTTCAGCCTCTTTTTTAGGTAATTTTTTCACCCAAATAGGAGCTAGAGTACAATTATCTAAAATTGATAAATGTGGAAATAAATTAAATTGCTGAAAAACCATCCCAACTTCTGCTCTAATTTGTTCTATATTTTTAGTATTTTCATTTAATTCATTTCCATCTACTGTTATTTGACCTTCCTGATGTTCTTCAAGTCTATTGATGCATCTGATTAAAGTAGATTTTCCTGAACCAGATGGGCCACAAACTACAATTTTTTTATTTTTTTCTACTTCTAAATTAATATTTTTTAAAACTTGAAATTCACCAAACCATTTATTTACATCTTTCATTTGAATTATTGCGTCAGGCATATTTATCTCTCAGTTTTATATTTTACTTCTAAATTATAACTATATTTACTCATTGCATAACAAATTATCCAGAAAATAATCGCTGCAAATACATATCCTTCCATGGCAAAACCTAACCATTCAGGGTTGGTTTTTGCTAGATTTAACATTCCTACAAGCTCTAACAATCCAACAACAAATATTAAAGGAGTGTCTTTTACTAGCGCTAAAAATGTATTTGCTATTCCAGGAATAACTAATTTTAAAGCTTGAGGTAAAATAACTAAAATATGCATTTTCCAATAACCCATTCCTAACGATTTCGCAGCATCATATTGGCCTCTTGGTAAAGCTTGCAATCCACCCCTAATAACTTCAGCAACATATGCTGCTTCAAATAAAGAAATTGCTATAATAACTCTTACAAGTTTATCCATAAAAAAATCTTCTGGTAAAAACATTGGAAACATTACTGAAGACATGAATAAAACTGTAATTAATGGAACACCTCTCCAAAATTCAATAAAACCTATAGAAATATATCTTATTGTAGGAAGCGCAGATCTTCTACCTAAAGCTAAAAACATACCAACTGGAAAACAAAATATTAAACAAAAAAATGAAACAATGAATGTTAATGATAAACCTCCCCAAGCACCCGTTTCTACCCAATTCAATCCATCAAGTTTTCCCAAATCTATAGTTTCTTCATAAAAAAGAAAGTACTTCAAAGATATATATAAAATTATTGGCACCAATAAAAAATACCAAGCTTTAAATTTTTTAGGAATAAAAAAAACCAACAATTATTGAAGTTGCGAATGCTATTATTCCATAAGAAAATTCAAAAAATACTGGTCCTCCTGAAATAAAAAAGAATATAAATAAAAAAGCTATAAATGGATAAATTATTACATAATATAATGTTAAGTATTTTTTAAATTTTTCTGTAGCAAAATAACCAACAGATCCTAAAGCCAATAAAGAAATAAATGATAAATTAATTCTCCATTGTTCAGCATTTGGATACATTCCATAAACAAATCTTCTTAACCAAATTTTAATATAAGTCCAACAAGCACCTGTACCTGTGCAAGCATCTTTACTGTCACCTGCTATGTTAGCATCTATAATAAACCAACTCATTATTGGAGGTATTGATTTTATAATTATAAAAATAATTGAAAGAGTTAAAAAGGCATTAAAATTATTTGTATTAATATGCTTATTAAGCAAATCTAATTTTTGAATACCTGTAAATTCAATCCTAATAAAATGTAAACCTATAAGACCTAATACTAGAGGTATAACAAGGCTAATAAAATTAGGTAAAAAAAAAGTTATATTTGTTGAAAAAAAAGTATTTAAAAAAACATCCAAAATACTCAAAAAAATTAAAAATGAACCCATGTATAGATAGGTGTTAAGATTATTTAAGTCTGGTTTTAATAAATTTAATTTATTCATTATTTTTCTTTTATCGCAATTGATTTATTGTACCAATTCATCAAAACAGAAATAGACAAACTTATTGACAAATATGTTAACATAGTTATTGAAACTATTTCTATGGCTCTTCCTGTCTGCATCAGCGCTGTTCCAGCAAAAACTAAAACTAAATCTGGATAAGCTATTGCTGCAGCTAAAGAAGAATTTTTAGTTAAATTTAAATATTGGTTTGTGGTTGGTGGAATAATTATTCTTAATGCTTGTGGCATAATTACCAATTTTAAAATTTGATTAGGAGTTAAACCGATTGATGCAGCAGCTTCTTTTTGACCCTTGCTAATACCTTGAATTCCTGCTCGAACGCATTCTGCAATAAATGTCGCTGTATATAGACCTAAAGCAAGTGTTAAAGCTATAAGTTCAGGAGGTATGCCAAGTCCTCCTTTGTATTTAAAGGAAGTATTGGACATTTGTTCTAACACTGGTATTGAAAAATCTAATGAAACTCCACCAATTAGAAAAGTTAATAAAGGTAAAAATATAAATAAAGCAGCTGAAATATAAAAAACAGGTAATTGCTTGCCTTGATTTTCTTGTAATTTTTTTGCATAAATTCTTATTATTGTAATAGAAATTATTGCAGCAATTACTGAATAAATAAATATATCTAAATTTTCCCATACAAACCTAGGTACAAATAATCCTTTAATTGTTAAGAAAAATACACCAAGCATGGGTTCTGTATCTTGTGGCAGTGGAAGCGCTCTAAGAGCAGCAAAATACCAAAAAAATATTTGTAACAATAAAGGAATATTTCTAAAAAATTCTACATACCATGCTGCTGCTCTTTCTATTAAATAGTTTGGTGAAAGGCGCGCTATGCCAACAACAACACCAAGTATTGTTGACAATATTATTCCAATAAAAGCTACTAGTAGAGTGTTTAATAAACCAACCAAATATGCTCTAGCATAAGAGTGGGAACCATCATAATCTATTAGTGAAAATTGAACATCAAAAGATGATTCTTGAGATAAAAAACCAAAACCAAATTCAATACCTCTATTCTCCATATTGACTTGGGCATTAAAAGTAAAAAAGCTAAAAATAAGAACTACAATCAATAGTGTAATTAATTGAGGTGCTATATTTTTAAGCTTAAAATTCATAAATCAATAAATCAAAAGAGAGATATTAAAAAAAAGGGCTAGAAAAATCTAGCCCTTTTTAAAGATTATTAGATAAAATTATCTTGCAGGTGGAACGTAAAGAATTCCGCCTTTAGTCCATAACTCATTTGGACCTCTGTCAGGCAAAATACCAGTATCTGCTATATTTCTTTTATAGCTTTCACCGTAGTTACCAACTTGTTTGATAATTCTTAAACTCCAATCGTTATCTAAACCAAAAGCAGCTCCTAATTCACCTTCTGCACCTACTAATCTCTTAATAGCTGGGTTATCAGAAGTTTTCATTGAATCTGCATTACTAGAATTAACACCGTATTCTTCGGCTTCAATCATTACGTTTAAAGACCATCTTACGATATCTTCCCATACAGAATCACCTTGTCTAACAACAGGGCCTAAAGGCTCTTTTGAAATAGTTTCAGGTAATACTATGTGGTCATCTGGAGAGCTTAGTTTAATTCTTTGAGCAGCTAAACCAGATTTGTCAGTAGTGTAAGTATCACATCTTCCAGCGTCATATGCAGCAACAACTTCGTCAGCTTTTTCAAAAGTTACTGGTTCATAAGAAATTCCTTTTGAATTAAAGAAGTCTCTCATGTTAAGTTCAGTTGTTGTTCCTAAGTTAGTACATGCAGAAATTCCATCTTTGAAATCGTTCACAGATGAATATCCTGAATTTTTTCTAACCATAAAGCCTTGACCATCATAGAAGTTTACTCCTACGAAAGTAAGACCAATGTCAGCATCTCTAGAAAGTGTCCATGTTGTGTTTCTTGATAAGATATCAATCTCACCAGAAGTTAGAGCTGTAAATCTTTCTTTAGCACTTAGTGGAGTGAATTTTACTTTATTCGCATCACCTAGTACTGCAGCAGCAACTGCTCTACAAACATCAACGTCTACACCAGTCCAATTTCCTGATGCATCAGCATTAGAAAATCCTGGAAGACCTTGAGAAACACCACATCTTACAAAACCTTTTTTCTGAGTGTTTTTAAGTGTTTTTGATTTCTTTGCAGCCATAGTCTCTGTGCTAAAAACAAATAGCACTGCAAGCATAGCAACAAAAGAAGTCGCTTGTTTTATTAATTTAAACATTATTTTTCCTCTTGTTTATTTGTTAACAAATAATTCAAAAATGAATTTGAATTTCAATAATTAAAGCAGAAAGTAAGAACCGCATCAATGATAAAATAATCGCATTAGATAATGATTATAGGTAAAAATGGCGCGCCCTGAAGGATTCGAACCTCCGACCCACGGTTTAGAAAACCGTTGCTCTATCCAGCTGAGCTAAGGGCGCAATATTCAGGAGTATTACAACATTTAATTTTTAAATACAAATTTTTTAATTAAAATTAAAATTGATATAAACTCTATACGACCGACAATCATAAAGAATATTAAAGTAGATTTTAAGGAAGCAGAAAATTCTACAAAATTTGTATTTTCTAATCCATACAAGCTTGAGTTGACTGTATTCATCAAAGTTAAAATGCCAAGTTTAAATGCATTATCAAATTCAATATTAAATAACGTAAGAAGAAAAATAAGCAAAGTGAGAGATAAGATAAAAATAATTAAATTAAAAAAATATTTCTTTATGTCTTCTATGTCAATTTTAACTTTTGAAAATAAAACTTTGTTTAAAAATACATGTTTAGGTTTAGAGTGTGAAACTAGCTCATTAAATGAAAATTTAGTTAAAATAAATATTTTAAAAAAACGTAAACCAGAACTTGTGGAAACTAAAGATCCGCCAATAATTACAAGTATAAGAAAAACAAAATTACTTTTGTTTAAAACATCAAATGAAAAACCGATATTCGATATTGTACTTATTAATGAAAATAAAGTGATAGAAAAATTACTGTGCTGATTAAAAAAAATAAAAAAAATAGCTACTAAAGAAATAAAATAAACCAATAAATAATAATCTTCTGTAAAAACTAATAAATCTTTTTTTTTAAGAAATAAAATATTGTAAGGAAGTAGTATGCTAAAAAAAGATACTAACATTGATAAAGAAAAAACATATATTTGAAAATTTGATTGCAAAACTTCAGTAATATTATTTACTATCAAAAAACCCCCTGAAGAGATTACAGTCATTGCTAAATTAAAAGCATCAAAAGATCTAAGATTAATTATCTTGTAAATTAAAAATAAACCCAACGTTATACACATATATACAAATATAATTTTTGCTGACTGTTTAATTATTTCTGTAATATCTAAAGAAATAAAATTTGTTAGAATCTTTTTGTAGTTTTCATCATAGATATCAATAAGAAATAATATGGAAATTAAAAAATATAAACCACCGAACCACTGCGAAGTTGACCTCCAAAGTAACAAGCTTTGATCTAAATGTTTTACATTCTCAAAAATTGAAAAACCTGTTGATGTAAAACCTGATACAGCTTCAAAATAACTATCAATAAAAGTCATATAATTTAGTCCAAAATAATATGGTACAGAGATAATTAGAGGTAAAATAAAATAACCTAATACAACAGATATTATTTTTTCATAAATAGTAATTTTTTTGTACTGATTTTTTTTTAAAAAAAATAAAGAACTAAAAATTAAAGATATTATTAGTGTATATGTATATACCTCAATATTATTGAAAATTTCAAAATAATAAGAATATAGAATATTAAAAAAAGACAAAATAGATAGAACTAAACAGAACGAGCCTATGTATATAAAGCTGAATTTGAACATTATAAATTATACCGCACTTATTCTAAATATATTTTCAACAAGTGGAATTTGATCCTTTTGTGCAAGAAAAACTATAATATCATTTTTTTTAAATACATAATTTGATCTAGGTATAATTACTTCTTTGTCTCTTAATACTGCACCGATTTTAATTTCATCGGGCAAATCTGCGCTTTTAAGTTCTTTATTAATTAAATCTGATGTTTCAATAATTTCTGCTTCGATAACTTCATATTCACCATTTAAAATAGAATAAGCTGATTCAATGGTTCCTTTATGAACATGCTTTAAGATACTTGAAACTGTATTCATTCTAGGATCTATCAAGTCATCAATTTTTAAAGATGATTGCAAAAGACTATAATTAGGTTTTGTTGTTAGCACCATTGTTCTTTTATTTTTTGAAAATTTTTCAACTAAAACTCCTACCATCAAATTATCTTCATCATCATTTGTTAATGCGATTACAGTTTCAGTTTCTTCTAAATTTGCTTCTTTTAATACTTCTTCATCCAAACCATCACCGTTAATTATAATTGTATTGCTAAGTTCACTTGCTAAAAACTCTGCACGATCTTTATTTTTTTCAATTATCTTTAATCTTATATCGTTGGCTGACGACTCAATATACTTGGCTAAATTATATCCAATATTGCCACCTCCTATTAAAAGGATTTTTTTTGATATAGAGTCATTGTGTCCAAAAGCCTCGAGAGTTTCTTGAATTTGTGAAGCATTTATCGCTACATATGCTTTATCGTTTTTTTTCATCACATCATTTTTTTTTAAAAAAATAAATTTATCATCTCTTACTACACCTAAAATATTAGCATTTAACTTTGGAAATTTTTTAGTAAGCTCATTCAACTTAATATTATTGATAGGGCATCTTTCATCAACTAAGATCTCTAGAAGTCTTATATTGTTATTCGCAAATGGTACATTATCGCTTGATCCGGGTGACTCGAGTTTTCTATGAATAGATTTAGCTATTTCGATCTCAGGTGAAATTACAAAGTCTATTGGAAGGTTTTCTTTATTAAACAATTGAGAAAATTTAGGGTCTAAATATTCTTGAGAACGAATTCTAGCAATTTTTTTTGGTGTTTTAAATAACGAATAAGCAATTTGGCAAATTAACATATTAATTTCATCATTTCTCGTTACGGCAATAATCATATCTGTTTCTGCTATATTAGCCTTTTCAAGTATTACAGGAGATGTAGCTTTTCCAACTATTGCTTTAACATCTAGTGTTTCATTAATTTTTTGAATATCATCACTGGATTGGTCAATAACTGTAATTGAGTGATTTTGATCACTTAGCAGTTTTGCAATAGTAAAACCTACCCTACCTGCACCACATATAATAATATTCATTTAATTGAATTCTTTTATGCCTAAAAGTTTAAGTTTTCTATGCAACGCAGATCTCTCCATTCCAACGAATTTTGCTGTTTTAGATATATTTCCACTAAATTTTTTTAATTGTGAGGTTAAATATTCTCTTTCAAAATTTTCTCTTGCCTCTCTTAGAGTAAATGAAAGATTTTCAGAAATATTAAATTCATGGGATGATGTTTTTGTTAATGATTCTTTAATAATTTCATTAATTTTGTCCACGTTTTGACCTGGAGACAAAATGATAATTCTTTCGACTAAATTTCTTAACTCTCTCACATTTCCAGGCCATTCATAATTCATAAGAAAATTATAATCTTCAATTTCAATTTTTTTAATATTGTAAATTTGAGATAATTTATCCATAAAATATTCGAACAACATTGGAATATCAGAAATTCTTTTGTTAAGAGGTTCAAGTTTAATATTGAAAACATTTAGTCTATGGTAGAGATCTTCTCTAAAATTTCCTAGTTGGATTTCGTAAGACAGATCTTTGTTAGTTGAACAAATAATTCTTACATTAACATTTACATCGTGTTTGCCGTTAATTCTTTTAAATTTTTGATCAATAAGAACTCTTAAAATTTTAGATTGTGTCTCAAGAGGTATTTCTGTTACTTCATCAATTAACAATATACCACCAGAAGCTTTTTCGAGTGCACCATAAATTATTGATCCGTCATTCAACTCTTCACCAAATAATTCTTTTTCATATTTTTCAGAGTTAAGAAGTGCACCATTTATAATATTAAAAGGTCGATTTTTTCTATTAGAAATTAAATGAATTTTTCTAGCAATCAGCTCTTTTCCGCTTCCAATAGGACCAGTTATAAAAATTCTGCTATCAGAAAAAGCTAAATGTTTTATTTGATCCTTAATATTTGAAATGTTTTTACTATTTCCTATTATATCAAATGAATGAAATAATCTATCATTAAGCGACTTATTCTCTTTTTTAAGATTATAGTTTTCTACAGCTCTATTTATAAAATTAGTTAATCTGTTTTTATCAAATGGTTTTTGAATAAACTCAAATGCTCCTAATCTCAATGAGTCAACTGCCATTTCAATATTAGCATGACCTGAAATAATAATTACAGGTATATCTTTATTTTTATTTTTTATATGGTCTAACAATTTTAAACCTTCATTATTTTCAGTATTACTCAATTTGACATCTAATACTGCTACATCAGGAAGTTTTTTATCTATTTCGGATAGAGCTTGTTGGTAGTTTGCAGCTAACCTTGTTCTATACCCCAGATCAGAAATTAGTTCATTTAATATATTTCTTATATCAGGGTTATCATCTACTATTAGAATTTCATTTGCCATAAGCTATTTAAAAAATTTTATCTCTACTTTTGCACCATCATTTAAATTAGTGAATGAAATAACTCCATTATGATCATTTATAATTTTACTAACAATTGACAATCCAAGACCTGATCCATAAGCTTTTGTTGTAAAATACGGTTTTGTTAATTCACTAGTTTTTATATTCTTAAAACCTATCCCAGTATCTATAATCGTTAGAGATATATAATCAATATGTTCCGTTATTTCTATATCAATATTTTTATCGAAATTAGTGGTTTTTTTGCTTTTCTCATTCAAACTTTCTATAGAGTTTTTGATTAAGTTAAAACAAGCCCTGCTTATTTGGTTATAGTCAAATTTAAATTTAAATGAATTTTTAGAATTAAAACTAAAATTAATGTTTTTGTCCATTTTTTTTAACAATTCTAAATTGATTGTTATTACTTCTTTCAAGCTATTTTCTTTATAAATAGGTTTTGGCATCCTAGCAAAATCAGAAAATTCATTGACTAAATTTTCAATTTGGTGAATTTGATTATTGATAGTTTTTAAATTTATTTCAAATTTTTCTTTATTTTCATTTTTAATATCAATTAAATATTTTGATCTCAAATTGTCGATGGTTAGTTGGATTGGAGTTAAAGGATTTTTTATTTCATGAGCTAACTTTCGTGCAATAGTTTCCCAGGCCTCCATACGTTCTGAATTTAGAAGTTTTTCTTGTTGATTTTTAAGCTTTGCTATCATTGAATTAAAATTATCAATTAATTTTTCCATCTCAACATCAGTTTTTATATCAGGAACTTTTGTATTTAGATCACCTTTTCCAATTTGTTCTGATGCTGTAATTAAGTTATTAATAGAAACAAAGAAACGAGAAGAAAATCTAATCGCAATTGTTATAGATAAGAAAAGCAATAGAGTTACCAATATAATATATATTAATGCAAAGGAAAATTTTATACCTGTGCTCTGATCTTCGACAGTATAGTAGAAATTAATTGCCTCTTCTGACTCCTGCAAATATTTAGAAATATCTTTATCCAAATATTTAATTACATAGAGATATAAATCATTATATTGTGGAAGTTTAATTATGGCACCAGAATAATTTTCAAATGCATTAATAATTTTTAAAGGTCTATCATCATTAAGTACCATTTTAAGTGCACGATCATCAATCGGTATATATTCAGTACCCTGTGCAGACATAACTATTTCTTTTTTACTATTGATTAGATGCAATTGATCAAGTCCTCTTAGAATTCTCTGATTATTTATATAATTTTGGAAGGCTGTTTTATTATCAGTTAATTTAATATTTTTATTTAAATCAAAAGCAACTAAAACTATATCAGATTCGATTTTATTTCTTTTTTCATTTACATAATCTTTTGCAAGTTCATAAGAATTATTTACTGCAGTAGTAATTTTTTGATCAAAATATTTATCTAGAGCGAAAGAAAATATAAAAAGTGAGAAAACAGATATTAAAATAGATGGTATAAGTGTAAATAATGAAAAAAAGACTATATATTTTCGGTTAGCTACAGATCCTTTAACATTTATATTAGCTTTAATAGAATTTGATATTTCTTTAAAAATTAATAGAAAAAAAAGAATTAAAAAAATTATATTTATATAAAGGAGTGTATTTAAATTTTGTTGACTTAAGTTAATAAAACTTTTGTCTAGAAAAGTGAAAAAAGTTATGAAACCTAATAATAATGTTGTAAAAAAGATTATTAAAATAAATATATTTCTTTTTATGAAATCTATCATTTTTTTAAAATATAGTAATTTTACTTAAAATAAACAGATGAATAACTATTTTATAATATTAGGAGCTGGAAAAGGTCAAAGATTTAGCCAAAAAAAACCCAAACAATTTTTTGATTTTAATGGAAAAGCGTTAATTGATCATTCAATTGATAAAGCCTTAAAAGCTAAATTATTTAAAAAAATAGTAATAGTTATTTCAAAAAAACATAAAAATTATTTTAAAAAATATAAGAAAGATAAAATATTATTAGTTAATGGTGGAAAAGAAAGAAAAGACTCATCACTTAATGCATTAAAGAAAATAAAAAAATTTAAACCAAAAAATGTACTTCTTCATGATGCAGCGAGGCCAAACTTTTCAATTAATTTATTAAAAAATCTTACTAAGAGTTTAAAAAATAACAAAGCAGTTGTGCCTATAATTACTTCAAAAGATTCGATTAAATATAAAATAAATAATCAAATTTTTAATCTTGAAAAGGAAAAATCTTTTCTAACACAAACGCCACAAGCGTTCAGATTTAAAGAATTATATAATCTTTCTATAAAACAAAATAAAAATATAACAGATGAAGCATCACTTTTTATTAATCAAAATTACAAAATAAAATTTATTTCTGGTGAAAATCAGAATAATAAGATTACCTACATAGATGATATCAAATCACAAAAAACATATTTTGGAATTGGTTTTGATATACATAAATTAATTAAAAATAAAAAACTTTTTTTAGGTGGAATTAAAATACCATTTCATTCAGGTCTTCAAGGACATTCTGATGGTGACGTAATTTTACATTCAATAATCGACTCGATATTAGGTGCAATACAAAAAAAAGATATAGGTACATATTTTCCTAGTAATAAGAGAAAATTTAAAAATATAAGATCAACTAAAATGTTAAAACCTATTTTAGATAATTTAAAAAAAAAAAATATTTATATTAATAATATAGATATAAATTTAATATGTGAAAAACCTAAGGTTTCAAAGTATAGAAGCAAAATAATTAATTCCCTATCAAGACTTATGAAAATAAATAATTATAAGATTAACTTAAAAGGTAAAACAGTTGAAAAATTAGGTTTAATTGGTAAAGAAAAAGCAATAGCTTGTGAAGTAATTACTTCTTTAATTAAATATGATTAGTCAAATTAATTTTTTATTCGTTACTTTATTTGGAATAGGTAAATTTACAAAAATACCTGGTAGTGTTGCGTCTTTGGTTACAACAATAATTTTATTTGTTTTGTTTCATATACTAAATATTCAGCCAAATATTATTTTAATTTTTGTTATTTTAATTTTTTTTATTTCACTCTACGCAGTAAATATTTTTATAAAAGATTTGGACAATAAAGATCCAAAAGAAGTTGTTATTGATGAATTTATTGGTCAATCAATCCCTATATGTCTTTATGAAATTGCGCATGAAGGTACAAAAGAAACTAGCCAAGTATTAACGTTTTATTTTATAATGTTTGTTTTATTTAGAATTTTTGACATCTCCAAACCCTACCCAGTAAGCTATTATGATAAAAATTTTAAAAACAGTTTTGGAGTTATTATGGATGATGTTTGTGCTGGATTATATGTTGTAGCTGTACTTGTCTTATATATGGTTATAACTTCGTGAATAAACTTGCTAAAAAAATAGTTAAGCTATTAGAAAAAAAAAAACTTAAAGCTTCCTTTGCTGAATCGTGTACAGGAGGCTTGCTTTCGAGCTCAATAACCGCGATTAGTGGATCTTCAAAAGTTTTTACTCTTGGATTAATTACATATTCTAATCAGGCAAAAATCAAAATGCTTAAGGTTCCTAAGAAGATAATAGCAAACCATGGAGCTGTAAGTTATGAAACTTGTTTATCTATGGTTAAAAATTTAAACAGAATTAGCAAAACCAATATCTGTATATCAGTTACTGGAATTGCTGGACCTAAAGGAGGAACTAAACAAAAACCTGTGGGTTTGGTTTATATTGGAATTAAAAAAGGTAAAAAAATTCAAGTAAACAAGTATTTTTTAAAAGGTAAAAATAGAACTTCAATCCAAAAGGCTACAGTCAATAAATCTTTAAATTTAATTTTAAGACTCCTTAAATAGATCTTCAGCCCTTTTTTGAAAAGAATCTGCAATTTTTTCAAGTCCAAATTGAAAAGAAGCTGACATTATTGTATTTAAAAACTTATTTTTAATTTCAAAATCTATATCAAAAGTAACCTCTGTCATATTATTTATTTCTTTAAAGTTCCAAATATTTGTTAAATGATTTAATGGACCGTCTATATTTTTAACATATATAGAATTATCTTTTTTATTGAACTTTACATCGCTCCTATAAGTATCTTTAAAGGGACCTTTCCCTATTGAAAGATCGGCAATTATTATTTTAAAATCTCCTTTATTTTCATTTTTATAAATTTTAGCATTATAACAAAAAGGTATGAACTCAGGATATTTTTCAATATCTAGAACTAAATCAATCAAATTTTTTTTTTTGCATTCAATTAATCTCTTAATTGAAGCTTTTGGCATTAATGACTATTAATTCTACTATGTTTTAATTTGGAAAAATCTTCATCTGCGTGGTAGGAAGATCTTGTTAAAGGTGATGAAGATACTAATAAGAAACCTTTAGTTTTAGCAATGATTCCTAAATCATCAAATTCTTTTGGAGAATAATATCTATCTAAAGGAAAATGTTTTACAGAAGGTTGTAGGTATTGTCCTATTGTTAAAAAATCAACATCAGCTGATCTCAAATCGTCCATTACTTGTAAAATTTCATCCCTCGTCTCGCCTAAACCAACCATTAATCCAGATTTAGTAAAAATTTTATTGTTCATTTTTTTTGTATTTTTTAAAAGTTCTAAGGAAGAAAAATATCTAGACCCTGGTCTAACTTTTAAGTAAAGACTAGGTACAGTTTCAATATTGTGATTAAAAACATCTGGATTTGCTTCTAATACTTTTTTATATGCATCTCCTTTTCTTAGAAAATCAGGTGTTAGTACTTCTATAGTAGTATTTGGGTTAGTTTTTTTTGTTTGTGTTATCACTTCATAAAAATGATTTGATCCTCCATCATTTAAATCATCTCTATCTACAGAAGTAATTACAACATGTTTAAGATTTAATTTTTTTACAGCTTGAGCAATTTTTACTGGTTCAAAATCATCTAATTTTTGAGGTTTACCCGTTTTAACATCACAGAAAGCACAAGCTCTTGTACAGGTATCTCCCATAATCATAAATGTTGCATGTCTTTTACTCCAACATTCAGTTATATTTGGACAATTAGCCTCCTGGCATACGGTAACTAAGTTATTTTTATTTACAATGGTCTTGGTAAAAAAAAATTCTTTGCTATTAGTAAGTTTAGATCTTATCCAATCAGGTTTTTTTTTAATTGGATTAATTGGCTTATTTTGCTTTTCTGGATGTCTAATTGTCATTTTTTAATATGTAAATTTTTTCACCTTTCTTACTATAAACAAATTTCTCTCTAATTAAAATTTCAATATAATCTAAGTCAAAATTGTTACTTAATAATGAATTTTTAAATTCAAAAATTTCTATATCATTATTAACTTGTTTTTCTTCAAATTTTAATTTTGAAAGTAAATTCTTTTTTTTTAATAAAGAAATTAAACCTCGTTCACCATCTAATAGATTAAAAAAAAAATACAAAAACAAAAATGTCACAATTAAAACAAAATAATTTTTTTTTATTTTTTCTATCATAATTTGTTCATTTTAGCTTTTTTTCCTAAGCTTTCTTCTATTCTGATTATTTGATTGTATTTTGCAACTCTTTCTGATCTGCACAAAGAACCAGCTTTTATTTGGTTTGAATTTGTACCAACCGATAAATCGGCAATAAATGTATCTTCAGATTCTCCAGATCTATGTGAAATTATAGTATTAAAACCAATATTTTGTGCAAATTTAATAACTTCAACTGTTTCAGTTACAGTTCCAATTTGATTCAATTTAATTAATATTGCGTTTGATGATTGATTTAAAAAACCCACTTTAAGTCTCTGGAGATTTGTTACATACAAATCATCTCCAACAATTTGAATTTTTTTATTCATAAATTTCATAAATTTATTCCAAGATGACCAATCATTTTCAGCAAAAGGATCTTCTATAGATTTAATTTTAAATTTATTAATTAACTTTTCATATTCTGTAATTGATTTTTCAACCGAAATGAATTTTTTTGAATGAATAGCATATTTATTTTTTTGTAATAGCTCATTAGCAGCTACATCCAAACATATTGAAATATCTTTTCCATTTTTAAATCCTGTTTTTTTAATTGCTTTTACTATTAATTTTAATGCGTCTTCATTATCATTTATCATTGGAGCAAATCCACCTTCATCACCAACTGAAGTTGAGTCTCCTCTTTTTTTAATTAAGGATTTTAAATTATTTATTACCAAAAAACACATTCTTATTGCCTCTTTAAATGATTTTGCTTTGTCAGGCCTAATCATAAATTCTTGAATTCTGAGTCCATTATTTGCATGGACTCCACCATTTATTACATTCATTAATGGATAAGGTAATTTAAAATTTTTTTTTATTAAAAAAGTTTTATAAAGAGGAATTTTTTTAATTCTCGCAGATAGCTTTTTTACTGCCATTGAGACTGCTAGTAATGAATTTGCACCAAATTTTTTCTTTTGTTGTGTTCCATCAAGTTTAATTAAAATATAATCAATATTTTCTTGATTATGTATGTTTTGATTTTTTAGCTTTTTTGAAATTTTTGTATTTATTAACTTAACTGCATTAAGAACACTTTTTCCTAAAAATTTTTTATTTAAAATATCTCTTTTTTCAAAAGCTTCATGTGATCCTCTTGAGGCACCCGAAGGGCATATAGCTCTTGCTTTCATATTGCTAGCAAAAACTTCAGCTTCGACTGTGGGGTTTCCTCTGCTGTCATAAACTTGTCTAGCTATGACTTTTGTTATTTTGCTCATTGATTATTTTTTTATTAAATTATCTATTTCAACAATTTGAGAAATCAAACTTTCTAATTTATTTAAAGGGACCATATTTGGTCCATCTGATGGAGCATTATCTGGATCTTGATGAGTTTCTAAAAAAATACCTGCAACTCCAACAGCAGCGGCGGCTCTTGATAAATACTCTACAAATTCTCTTTGTCCTCCACTTTTTTCTCCTAATCCTCCCGGTTGCTGGACTGAGTGAGTACCATCAAAAATTACAGGATATCCATTTTTTGACATTATTGGTATTGATCTCATATCTGATACTAATGTATTATATCCAAAGCTTGCACCTCTCTCAGTAACCAAAATATTTTCATTACCTGAGTCGGAAATTTTTTTTGTTACATTAACCATATCCCAAGGTGCTAAGAACTGTCCTTTTTTTACATTAATAATTTTATTAGTTTTAGCAGCTGCAACTAACAAGTCAGTTTGTCGACATAAAAAAGCAGGAATTTGTAATACGTCAACATGTTTAGAAACAATAGAACACTGTTCAATATTGTGTATGTCGGTTAGTACTGGAATTTGTAAATCTTTTCTAATTTTATCAAAAACTGGCAATGATGAATCTAGCCCAGCTCCTCTCTTGCCTTTTAAACTAGTTCTATTTGCCTTATCAAATGATGTTTTATAAATAAATCCTATTTTAAATTTTGTTGCTATTTCTTTAATTTTTCCAGCCATATCCATGGCATGCTGTTCTGTTTCTAATTGGCAAGGTCCAGATATCAATACTATTTTATCGATATTTGATATCTTTATGCCATTACAATTAACTTGTTTATTTGTCATTTGTAGAATTTTGCAGCCTTGATAAATGACGAGAATAAAGGATGTGGTGTTAAAGGTCTAGATTTAAATTCAGGATGATACTGAACACCTATAAACCATGGATGATTTTTGATCTCAATTATCTCAGGTAATTTATCATCAGGAGACATGCCTGAAAAAATCATTCCTTTATTTTCAAATTTATTTTTTAAATTTCTATTCACTTCGTACCTATGTCTATGTCTTTCTAATATTGATTTTGATTTATAAATCTTTTGTATCAATGAATTATGTCTTAATTTTGCTTCGTACAAACCTAGTCTCATGGTTCCTCCTAAATCTTTATTTGTACCTTTTATAAGTGATCCATTTTTATTCCATTCACTCAACAAACCAACAACAGGATAGCATTTTTTATCTAACTCACTTGATCCAGCATCATTGATTTTCAAAATATTCCTAGCAAATTCTATGACAGCCATTTGCATTCCAAAACAAATACCTAAAAAGGGAATTTTATTTTTTCTTGCATAGCTAATAGCAGATATTTTACCCTCTGTACCTCTTTTTCCAAATCCACCAGGTATAAGAACACCGGATACATTTTTTAAAACATTGCTAACTTGACTGGGTTTTAATTTGTCAGATTCAATTCTTATTAAATTTACTTTAACATTATTGTTTATCCCTCCATGAATTAATGCTTCATCTAAAGATTTATAAGCATCTTTTAAATTTACATATTTTCCTATAATTGCAATATTTATTGTTTTCTTTGTATTTAAAACAGTTTTAGTAATTTTTTTCCAAGGTAATAGATTAATTTTTTTTTTAGGTTTTAATTTAAAATATTTTAAAACTTGTTTGTCTAATTTTTCATTATAAAAACTTATTGGTGCTTCATAAATTGTTCTAACATCAACTGTTTCTATAACATTTTCTATATCTACATTGCAAAATAGCGATATTTTTTTTCTTTGGTCTAGAGGTATAGATTTTTGAGATCTACAAATAATAATATCTGGCTGTATGCCTAGGCTTCTTAATTCTTTAACGGAGTGCTGGGTTGGTTTTGTTTTAATTTCATCTGATGATTTCAAAAAAGGAACGAACGTTAAGTGAATAAATAAACTTTTATTTCTTCCAACTTCATTTGAAAATTGTCTTATAGCTTCAACGAATGGTAAACTTTCTATATCACCAACTGTTCCTCCTATTTCACAAATAACAAAGTCTTCGTTAGATATGTCATCTTTTATAAATTCTCTTATCCTATCTGTAACGTGAGGTATAACTTGGACTGTTTTTCCTAAATATTTTCCTTTACGTTCTTTTTTAATTATATCGCTATAAATTCTTCCTGTTGTAATATTGTCAGATTTTTTAGCTGAAATATTTGTAAATCTTTCGTAATGACCGAGATCCAGATCTGTTTCTGCGCCATCATTTGTTACAAATACTTCTCCATGTTGAAATGGGCTCATTGTTCCTGGATCAACATTTAAATATGGATCCATTTTTCTAATTCTTACTTTGTATCCTTGAGATTTTAAAAGATAAGCTAAAGAAGCAGATGACAATCCCTTGCCTAATGATGAAACCACGCCGCCGGTTACGAATATATATCGCGCCATGGAATTATGTTATAGCTCGATATTATATTATTTCAAAGTATTAATTGTTATTTTCTGGAATTTTTGGTGTCTCTTCTTGATTTTCTTCAATTTTATCCAAAACTGAACCTGTAGGCTCAAGTTCGCTTCTTGAGATTATAGTTAGTGATAAGCTACAAATTATGAATAATGTTGCAATTAAAGCCGTAGATTTTGTTAAAAAATTACCCGCTGATCTTGAAAACATAAAATTATCTTGAGATAAACCAATACCTAAAGCTCCACCTTCAGATTTTTGAACAAGTACTAGAACTACTAATATAGCAGCTAAGATAATATTAATTACAAGTAAAGTATTTTCCATGCGAACTAATTAATTGTTTTTTTTATTATATCAATAAATTTTTTTGAATTTTGAGAAGCTGAACCAACTAAAAATCCATTAATACCACTTATATTTTTAAGAGAATTTATGTTTTTACTACTTACAGACCCTCCATAAAGTATGGGCAATTTATATTTAGTTCTTTTTGATAATAATTTTCTGATTTTACTTACATTTATTTCTAATTCTTTGCTTTTTGGTATAACTCCTGTTCCAATTGACCAAACAGGCTCATAAGCAACTAAAACATTTCGATAATTTTTGACACCTTTAAGTCCACGATTTATTTGTTTTTTAAAAACAGAATGTGTAAGTTTTTTTCTTTTTTCTTTAAGAGTTTCTCCTATACAAAATACAATTTTTAAATTTTTATTAAGTGCTGAAATAATTTTTTTATTAACATCAAGATCGCTTTCACCGTCATTTCTATTTTCAGAATGGCCAAGGATAACATATTTACATCCAAGGTCTTTTAGCATTTTTGGACTGATTGAACCTGTAAAAGATCCATAATCCTGTACATGATGACAGTTTTGTGCTCCTACAGAAATTTTTGATTTATTAAATTTTTTTATGAAATCTTTAATTAGGGTAAAAGGTGGGAAATATATAATTTTTGAATTTTTATACTTTTTTAATTTACTTAAATTAATTAATTTATTTAATGAATTTAATAGAGATGTACTCCCAAACATCTTCCAATTAGCAATGAAATATATATTATTTGTCATATATGATATTTTAATCTATAGATTTGTTTTTTAAAAAATCAATAAATAAAGATTTATTAGTATGATTAGTAAATTTAAAAGTATTACAAACTCTAAAATATCATGGGTTATAGTAGTACTTATTGCTGTACCATTTGTTTTTTGGGGAATGGGTGATGTATTTACAAGAGGAAATACAAATAATGTTGCAAAGATAAATAATAACACAATTTCAGTTACCGATTTTATAAAGCATGTTAACGACTCAGGGTTGAACGAAACATCAATAAGAGAAAATCTAGATAAAAATATTTTTGAAGAATTGCTCAGTCAATTGATTTCGCAAGAACTAATGATGATGGAAATCAAAAATCTTAATTTAAATTTTTCAGATAAAACTTTAAAAAATAGAATTATAAGTAATAAAAACTTTTTTGATGAAAAAAATAATTTTTCAAGAACAAAATATGAAAAATTTTTACTGGAAAATAATATATCTGCATCTCAATTTGAAGAAAGATTAAAAAAAAAAGAACTTCAAAATGTTTTATTTAAATATATTAATGGTGGTTTAGTGGTTCCAAATTTTTTAGCAAATAAAAAATATGACAATGAAAATAAAAATATTGAATTAGATTTTGTAAGCTTAGAGGAAAATTACAAAAAAGATTTTACAATTGATGAAACTGATGAATATATTAGATCTAATGAAGATAAACTTAAGAAAGATTTTATCGATTTCAAATATACAAAACTAACACCTCAAACATTATTAAACTCCGAAGAATATAATGATGAATTTTTTAAGATTATCGACGATATAGACAACAAAATTCTAAACAATGAAAGCATTGAAGTAATTGCCAATCAATACAATTTAAATCTTGAAATTATTAAGGAATATTATCCATACGATAAAAAATTTACACTTATCTATTCAAAAAAAAATATTTCTGATCAAATTTTTTTGGTTGATAATAATAATCATTATTTACTGTTTAAAATTAATAAAATTGAAAAAAAATTACCAGACATTAATTCTGATCAATTTAGACAAGA